>JAKALU010000006.1 GCA_021824065.1 Nitrospirota bacterium
AAAGGCATTAACTAACCTCCTTCAAATATTTTGTGCCTTTAATTTATCATATTTCCTGGTTAGAATCAGCGGTAGTTTTTAGACAAGCTCATAGTGGTTGTTATATTCATGTGTATTGAAAACTTAAAGCCAATCAATGTCAATTTTGGACGCAGAATCGGAGACCAATTGCTGAAGGAGACGGCTGAAAGGTTAAAGGTTTGTTTGCGCAAAAGCGATACTATAGCAAGGCCGGGCAGGGATGAATTCATAATCCTCCTGCCTGAAATTGCCCTGGCAGGTGATACGATAATAGTTATTGAGAAACTTACGGACATTCTGGAGAAGCCGTTCCTCATCGAGGGGCATGAGATATTTATAAATGCCAGAATAGGCATAAGCCTTTATCCGGATGACGGGCTGGATGCTGATGCCATGCTTACACATTCCTATACAGCAATGAACGCTGCCAAGGAAGAGGGGAGTAATTATAAGTTCTTCTCACATGCAATGGATATCAAGGCCATTGAAAGACTGGCTATGGAAAACAGCCTCCGGCATGCACTGGAACGAAATGAATTTGTGTTGCATTATCAGCCACAGGTTGATTTAAAAACGAAGCAAATTGGTGGTATGGAGGCCCTTATACGCTGGCAACAACCTGAATTGGGTTTGGTTCCTCCGTCGAAATTCATACCAGTGGCAGAGGATACAGGGCTTATTGTACCAATTGGCGAATGGGTACTCTATACTGCATGTGGACAACAGAAGTCATGGCAAAAAGCAGGTGTTGCACCCGAACGTGTTGCTGTGAATATATCAGCCCGCCAATTTCGGGAACGTGACATAATAGAAACAGTGGAAAAAGTTCTAAAAGAAACCAGTCTTGAACCGAGCGGCCTGGAGCTGGAACTGACCGAAAGCAAAGCTCATTGTTGACCTTTCTCATCTTGTAGCCCTGAAAGTAATAGCCGAGGAAGTCGAGACAGAAGAACAATTGAATTTATTACATTCGTTAGGATGCGATGAAGTGCAGGGATATTTTTTCAGCAAGCCTTTGCCGGTGGAACTGGCTACAGAAATGTTATCTAAAAAGAGTTTCTGATAAAAGAAAAGAGATCTGTTCTTGAGATTCTTATCCCCCGATCCGTGACATCGACTGGAGAAAATTCAGGTCGCTTTTTTCATTGATGTTATGTCTTTCGGGTTTTACTTCAATCGCAAGTTTAAGCAACCGCACTATTTCATCATCAGATGCGCCGCCCCTTAATGCTGGTTTTAGATCAATCTCTGTCTCGGAAAATAAGCATGGTTTTAGTTTCCCGTCAGAGGTCAATCTGAGACGGTTACAGTCTTCACAAAAATGGTGGGTTATTGCACTTATGAAACCAATGACCCCTTGTGCATTTTTGAGTCTGAAATATTTTGATGGGCCGTTTTTCCTGACTCGCACAGGTGTAAGGGGGCCGATTGTTTCAACAATAGATTTTATCTCGTCACATGGGATATATTTTCCCGAGTTCCAGAAGCCGCCTGTTCCAAAAGGCATGAACTCTATAAACCTGACATGATAATCACTGTTAAGAGTTATCCCTGCAAAGTCTTTAATCTCGTCATCATTAAGACCCCTTATCGGGATCATGTTTATTTTCACAGGGGTCAGCCCTGCCTTTCTTGCAACCTCTATCCCTCTAAGGACAACATTTATATCTCCGCCTCTTGTTATTTCTCTATATCTTTCGGGTCTGAGAGAATCGAGGCTCACGTTTACTCTATCAACGCCTGATCTTGCAAGTTCCTCTGCATATCTTTCGAGCAAGACGCCATTTGTTGTAATGCTGAGGTCTTCTATCCCCTGGTTCTTTTTTATTGAGGCAGTTAGAAGGGTGACATCCTTTCTCACGAGAGGTTCTCCACCTGTTATCCTGACTTTTCTTACCCCGAGTTCCGAGGCAATTCTGACAATTTTTATTATCTCTTCATAGGTCAGAATCTCTTTATGTTCAAAGAGGCTTAACCCTTCGGGAGGCATGCAATAGATGCAGCGAAGGCTGCATCTATCTGTAATAGATATGCGCAGGTAATCTATTATTCTTTCAAATTTGTCCTTGAGTCCTGTCATCTCCTTTCATCTGCTCTTTTTGCTTATTTCTTCTAATTTTTTCTTTGCAAGCTCTGCCTCTTTAGATTTAGGATATTTTTCCCTTAACTGCTCGAGGATCCCCTTCCCGGCCTTTCTATCTCCCATTTCAATAAATGAATAGCCCTGTTTCAAAAGGGCACCCGCAGCCTTTTCGCTGTCCGGATAGTTTTTGAGCAGAGCATCATATTCAACAATTGCGCCTGCATAGTCCTCTTCTTGATAATAAGTCTCACCAATCCAGAACTGGGCATTGCCGGCAAGTTTATCTTTTGGGAATTCCTTCAGAAATACATCAAATTTCTCTCGCGCCTCTTTATATTTTTTTTCCTTGAAGACATTATAGGCTGCCTCATATGCCTTTGCAGGGTCTTTTATCTCAGGAGTTTTTGTCTCTTCTAATTCGGCTTTCTTTTCTTTCTTTATCTCTGTTTTGCCTTTTGTCTTGCTCTCTGCCTCTAATTTTGAAGATAGTTTTGTCTGCAACTCCTTCAACTGTGTCTCAAAGGCAGTTATCTGTGAGCGGAGCAAGTCCATCTCTGAAGACTTGTCTTTCAGGGTCTTGTCAATAAAATATCTATTCTCATCAAACCTGCCAGTAAGGGTTTGCAGGTCTTTTGAAATCCCTGAGACCTCTGAGCGGAGCGATGCCTCGCTCTCTCTGATAGCATTGAATGCTTCTTCCTTTACTGAGCCTGATGTCTTTTCCTTCAGGTCAGCTAAATCTGTTTTTATCTCAGAGGTCTCTTTCCGGATATCAAAAGAGTCTTTTTTAAGCTGATTGATATCAGCTTTAAGCGTCTCGAAGTCAGAGGTTGTTACACACCCGGAAATGAATATTAATAGGCAGAAAAGAATTTTTTTCATTATTTGCCAGATCTCCTCTATTGAGTTTTAAGTATAAATTGAACCCTTCTGTTTTTCTGCCAACACTCTTTATCGTGTTCTTTGCAGAGCGGCCGCTCCTCGCCATAACTTATCATGTCGAGCCTGTCTTTTTCTACACCTGATGCTGCTATATAATCCTTTGTCGACTTTGCCCTTCTCTCTCCAAGTGCAAGATTGTATTCGTTTGTGCCCCACTCGTCGCAATGGCCTTCTAAAAGCATTTTTGAAGACTTGTTCTTTATAAGCCAGGCTGATACGGCCGTAAGCGTAGGCTTTGCGTCATCCCTGATGTAGTATTTGTCAAAATCAAAATGGATGTTCTCAAAGACGCCAATGGAGCGTTTTGCCTCAATAGCCTCTTTAACTGATACAACTGCTACTTTTTCAGACTCTGCCTTTGTTACAGTCGGTGTTTCCTTTGACTCTGCCTTTTTCTCTGCCTTAGCTGTTTCAGGTGCTGCAGCTTTTTGAGCCGTTTCCTGCGACGCTGGCTGCTCAGGTTGTGTTGTTACGGCTCTCTGTGCACATCCAGCAAAGATAAAGCCTAAAGCTAATATCAGTACAAAAAACCTTTTCATAATAACCCTCCTCCTACTATATTTATTTAATTCGGTGACCACTCAGGGCCAAAGGCCCTTAACCAAGTGGGCGTTATCCTTTTCTGTGATTCTCCATCTGACCTCATTATATAGATGCCGTTGTCTCCATCCCTGTCAGACGAGAATATTATAAACCTTCCGTCAGGGGAAAATGAAGGGTCTTCATTATTCCCGGTGTCTGTTAGCTGTGTGAGCTCTGAACCATCAGGGCTGATAGTGAATACCTGGTTTTTACCTGATTGTCTTCCGACAAAGATAATTTTTTTCCCATCAGGTGACCAGCTCGGAGAGGTATTATACGAGCCTTCAAATGTCAGTCTTCTCACATCATAACCTTTTCTGTCCATTAAATAAATCTGGGGGTTTCCCCCTCTATCAGATACAAAGACAACCAGTTTCCCGTCAGGTGAAATAGCAGGAGAGACCTCTATCCCTCTTGATGAAGTTATTCTTGTTAGTGTTGAGTCAGAAATATTCAAGCTATATATGCCGTATGTTTCGTCCCTTGATGATGAAAGCATAATCCCACCTCCATCAGGGGAAAAACTACCTGCCATATTCAGTCCCCTTGAAGTGAAGATTTTCTTTTCTGTCATTTTCATAAAGTCTAACAAATATATCCCCCATTGTCCACCCCTCTCAGAAGAATAAACAAGCTTGGTGCCATCCCTTGACCAATGCGGCCTGAGGACAAAATCACCTTTAATCCCCAACCTCTTAATCGCTGCCCCGTCCCAGTCCATTATGTAAAGTCCTTTTCTGCCTTCATCCTCTGCAACAAAGGCAATTTTTGTTTTGAATATCCCATTTTCTCCTGTGATGTGTTTATATATGTCGTTTGCAATGATGTGAGCGAGTTGTCTTATCGAAGTCCTCTCTCCCTTGTACTCTTTTTTGAAAATCTCTCCATCTCCAATTACATCATAGAGCGATATCATCACTGTAAGGCTTTGTTCGCCACTAACCGTTCCCTTTATAACAGCCTCTGCGCCAATCGCACTCCAGTTTTTAGGATTAAATGCCTGAGTAGGGCTTTCTATATACATGGCCCTATCAAGGCAGAGGAAGAAACCTGTAAAATCAAGGTCGTCTCTTATTATGTCTGCGATGTTTTTCCCTTCCTGCCCGCTGAATTCCTGAATAGCTATCGGAAGTTTTTTTATTGCAGGAGAGGTTATGTCGATGTAGACCTTTGCTTCGCAAGTGAAAAGTGAAAAGTGAAAAGTGAAAAGGAAGAATAGCGCAGAAGTGCAGAAGCGCAGAAGTGCAGAAGCGCAGAAAATTCTTGTTCTTTTTTTACTGACAACTGACAACTGGCAACTGGCAGCTGTCTTCATGGCGTAAACCTCACCCCTATCTCCATCTCGTATGGTGGTGGGGAAACAGGGCTTGCCTTATTAATAGCCTTCAGTACAGAGCGGTCAAAAAGAAGATTGCCAGAACTCTTTTCGATTTTGTTTATTTTAATAGTACCATCCCGCATTATTGTTATTGAGATTATTGCCTCAAGATTTTCATCCCTCGTTTCAGGGAATGCCCAGTGCCGCCATATCTCTCCTCTTATCGTTGCATAGTAGCTATTCAGTATGGTTGCTTCTCCTTCACCCTCTGGAGGTTGGGGTATTCCGGTTGCTTCTTCTGATGTGCCGGAGCTTTTTAGAGAGATGATATTTCTTAATCTAACGATTTCCTCTGCTTTTCTCTTTGCCTTTATTGCTGCAATTATATCTGATATGTACTGTTCTGTATCCTTAAAATTTTTTCTGGGTTTTGAGGTTTCCGAAGGCAAGCTCATTGGAGGAACAGAGTCCCCCTTATGTGTTACTGTACCTTCTTTCTCTGAAATATCGGCCTCACTCTCAGGGCTAACAAGACTCACGATATATGGAGAAGGCATAACAAAATGATTTGTCTGTTTTATTATCACAAGTGCTAAGATGAGGAAAGTTATATGGATTACCAACGAGAGGATAGTGGTTATCTGAAGACTGGGCTCCTTCATTTTTCATTTAAACTTATCTTCGGCTCAGTTACCATCCCGAGTTTTTCTATCCCGGCCTCCTTGATATCACTCATCACCTCAACAACAAGACCGTATGGAACATCCTTATCTGCCTTGAGAAAGATATTCGGGTTTAATTTGCTTATAGCATTAAGTTTTTGCCTCAGTTCGGGCATAGACATCGGTGTGTCATTCATATAGATAACCCTGTCTTTTTTTATCACAAGGGTTATTCTTTCTTCAGGAGGAAGGTCTTTGCCTTTTGCCTTCGGAAGGTTTACATCAATGCCCTGCTGGAGTAAAGGTGCTGTGACCATAAATATTATGAGCAGCACAAGCATTACATCAACTAATGGTGTTACATTTATCTCTGAAAGGACGCCTCTGTTCCTGTCAGCCTTCATCCTGTTTCCTTTGAAAAGAAGTCAAGCAATTCCTCTGAGAAATCCTCCATCTCTATGATTATCCGTCTTGCCCTGCTGAGATAATAGTTATAGGCAATTACAGCCGGGATTGCAGCTGCGAGTCCGGCTGCTGTTGTAATCAAAGCCTCTGCAATACCAGGTGCAACAACAGCAAGGGACGCTGAACCAGCAGCGCCTATCCCTCTGAATGCATTCATTATCCCCCATACAGTTCCAAACAAACCTATGAATGGTGTGGTGGAGCCTGTTGTTGCAAGAAAACTGAGATATCTCTCGAGTTTGGCTGACTCGAGCGCCTCATATCTTCTGAGCAACCTTTTAATCTCAGCCCTGTCACGAACCTCCTCTGTGTATGTAAATCTGAATATGTTTGCAAATGGGCTGAGATTGAGGTTTTTTGTGGCATTTAAAATGCCTTTTGGATCACGACCTGCTCTATATGTTCTCAGAAACATATCCGTTTCCTTGTTTGCCTTAGAGAGGTAACGCTGCTTATAAAAGATTATTGCCCATGAAACAACAGAGAAAAACAGCAGGATAATCAGCACACCCTTAACAACATAGCCTGCCTGAAGTATTAACTGAATAGCAGTGTCTTGCATAAAAGCTCCTCTAAAATTTTTTCTCTCAAAACTTTTAAACTTTAAAAGAATTTTGAGTTAAAAGTCAAATCTCAGAGACCATCCAGTGTGGTTTTAATGTGGTTTCCTTGCCTGCACAAGTTTTTTCGCTGCTGTACGGAGCGCCTCTGCAATATTTTTATTCTTTTCGAGCGTAGAGAGGTCTTTTGTCTTTAGATTGCTCAAAAGGGGGATCGCTACCCCAGCAGGTGTTTTTGGGTTAGTTGTCACCGCAAACAATATCCCGTAGTTTTTCATCCATTCTCTGTTTTTTGTAATTGCCCTTAACACCTCATCGGGAATAGAGCGTGAGTGGGCCATTATTTCTATTTCTGACTCTGTAATCTTTGGATTGTCAAGGACAGTCATTATTATTTGTTTGTTTGTATCCTTTAGCAGGATTGACCTTACTTCACGTCCGCCCCTCATTGCAAGCAGTCTCCGTTCAGATACAGTCAGGTTCTGCACCTTCTGAAGCAGGGTCTGGGAGCGCATCTCGGGCGTCTTTTCTTTCTTTACAAGAGGCGCTGATATTTTAACAGGGGCTCTCAGGAGTTTAGCGGCTTCATCTCTTATGTTTTCAGGTACGTCAGGGTTTTCAATTAATAACTTGATGATCTCAGGTCTATGTGCATTTACCTTTAGGATCTCTTCGAATATGTCCGGCTCTCCCCCTTCTTCAATAAGGGCCTCTATAGCCTCTTTTGATGCAATTGACAGGTCAACTCCTAAAACTTTTTGCTCTTCCATATTAATCAGCCTTTCTTTAAGTATAGAAAATATTCTATATTGCCTTTCTGTCCAGGGACAGGTGATTGAAATATGTCGATCACATGAAGTCCAAGGTTCTCAAGCTCGGTTCTCACGGACTCTACGGCAGCAAGTCTTTTCTCTTCTTCCCTTACAATACCGCCTTTTCCAACATCCCCTTTCCCGACTTCAAACTGCGGTTTTACAAGCGCAAGTATTTCACCGCTTTCCTTTAAGAATTCCATCACTCTTGGTATAACCTTTGTAAGTGATATAAAAGAGACATCTGCTGTTGCAATATCGATCATTTCTGGAATTCTCTTTCTATCAAGGTATCTTATATTCGTCCTTTCAAGAAGAATGACCCTCGGGTCATTTCTTAAAGCCCATGCCATCTGTCCATATCCAACGTCAATACAATATACCTTTTTTACCCCCATCTGCAACATGCAGTCAGTGAACCCCCCTGTTGATGAGCCAACATCCATAGCCACCTTGTCTTTTAAGTCTACTTTAAAAAATTTTATGGCAGCTTCAAGTTTTAGCCCCCCCCTGCTCACATAGGGAATCTCTTCGCCCTTAAGGCTTACTGCAGAAGTGCTGCTTATCATAGAGCCTGCCTTTGTAACAGGAGCGCCGTCAACCAGGACAGTCCCTTCCATTATCAATGCCTTTGCCCTTTCCCTGCTTTTAACAAGCCCCCTGTCAACAAGGATTTTATCAAGTCGCTCTTTCATCAAGATACAATTAAGAGGATAAAAATTTTGAAACTGCCTGTTCTATGCATTATTTATTATCCATCGTAAACGTTGGCTCTCTGATAATGGAGAGGGCTCTATTATAAATCCCTTCTTCATCAATCCCATATTTCTCTCTCAATATCTTCTGAGAGCCCTGTTCTACAAATTCATCAGGTATGCCGAGGGTTTTTATTTTCACATCATGAATATCCACGCTGTTCAGGTATTCAAGAACTGCGCTGCCAAAGCCGCCGGCAAGGACATTCTCCTCTACTGTTATTATCCTTTTTACCCTTGATGCAACTAAAAAGATAAGGGCTTTATCCAGAGGTTTGACAAACCTTGCATTTATGACTGTTGCCTTTATCCCTTCCTTTTCAAGTCTCTCTGCTGCATTGAGTGCTGGATAAACAGTATTGCCAATTGCTATTAATGCTACATCATTGCCCTCTTTTAATATCTCTGCTTTCCCTGTCTCAACCTCTAACCCCTGACCCCTGATCCCTGACCCCTGACTTATCTTCCCTCTCGGATACCTTATTGCTGACGGCCCATTATGTTTTAGACTGAATTCAAGCATGGCTTTTAGTTCAATTTCATCTTTTGGCGCCATAACAACAAGGTTTGGTATATGCCTGAGATAAGAGAGATCAAAAGCCCCCTGATGTGTTGGCCCGTCCTCGCCAACAATGCCTGCCCTGTCTACTGCAAAGACAACAGGCAGATTCTGGAGACAGACATCATGGATAATCTCATCGTATCCTCTCTGGAGAAAGGTGGAATATATTGCAACCACAGGCCTTAATCCTTGCAGTGCAAGCCCTGCTGCAAATGTCACAGCATGGGGTTCTGCAATGCCAACATCATAAAACCTGTCAGGATGTCTTTCTGCAAAACATTCAAGCCCAGTGCCTTCCCTCATTGCAGCAGATATGGCAATTACCCGCTCATCATGCTCAGCCAGTTCTGTTAATGCCCTTCCAAATAGTTCACTGTATGAGGGGATGTTTTTATCACGTAAAACGTCTCCTGTTTCTACCTCAAATGGACCAATACCATGAAATATGCAGGGGTCTTTCTCAGAGAATTCGTATCCTTTACCTTTTTTTGTGATAACATGAATTAATGTGGGTGTATCTGCATTTTTTATTTTTTTAAATGTTTCTATGAGGAGTTCAATGTTATGACCGTCTATAGGCCCCACGTAATTAAATCCAAGTTCTTCGAATAAAATCCCGGGTAGAAAAAGTCCTTTCAAGGTTTCCTCTGCCTTTTGTGCAATCTTTGAAAAGGGACCTCCGAGCTTTGGAATGCTCTCGATAAAGGCTTTTGTATCCTTCTTGAATTTCTGATATAAGTCTCCTGTGAGTATTCTGTTTAGGTATGCAGATAATGCACCAACATTTGGAGATATTGACATCTCATTATCATTCAGCACTACGATTAAATCTTTTTTCAGATGTCCTGCATGATTCAGTCCCTCAAATGCAATGCCGGCAGTGAGAGCCCCGTCACCGATAACAGCTATGACCTTATTTAGCATTTGGGATTTTAGATTTGGGATTTTGGATTTTTTTATAATGTCTCTTGCCGCCAACATTCCAAGTGCAGCAGAGATGGATGTTGAACTGTGTCCTGTCCCGAATGCATCATGGATGTTCTCATCTATCTTTGGAAACCCTGACAACCCTTTATATTTTCTTAATGTTGAAAATTTTTCGTATCTGCCGGTAATCAGCTTGTGCGTATATGATTGATGTCCCACATCCCATATAATCTTGTCTTTGGGCGAATCGAATATATAGTGAAGCACTAATGTAAGTTCCACAACCCCGAGGTTTGATGCCAGATGCCCGCCGTTTATGGATACACGCTCTATTATTATCTCCCTCAGTTCTTCTGCAATGTCTTGAAGTTCCTCTGTGGAGAGTTTTTTCAGGTCATCAGGTGATTTTATTTTTTCTATGAGCATTGATTACCAATCTCCTATTTATAACATAAAGTAAGATATAGTATTTGAGCGGATTTTTTTGCCGATATTCCGACAGTATAAAATACAAATAATTGAGAGGCAAAAACCTCGGAGGTCGCCGAGGCGACCGAGAATGAGCGAGAATACTATATCTTGCTTAATTCTTCCTTTCAAGAAAATACCTCGCAATCTCCCTTAAAGGCGCTGCCTTATCTGAAAAATCCTTTATGGCAAATATTGCCTCTGCAATAAGTTCTTCTGCCTTTTTTCTGGATTGCTCTATTCCATATAGAACAGGATATGTCATCTTCTTTTTCCTCATGTCAGAGCCGGCGGTTTTCCCGAGTTCCTCGGTGCTTCCTTCAATATCAAGTATATCATCTATCACCTGAAAGGCAAGGCCGATGTTTTCGCCATACCTTGTGATAGCATTGAGTGCTGGTTTGGTGCAGTTTGCAAGGATTGCACCTGCCCTTAAAGAGCCTGATATCAGTGCTCCTGTTTTATGTTTATGTATGAAAGACAGTGTTTCCTTGTCAGGTTCTGAATCTTCTGAGATAAGGTCCTGTGCCTGGCCGCCAACCATGCCGTGAATGCCTGATGCAAACGCAATCTCTTTGATTGCTCTTATAAGGGCGGTATTCTTTATATTCTTATTTGACAAGGAATTTGCCATCATAAAAAATGCCTCTGTTAGAAGCCCGTCTCCAGCAAGTATTGCGATGCCTTCTCCAAAGACCTTGTGGTTTGTTGGTTTTCCACGCCTGAGGTCATCATTGTCCATAGCAGGAAGGTCGTCATGTATAAGTGAATATGTATGAATCAATTCTATGGCAGATGCAAAAGGCAGAATATCTTCAGAATCGCCGCCGCATGCCTCGTGTGCTGCAAGACAGAGAATCGGCCTTATCCTCTTCCCCCCTGCAAAAAGCGAGTATGTGATAGATTCGCCTAATATTTTAGGGGAAGAAGGCGAGGGAAAATATTCTTTAAGAAAAGTGTCTACGAGTTCCTTTTTTTCTTTGAGATAATTTTTTATATCCATTTTCACAACTGACCACTGATAACTGGCTACTGTTTCATTCCCATTCAATCGTGCTCGGCGGCTTTGAGCTTATGTCATAGACAACCCTGTTTACGCCTTTTACCTCATTTATTATCCTGTTCGACATTTTTCCGAGGACATCGTAAGGTATCTGCGCCCAGTCAGCGGTCATGCCGTCAACGCTGGTGACCGCCCTGATTGCAATCACGTTTTCATATGTCCTCTCATCACCCATGACGCCAACACTCTTTACAGGGAGGAGCACTGCAAATGCCTGCCAGATTTTTCCGTAAAGCTCTGCCTTTTTTATCTCTTCAAGGACTATCACATCTGCTTTTCTGAGGATATCCAGTCGCTGTTTTGTTATATCACTTATGCACCTTATCGCCAGCCCGGGACCTGGAAATGGATGGCGGTTAATTATCTCATCAGGCATGCCAAGCTCATGTCCGAGAACACGCACCTCATCCTTGAACAATTCTCTCAATGGCTCTACGAGCTTCAGTTTCATCTTCTTCAGAAGTCCTCCGACATTATGGTGGCTTTTTATTGTTGCTGAAGGGCCTTTAAACGAAATGCTTTCTATTACATCAGGGTAGAGCGTACCCTGTGCAAGAAAACCGACATTTTTTATCTTCATGGCTTCTTCTTCAAAAACCCTTATGAATTCATTGCCTATTATCTTTCTTTTCCGTTCAGGGTCTGTAACTCCTTTGAGTTTCCTTAAGAACCTTTCTGATGCATCCACACATTTTATCTTCATGTGAAAACTCTTTTTGAGCATGTTTTCTACTTTTTTTGCCTCATCCTGCCTTAAAACACCATTGTCGACAAATATGCAGGTAAGCTTATCGCCTATGGCCTCATGCACAAGGACTGCTGTGACAGATGAGTCTACACCGCCGCTGATGCCGCACACAACCCTCTGATTCCCGACTTTCTCCCTTATCTCCTTTTTCGCAGTTTCTATAAAAGACTTCATTGTCCACGTAGGTTTGCATCTGCAAATGTCAAATACGAAGTTTTTTATTATCTCCCTTCCTTTTTCGGTATGGACTACCTCAGGATGGAATTGAAGGGCATAGAAATTTCTTTTTTTATCTGCGATGGCTGCTATCGGAGAGTTTTCTGTATGGGCTACAGGACTGAACCCCTCAGGTGATTTCTCTATCCTGTCACCGTGGCTCATCCAGACGGTAGTTCGGAGTTCACCCCCCCTGCTCCCCCCCTTGCTAAGGGGGGGATGGGGGGGTATACCTTTAAATAAGTCTGAATCATCATCTATTATTAGTTCTGCGCGCCCGTATTCCCTTTTCACAGCCTTTGCAACATTACCTCCGAGAAGATGCGCCATTAGCTGCATGCCATAACATATGCCGAGGATCGGGATGCCGAGTTCGAATATCTTCATGTCAGAAATCGGCGCTCCCTTATCATATACGCTGGATGGGCCGCCTGAAAGGATAATCCCTTTTGGATTGAAATCCCTGATCTTTTGAAGAGAGACATTAAATGGAAATATCTCGGAATAGACACTATTTTCTCTCACCCGCCTTGCAATGAGCTGGGTGTACTGGGAGCCGAAATCTAATACCAGGATTTTATCTTCTTGCATGGTTATTGATTATAAAGGATTGAGGCAATAAAAGTCTAAAACCATGGCAATACAGTTATACAAGTTATTGACAATCTGGAGTGCTTCCTTTAATTTAATGCTATGCCTTCTTACATAGCAAAAAGACTTCTCCTCATGATTCCATTAATCTTTGGAATCACCCTGATAACCTTCATAGTCATACACCTTGCGCCAGGCGGTCCTGTTGAGGTGCAGACAGAGATGTCACTTAAGGCATCTGCACAGGCAAGGGAGAATCTGAAAAAACTCTATGGTCTTGACAAGCCTCTTCATGTCCAGTACTTTGAATGGATTACGAGATTTGCAAAGCTTGATTTTGGGAAGTCATTCGTTGATGGAAGAAAGGTGATAGATAAGATAGTTGAAAGAATCCCCATAACATTAACAATCAACGTCCTTTCGCTTTTACTAATATTTATTATCGCAATTCCAATAGGAGTGCTCTCAGCGACAAGACAGTATTCTTTATTTGATAAGGTCTCAACTGTCTTTGTATTCATTGGTTTTTCTACCCCAACATTCTGGCTTGCACTCCTGCTAATGATTCTATTTGGTGTGAATCTTGGACTATTGCCTATATCAGGAATTCAGAGCATAGATGTTTCAGGGATGGGACCATTGGAAAGGCTTGCTGACTGGGTAAAGCACCTGATACTTCCTGTTGGAATCTCTGCATTCGGGGGTATTGCAGGCTTAAGCAGGTACAGCCGCTCGAGTATGCTTGAGGTTATAAGACAGGATTACATAAGGACAGCAAGAGCAAAAGGACTTAATGAATCAGAGGTTGTATTCAAGCATGCCTTTAGAAATGCGCTAATGCCGATAGTTACAATCCTCGGCCTCTCTGTGCCAGGACTTATCGGAGGCGGAGTAATATTCGAGACAATATTTGCGATTCCCGGAATGGGTCAGCTCTTTTATTCGTCAACGATGTCGAGGGACTATCCCACAATCATGGGGATACTTGTTATAGGTGCGATTCTTACGTTAGTAGGGAATCTCATTGCGGATGTATCATATGCATTGGTTGACCCGAGGATAAGGGTGAAAAGCAGATGAGACTATTAAAAGTCATAGGAAAGAGGTTTTCGAGAAACAGGTTATCTGTCATAGGTGCTGTAACAATTAGCTGTTTGATAGTCATAGCGCTGTTTGCGCCGTATATTTCACCTTATGACCCAACAGCAATAGATGTTCATAATGTGCTTTCACCTCCGGGCAAGGCACATCCTTTTGGCACAGATGAGCTTGGAAGGGATGTGCTTTCAAGGGTGATATGGGGAAGCAGAGTATCTCTTAAGGTCGGTTTTGTTGCAGTGGGTATCGCTATATTAATCGGCATTATTATTGGCGCCATAGCAGGATTTTACGGTGGCAAGGTTGATGCGGTTCTTATGAGATTCGTTGATATAATGCTTGCATTCCCGACATTCTTCCTCATACTTGCTGTGATTGCAATTCTTGAGCCGAGCATATTCACTATAATGGTGGTCATAGGTGTTACAGGATGGATGGATGTTGCAAGGCTTGTAAGGGCTGAGTTTCTGACTCTTAAGGAGAGGGATTTTGTAGTAGCAGCAAAGGCAATGGGTGCAAGTGATTTAAGGCTGATATTCAGGCATGTTCTTCCTAATGCGCTCTCACCTGTATTTGTTGCAGCAACATTCGGAGTTGCAGGCGCAATTCTTATTGAATCAGGGCTTTCATTCCTTGGGCTTGGCGTCCAGCCCCCGAACCCAAGCTGGGGCAATATTCTTACAGCAGGAAAAGACAATATAGAAGTTGCATGGTGGCTTTCGCTTTACCCCGGCATAGCAATACTCATTACAGTTCTCAGTTACAACCTTGTTGGTGAAGGGCTGAGGGATGCGCTTGACCCAAGACTATGGGATATGGAAGTATAGAAGATGTTGATTAAGGGCAGAAACTGGAAATTCGGCAATGATATTGATACAGATGCCATTATCCCTGCAAGATATCTAAATACATCTGACCCTCAAGATCTTGCAAAACATGTGATGGAGGATGCTGATAAGGATTTTTCAACAAAGGCAAAAGCAGGGGATATTATTGTTGCAGGAAAGAACTTCGGCTGCGGCTCTTCAAGGGAGCATGCGCCTATTGCAATTAAGGCAGCAGGGATTCAGGCTGTCATTGCAAAAAGCTTTGCGAGGATATTCTACAGAAACTCATTTAACATTGGCCTTCCTATTTTTGAATCTGAAGAGGCGTCTGAGAAGATAAAAGAGGGTGATGAAATAGAGATAGATGCTGATAATGGGGTTATAAAAAACATCTCAAAAGGCGAATCATACAAGGCTAATCCTATCCCGCCATTCATGCAAGAGCTGATTTCCGCAGACGGGCTTGTTGAGTGGACCAAAAAAAAGATGGCTGCGAAAAGCTAAGCGTTAAAACTTCCCACAAAATCTTCAGACTTCCCCGCTTCCTAACTTTCAGCCTTCCGCGTTTAATATGTGGCTGTAAAAATTCAGGCGGTTTAGTATAAAATGTGTCTTAGTAAATGGCGAAACCCGATAGAAGCTCCCCTCCTGTTTTAGGAGGGGTTAAGGGGTGGTAGTTGAATAATGTCGGAAAAAATCCACAACAGAAATATTTTAAAAGAAAGAAGAAAACAGCTCAGAAACAGCCTCACCCCTGCTGAAGCAAAGTTATGGAGTATGATAAAGGATTCACAACTTGAAAATAGAAAATTCAGAAGACAGCATAGTGTTGGCCCATATGTTCTTGACTTCTATTGTCCTTCTGAAAAGCTATGTGTCGAGTTGGATGGTGCAGGACATTTTACAGACGGCGGATATGAATACGATGTAGAGAGAACAGAATATTTAAGAAACCTTAATATTAAAGTCATCCGCTTTGAAAATAAAGACATATTTGATAATTCTGAAGGTATTTTAGAAGAGATAAAAAAGTTTTTTCATGCAAACCACCCCTGCCCCTCCTTAACCAAAGAGGGGAACTTTGCGGAGAAAATCAACACTCCTACAGCAGGACATATGGAAGAGGATGAAGAAGAAAAATAAAGATACCACATGGATAACCTCAGGCATCTTTTCAAGCCATTATCTCTCGGAACGCCTGCCGCTGGCAGGATCAAAAATCTGGACTTCGGATGCTCTAAGCTCTGTTGATTTTTTAATTTTTTTGATATACTTGGCTATAGCTTACGTAAAAATATTATGAAATTTCTAAGATACCCAGGCGGAAAAAGGAAGTTGCTATCTTTCTTGGAAAATTACTTGCCTACCGGTGATGAAATTCAAGGTAAGTATATCGAGCCTTTTGTCGGTGGCGGGTCAGTTTTTTTTTACCTTCAACCACATAGCGCAATACTTTCTGATTTGAACAAAGAGTTAATCGAATTATATAAAGGCATTAAGAATTATCCTAAGAAAGTTTGGGAAATTTTCAGTACGTTTCCGAGTGGGAAAAAACCTTACTATAAAATCAGAAACGAATCTCAAGAAAATAAACCAATTTATTACAGAGCCGCTCGCACTCTCTTTCTCAACAGAACATGTTTTAAAGGAATGTGGAGACATAATCCAGAGGGGCAATTTAATGTAGGCTATGGGGGAGAGGAACGTAGACATGTTCTTAATTACGAGGATTTTATTGGTCTCACAAAAAGATTAAAAAGAGCTATAATATTTCATGCTGATTTTGAAAAAACTCTGAATATGTGCTCAGATGGAGATTTTATATTCCTTGATCCTCCTTATAAGCCTGGATCAAGAGAAATGAATCAGGCACATTATATAAATGGTTATTTTTCCGTCGATGATCAAAAGCGTTTGGCTAATAAGCTTAAAAAAGTGTCTCAAGAAAAAAATGCAAAATGGTTGATGACGAATTCATCACACCCTGATATCCGCAGTTTATATAAAGGTTTCAATATTATCAAGGTACCAAAGGGTACAAGTAGTGTGATCGGTGTATTTTCTAATAACTCTCAAGAAATATTAATATCGAACTATTAACCATGAAAAATTTTCTTGAAGAAGCTGCAAATCAAAATCATCCGTTGAGGATACTGAAAGATTTTCTTGATCGCGAAGAATCCTTCGAGAAGAGCAAGTTATATAATCAGATGCGTTTTGTTGGTTATGTTTTGGAAATAGGGTATGGTGAAGTATGTATTATTACAAGCGATCCCTATAAAGTTAATGTCGGTGGAATACCAAGAAATTCATTATTAATTATGTGTCCAGCGAGTTTTGAAAGCGATGGGAAATCAATCCCACCGCATTTCACTTTGTTAAGAGTACTCGATACTGCTCCGACTCCGCTAAAGACAGAAGTTCAACAAACCTATTTCGAATTACAGAAAAAATCTATGCCTGAGTTAGATATTTTTACACAAAGCGAACTTCAATGGGGTGCGTTGAAGACAGGTGTTTTAGGAATGTTCTATCCTCATCCTGAAAAACTTGATACTGTTGAATTCTCAGGAGATTTGAACAATTATGTTAGTGCCCACAAGTATAAAATCTATGCTCCAGATGACGCATTACTTAATTTGGTAACTAACTCTATGGTGACTGATAAGAACCGCTTTCTAATTGGCAAGCTTAGATTAACAGAATGCCGCTTGCCCTTGCCTGACAAAAAACTTCCTGATGTGAATGTTTATTTATCCACTATAGATTTTATGGGTTGCAGAACAGCGATGTTCGGTAAAACAAGGCTGGGGAAGAGTAATGTCGTAAAGCTGATTGCGCAAAGTTTAATTGAAACTACCAAAGACTCAAATAATGTTGGACAGTTAATATTTGACATTAACGGTGAGTATGCTAATGATAATCCGCAAGATGATAATTTCTCAATTAGAAGTGCTTATCCTGATAGATGTGTTGTTTATGCTTTAACAAAAAAAGAGAAAACCCCCTCCAAGCCTTTAAAACTTGATTTTTATGAGCACCCAGATAGTTCTCATAAGATTATTGCTACTTTACTACGAGAAGCAGGTAGGAATTCTGTTTATATTGAAAGATTCTTATCAGTCGATATACCAAGTATAGCGAGTTTGGCCGAATTAGGTCCGGGAGATAGAAACAGGGCAGAAAGAAAAATATTAATCTATTGGGCAATTCTAAATAAAGCTGGTTTTAATGCTGATGAAGCAAAACTGAAGGCAAAATTAAGTTTTGACCCGGAACTCAATAAAGAAGCAATGGAAAAAGTTTTTGGGACTGATCAATCTAAATGGATAAAGCCTAAGAGCCTTGATGACTTGAGAAATTATTTTGAGAAAGTCTCATCTGCGGATAGAGCGAGCAAACTCCCGAGTTCAACAAAAGGAAAGAATTTATTTGATGCTGATGATGAGGCATTATTCTTTTTTCTTCAGCCAAGTTCAACTGTAAGTGCCGGCCCCGCATTACTACAAAATATCAGAATATATCATGATCTAAAGGCAGGAAACTTTATTGAAGAAATATTGAGTTTTTTAGACAAAGGGAGAACAATTATCCTTGATCTTGGGAATGCTAATGAAGAAGTAATGCAATATTTTTCAAGGGAATTATCAAATGCAGTTTTTAGACATCAGACCAACAAATTTACAAACAATGCTCTTGGTAATCATTTTGTTCAATTATATTTTGAAGAAGCCCACAATCTCTTCAAAGATAATGATACCAGTGAAGAAACGAGAATTTATCGGAGATTCGCGAAGGAGGGAGCTAAATACCATATTGGAATGGTTTATTCAACGCAATCACCAACCACCATTAATTCAGACCTGTTGGCGCAAACTGAAAACTTTTTTATTGCTCATCTCGCCTCGCAAGATGATGTTAATAGACTGGCAAAAGTCAATGTAGCTTATGACAGTTTAAAAGAAGATATTATGAATGCCAAAACACAAGGATATATCAGAATGCTTACACGGTCACATAGATTTGTTATTTCCATGCAGGCATTGAAATTTACTCCTCCAAAAGCAGGCTAATAATGCCATATCTAAAAGGAACAAGGCTTCCAGGGGAAAGAGCCAGTAAATTAGGACATTTAGAGGTTATAAAAAGCCCTTTGGTCCAGAAACTCTGTAAAAATTTTGAGGATCCAGAATCCTTACCTGAAACTTCTAACCCAGTTTGGCAGAGTCTTCCAGAGACTGGCGAAGAATTAAAGATAATTTTTTCATCAGACGGCTCTTTTCAGACCATAGAGGCAAAGCAACCACCATATAAAGCAGTAACTTTTGTTAAAACAGCACTTCTTAAAGTTGATCAATACGCTATTTCTAAGCTCGACAAGGAATCACCAAATCCCTTTGCAATCAGGGATATGATGAAAAGTTCTGCTTTGTTTCATGCTACAGCCTTTCCTTTAAGACATGTCGCGATTCCAGAAAAAACAATTTACCAAACAGTAAGAGAAATAATTTTTGAGTCCGTCAAAGATATGGGCTTGGATGATGCCCTTGATGGTGCTATGATGGAAACTCTTAAATGGATTGCCTATGAGAAGTGGAATCCGAAGCCGAAAAATGCTCTTGAAGAGTTTGGATGTCCGCATTGTCATCAAAATGTTGCTACGCTTCCTTATGATCAGGAAAAAGGAAACTGTCCACAGTGCAAGGGTGAGATTTTTATTACAGACATGTTTGGATTACATCTAAATATGCAAGAAGATTTTGCCCCGAACCAAGTCGCATCTGATTATATGTCAGTCAGTGAGACATTAATGATTTTTACCCCCATCCGTTATTTTTGGGAAAAGAATAAAGAAGTATTAAAAAACTGCTTAATGGTTAAAGATGGTCCGCTGGCACTCAGAGCTACTTTAGCCAAGCTCTCTATACCGATTAGAAATTTTTTCAAATTTGCAAAAGAAAAGGGGATAGAGGTAGCAATGATTGGTCAGGAAAAAACTGGCGCTTTTGTTGATCATTTACATTTGATTGGCGATAAAGCACCTTCAGGTTCAATCTTTATCCCCAATAATTCATATATCAGGGCAGAAATTCAACATTCAAACTTTTCTGGAATATATGGCTCGGATACAAACTACGGGGCAAAAGTGTTTGTAAAGTACAATAATTATCATAAAATGGTCATTAATGTCCCAACAGGTGAAAGAGGAGAATTTGTTGAAAATCCAGCCGTTGATAAACTGATTGCTATTAGAAAAATTATTGCAACTCTCCCAAAAATTTTAAGCAACCGACACGAAGGCGCACTATTACCGATCGAATTAGCAAATGGCATAGCCTCGTTATCTACATATCCGTCTGCAAAAGCATTGGAACTGTTTTCAGGAGAATTGGTAAAAAAAGAATAAAGAAGACAGGCTGCTTTATTCAGAATAGCGCGGAAGAGATTGAGATAGTAGAGGGCA
Source organism: Nitrospirota bacterium (assembly GCA_021824065.1). Taxonomy (GTDB): domain Bacteria; phylum Nitrospirota; class Thermodesulfovibrionia; order Thermodesulfovibrionales; family UBA1546; genus JAKALU01. Next base: position 20,165 of record JAKALU010000006.1, read on the forward strand.
ACGGGAAATGAATAAAGACTTGTTCGGGCAGAAAACCAGAAAAGCTTCATCTATTAAATTGAAACTTTTCTGCGATGAATCAGGTTCAAAAGATTGGCTTTATATAGGCGTCATGATAGTGCCAGAGAAAATTGAACCTTTGTTTTTGCAGGAACTATTGAATATGCGCTGCGGACATCCGGAGGGCGATAAGATTTGGGGGCAGTGCTCTGATGAATGTCAAAGACATAAGCATAATAATACTGAGGTGCATTATAGCGATATTGAGAAATCTAAGGATAAGTATTTTATCGCTGAAAAGTGGCTCAATTATTTGTTAAACGATGGCAACAAAATCTATTTCTATATTTTAGGAATTGACCTAAGGAAATTAGATAAAGCTCAGTTTGGCACACAAAGACAGGCTAACAATATTTATAACAGGTTCTTTAGGACAGCTATTCTAAAATCTGTCAAGTCATATTTTCACAATTACAGTTCAATAACCATTGAGAAAATCTTTCATGACAAGAATAAAGCCCTTGAGACCGATCTGCATTTTCCCTGGCACTCAATTTTTTATATAGGCAATCGGGATGATAAGGTCAGGTTTACTTCCAATAAGATCTCATTCATCAATTCTGACCATAGAAAATCCAAGAACCCATATTCTAATTTCATTCAATTCATAGACCTACTATTAGGATGCATCAATAATTGCCTTGATCATATATCAAAAAATGCAGATAAAGAAGCCCTCGCAGAGAAGAGTCTACCGTTAATTGAGCGGCTTATAGAGAAACCGAACAATAAAAATAGCTCATATAAATATGTCGGTCGACAGAAAATAGATTTTTTCCCTAAACATAATTTAAGCAGCTTGGATGAAAAATCATTAGAGTTTAGATATAGGAAAATGGATTCCTTTTATCACAAGAGGGTTCTTCAGTTAAAAAATAAAAATCAGTTATCATTGTCATGTTAAGCATAAAGATGGGTAAGTCCCGTCATCCCTCGCGCAGAGGCAAGAAGATTGAGATTGTGAAGGGGAGGGGCAAAAGGTTGCAGACTGTTATATAATAAACTTAGCAAGGCTTCTGGAGGTGTGACATGAAGGAATTTAAAAGAATAACATTCAATAAGGAGATTATGGGCGGGCAGGCGTGCATAAGAGGTATGAGAATACCTGTCTCCCTGATAATAAACCTTGTTGCTAATGGAATGGCTACCGAGGAAATAATCAAGGAATACCCAGACCTTGAACCTGAAGATATAAAAGAAGCCCTGCAATATGGCTCTTGGCTTGCTAAAGAGGAACTGCACCCTGCGCTTAATTAAACAGCATGAAATTTATCGCTGACATGGGCATTTCCCAGACAACGGTTAACTGGCTGAAAAAACAGGGTTTTGACGCCATACATGCCAGAGATTCAAAAATGCATCGTGCGTCGGATACCGAAATTGTTAAAAAGGCACGGAAAGAAAAGCGAATAGTCCTTACCTGCGACCTTGATTTTGGAGATATTGTTTCTGCTTCCGGTGGGAAAAGTCCCAGTGTAATCATCTTTAGGCTTGAGAATGAAACTCCGGGCAATGTGAATAGGAGATTAAAGCAGGTCTTGAAAGAATCCTCAGAAGAGTTGACCAAAGGCGCTATAATTAGTGTTGAGGAAACAAGACACCGGGTTAGACCACTTCCCTTATAAGACACACTTAGAAAAAGAAAAACGGACAAGCCCCATCATCCCTCTGGCAGAGGGCGGGAAATATAATTGTTTTTCTGCAATACAAATCCGTATAATATCTGGAGTTTACCCCATTATAGAAAGGAGCCTTCTAACGGGGTTTAGCTAAGGAGAGTTATCATGAAATCTTACAACATTGCAGTCATCCCGGGTGACGGGACAGGGCCTGAGGTTATAGCCGAAGGGATTAAGGTATTAAATGCAGCATCCGAGAAATTTGGCTTTAAACTCAACCTTACTTATTACGATTTTGGAGGGGACAGATATTTAAAGACAGGAGAGGTTCTGCCTGAGAATGCGGTCTCCGAACTGAAAAAGCACGATGCAATTTATCTCGGAGCAATAGGCCATCCTGATGTAAAACCAGGTATTCTTGAAAAAGGCATACTCTTAAGATTGCGTTTTGAGCTTGACCAGTATATCAACCTGAGACCTGTAAAATTATATCCCGGTGTTGACTGCCCTTTGAAAGATAAAAAGCCTGAGCATATAGATTTTGTTGTAGTGAGAGAGAACACAGAGGGGCTTTACGCAGGTGCAGGAGGAGTTTTGAAAAAAGGCACCCCTGATGAGGTTGCTGTTCAGGAATCAATAAATACGAGGAAAGGTGTTGAGCGGTGCATAAGGTATGCATTTGAATACTGCAAAAAAAGAAACAAGATGAAAAAGCTCACTCTCTGTGGAAAGACTAATGTTCTTACCTTTGCATTTGATTTGTGGGAGAGGACATTTTATGAGGTCGCAAAGGAATATCCTGATATAAAGGTTGACTACGCACATGTTGATGCAATAACCATGTGGTTTGTGAAAAACCCCGAGTGGTTTGATGTAATAGTTACTGACAATATGTTTGGGGATATCATTACTGATTTAGGGGCAATGATACAGGGCGGCATGGGCATCGCTGCTGGAGGAAATATAAACCCTCAGGGAGTTTCCATGTTCGAGCCAATCGGAGGTTCAGCGCCAAAATATAAGGGCAAGAATGTGATTAACCCTCTCGCTGCAATATGCGCTGGAGGCATGATGCTTGAATATCTGGGAGAAGAAAAGGCGGGTAAGACCATAGAGAATTCAGTGATGGAAGTCACAGGGAAAAAGCTTAAGAGCCTTGCAGCGGGACAGATGGGCTATTCCACTACTGAAGTTGGAGATATGGTAGCTGGTTATGTGGAAGGATATTAACTCAAATAATGAAGACATCGATCAAAAAATTATTTAGCTATGCAGGATGAATTTTTTCGCAATTCCGATATGTATCGAGGCGTTAACCAGAATACATCTTTCAGGTAAATAAATGGGAATCGAAAACAGAAAACAGAAAAGAATACCTTTCACGCAGCAGATCCTTATAAATAACTCCATAATGTTGAATGCCATTGATATAAGCGAAGGCGGCGTATATGTGCATACAGACAGGATATTCCCCAGTGGAAATATTCTTAATGTCTCCATATCTATGGGGGTACAAAAACTCAATCTCAAAGCACGTGTACAGCACTGTCAGGAAGGAATAGGCATGGGGCTTCAGTTTATAGACCTGAGTCCGGAACAGGAGGCTGGACTCAAAAACCTTTTAACAGAACTTGAGACAAAGACATCTGTCACAACCAAGAAGAGAATCCTTATTGTTGATGATACTGATGCAGTAAGGAGAATGAATAAAAGCAGGCTGATTCTTGATGGCTTCACTGTGCTTGAGGCAAGGAACGGGGTAGAGGCAGTAAAGATACTTCAAGCAGAGCATCTGGATCTGGTTGTGCTCGACCTTTATATGGAGCCCATGGATGGTTTTAAGCTCACAGCCCTAATCAGGCAAATGCCGCAGCATAAAGATATCCCGATAATAGTATTTTCAGCGCGCAGCACACCTGAGGTGATAGAACAGGCCATGAATGTTGGAGCAGATGTATTTCTTGTTAAAATGACAACCTCGCCTATAAAGTTGAGCGAGAATGTTAAGGCTCTATTAAAGAGGTAGGGACAATGCTTCCTTCAGATATTGAGAGACTGATAAGAGAGGCAAAAGAGGCAAAAAAAAAGGCGATTGCACCATATTCAGGGTTTAGAGTAGGCGCTGCCCTGATGACCGGCAAAGGAAAGATATATCATGGGTGTAACATTGAAAACCCTTCTCTGATGTTAAGTTTTTGTGCTGAGAGGGCTGCTCTTATAAATGCCCTTGTGAAAGGTGAAAAGGTATTTAAGGCAATGGCGATAGTGTCAGATAACGGAGATTATTGTTTCCCATGCGGTGCTTGCAGGCAGATGATCGCTGAGTTTACGCCTGATGTTGAGATATATCTCATATCTGATAAGGGGATTAAAAAGTTCTCTATACCTGAACTTTTCCCTTACCCTTTTAAGAGATTGTGAAGAAGAGTTAAAATCTTGGTGAATGCCTAATACATCAATTGAAATCGGGCTGGACATATTCGAAAAGAACTGGCCCAACAGATTAAAAGGTGCGAGAGCAGGACTTCTCGTGCACCCCGCCTCTGTAAACAGAAGGTTGGAACATGCAATCAACCTCTTTCTAAAATCCAGGAAATTAGAATTGAAGGCACTCTTTGGCCCCCAGCACGGAATCCGCGGTGAGACGCAGGACAACATGGTGGAATGGGAGGGATTTCATGACCCTCAGACGAATCTTCCTGTATATAGCCTTTATGGTCATGCGCGGAGACCCACTCCCGAGATGCTTAAAGATATAGATGCTATGGTGATAGATGTTCAGGACGTGGGTTCGCGCTACTACACATTCATATGGACAATGGAACTCTGCATGCAGGCATGCCATGATAATGGCAAGTCCGTTATTGTCCTTGACAGACCAAACCCTCTGGGAGGAGCCATAACAGAAGGACCCGTGCTTGATATGGCTTATGCATCTTTTGTCGGACAGCGTCTTTTACCTATACGACATGGCATGACAATAGGAGAAGTGGGGAGTTATTTAAGAAATGAATTCTATGCATCGCTGGATTTCCATGTCATTCCAATGCAGGGGTGGAGACGGGGGATGTGGTTTGACCAAACAGGACTGCCCTGGGTCATGCCATCTCCCAATATGCCTACACTTGATACAGCAATTGTATATCCAGGCATGTGCCTCGTAGAAGGGACTAATCTCAGTGAAGGGCGCGGCACAACAAGACCATTTGAAATATTCGGCGCCCCATTTATTGAGCCGGAGGTGATGATCAAAAAGCTGAAGGAACTCAAACTTGCAGGCATTGTTTTCAGACCCATGTATTTTCAGCCGACATTTCAAAAGTACGCGGGAGAGCTGTGTGGAGGCGCACAGATACATGTGGCTGACAGGAATAAATTTAAACCCTTTAAAACCGCAGTTGCTGTTTTGAGAACTGTTTATGACTTGTATCCAAAAAGCTTTAAATGGAAACAGCCTCCATACGAGTATGAAAAAGAAAAGATGCCGATAGATATCCTTTCCGGGACTGACAAACTCAGAAAGGATATAGAAAATGGAGAGAAGATAGAGAAGATGGAAGAATGGTGGAAAGAGCAATGCCTTCATTTTCAAAAGAATGTAAGGAAAAGATTTTTGATGTATGCGTAAACCCATAAATTGTTTTATCTTAGCAGCTGGGCTCGGTGAAAGACTGAGGCCGATTACATATCATATCCCCAAGCCCCTTCTCCCGATTCTTGGAAAGCCAATGCTGCAGATTGTTCTTGAGAAAGTATCGAAACTCCCTGCAAATAAAATCGCCATAAACCTTTCTTATAAAAGAGATCTCGTTGAAGACTGGATAAACCAGTCTGAGTTTAGAGAAAGAATCAAACTTTTCCCGGAAGAGCCTGTGCTCGGTACAGGAGGCGCATTAAAAAATGCAGAAGTTTTCCTGCGAAACAGTATTTTCATCGTGCACAATTCAGATGTGTTGTCTGACATGGATTTAGAAGAACTGCTCGAATACCACCTTTTATCTGAGAATCTTGTAACACTTGCTGTGCATGATTATCAGAGTTTTAATAATCTTGTGGTGGATGAGAAGGGATATCTCGAAGAAATAGCAAAGTCTGATAATCCGCTACCAGGAGCTAAAAGACTTCTGGCGTTCACAGGCGTTGCAATCTACTCCCCTGGATTCCTCAAATTTCTACCCTCAGGCGTATCAAGCGTTGTTGATGCATGGCTTAACGCAAAAGCATCTGGATATAAAATTGGAACACTGGATGTAAGCGGATGTTACTGGAAAGATATTGGGACCCCATCTGCATATGCCTCTGCAGTTTTTGAACTGTTGAGGACTGAAGGCGAGACTGTTTATATCCATCCATTATCAGAGGGATGCAGATATGCTGAAATGGATGGATATGTGGTGATCGAAAAAGAAAGCATTCTTGATAAGAATTCCTCTTTCAGAAACTGCATCGTGCTTTCCCCTCACACGCCTCCCTCATTATCCGAAAACTGCATAATCGGTCCGGATTTTAAAATAGACCTTCATGAATCAGACATCTCAGGTTTATCCGGAGAGGATGATAGACTGCTGATCGGGACAGGTGGTTCTGACAGGAGATACTACAGGATAAAGAGAGGAGGGAAAACAGGTGTGCTTATGCAGTGCGCAGATGAAGATCCTGACTTTCTCCGCCATATCGAATACTCACAATTTTTTTTGAAGCACTCCATCCCTGTCCCGGAATTGATAGAGACTGAGCCTGAGAAAATGAGGGCAATATTTGAAGACCTTGGGGATATCTCTCTTTATAGCTGGTTGAAATGTAAACGTGAACATGGTCAGATAGAAAATATGTACAAAAAAGTTTTAGATATAGCAATCATGATTCATACGAGGCTGACCGTGCATGTATCAGAATGTCCGACCCTTCAAAACAGGATCTTTGATTATGAACATTTCAGGTGGGAAACAGATTATTTCATCGGAAGGTTTGTGGAAGGCATTAAGAATATCAGAGTAAAAAATCCATCTGTCATTCAGGAGGAATTCCACAGACTTGCTCTAAAAGCTGACTCTTTCCCGAAGACAGTGATTCATCGTGATTTTCAGTCACAGAATATTATGATACATAGAGGGATACCGCGATTGGTTGATTATCAGGGTGCAAGGATTGGCCTGCCTGCCTATGACGTAGCATCCATATTATGGGATCCGTATTACCGGATAGAGGATAGTATAAGAGAGCACCTCGTTAAGTATTACGTGGATAAGATGAGAGAAAGGGCTCAGGAGAATCTCGATGAGAGAGATTTCAAAGAAGCCCTGCGCTTATGCCGTCTTCAAAGGCATATGCAGGCACTTGGCGCTTACGGCTTTCTGTCAACAGTAAAAGGGAAAAAATATTTTCTGAAACATATTCCAGAGGGGCTGAGGCTGTTAAAAGAAGATGTGTCCCTTTCAAAGAGTGAATATCCAGAATTGTACAATCTAATTATGGGGATATAAGGTTTAAAACTCTTTATATACCTTGGCAAGTGAATCCCCTGCCACATGCATCCTGAACTCATTGAAATAGCCAAAAGGAGTGAGCATGACCCTGTAGCCGGTTCTCTCAAGCCTTTCCACTACTTCATCAAGCAAGGCTTTTGCGAATTCAGGAGAAGACTTGCTTGTTGACAGGTGATTAAAGGAATGAAGCACAATATTTTTTGTATTGAACTTGCCCGAAATCCATTTTGTATTCTTTACGAATTTCTGGATAACGCTTTCCTTTTTCTCTTCGTCTTCTGCTTCGGAATGGAAAAAGATTACTGCTGCATTGTTCATGGACTCTTCTCTCTCAGCATCAGGCGCATTAGGAAGGCTCTTTGATGCAGTCTTGTACCACCAGTCATGTACATAAAACATCAAAAGTTTCATGGATGATTTTTAAACAGAGCAGTCGAATTAGTCAAGTTCATTATCAATCTTTCTTAATCTTCGGCCTTTTATTTGCTTCAAGTATTTTTTTCCTTAATCGTATTGATTGAGGCGTTACTTCAACGAGCTCGTCTTCCTTAATAAATTCTATTGCCTGCTCAAGGCTCATGATCTTTGGAGGTACCAGCTGCAGGGCCTCATCTGCGTTGGCAGCGCGTATATTTGTGAGCTTCTTCTCCTTTGTGGCATTCACATCAAGGTCGTTCTCCCTTGAATTCTCACCAATGACCATGCCTTCATATACAGGGGTATTTTCTTTGACGAAGAGCACCCCTCTTGGCTGCAGATGGAAAAGGGCATAGATGGTTGTTTTCCCGTGCCTGTCAGAAACAAGGGCGCCTGTCTGTCTTTTGGATATATGCCCCTGCCATGGCTCATAACCATCAAAGAGATGGTTAAGCAGCCCTGTGCCTCTTGTATCTGTCAGGAATTGAGACCTGAAACCTATCAGCCCTCTCGATGGTATTCTGAATTCAAGCCTTGCCCTGCCAAAGCCGTTGTTCTGCATCTTCTGCATCCTGCCTCTTCTCATCCCGACCTGCTGTGTTACAATACCGACATACTCTTCTGGCACATCTACCACGAGCATTTCCATTGGTTCATGCAGGACCCCATTTATTGTTTTTGTTATTGTCTCCGGCATTGAGATAGAAAGCTCATACCCCTCTCTCCTCATCATCTCTATGAGGATAGCAAGCTGAAGCTCTCCACGCCCCATGACCTTGAATGAGTCTGTGCCATCAAAATCTACCTTAATGGAGACATTGTAGAGAAGTTCTTTTTCAAGCCTTTCCCTCAGATTCCTGGATGTTACATATCTGCCCTCTTTCCCGGCAAAGGGAGAGGTGTTAACAGAAAATACCATTGATATTGTCGGCTCATCCACTTTTATCCTCGGCAAGGCTGCAGGGGTTTCTGCATCAGTAATCGTATCTCCGATGTTTATTCCTTCAATGCCTGCCAGTGCGACAATCTCTCCGGCAGATGCCTCTTTTGTCTCGATCCGCTGAAGCCCCTGGAATGTGTATATGGAAGTTACTTTTGTCTTTATCGCCTCAGCATCCGCATTTACCATTGAGACATAATCGCCCACTCTAACTGTGCCTGAAAAAATCCGCCCTATAGCGAGTCTTCCGATATAGTCGTCATAGTCGATATTTGTAACAAGGAGCTGTAATATCCCTTCAGTATCACCATCGGGGGAAGGGATTGTGCTCATTATCATGTCAAAGAGCGGTTTAAGGTTCTCTGAATCTCCTTCGATGTCCTGTTTTGCAAGCCCTTTTTTTGCATTCGTATAAAGAACAGGGAATTCAAGCTGCTCCTCAGTAGCATCAAGATCAATAAAGAGATCATAAACCTCGTTCAACACTTCCTGGATTCTTGCGTCAGCCCTGTCTATCTTGTTGATTACGAGGATTGGCTGAAGTTTGAGCTCAAGAGCCTTTTTCAGAACAAACCTTGTCTGGGGCAGAGGACCTTCTGATGCATCAACAAGTAATAGCACACCATCTACCATCTTGAGTGTCCTCTCCACTTCACCGCCAAAATCAGCGTGGCCCGGGGTGTCCACAATGTTTATCTTAACACCGTTGTACTGTACGGCAGTGTTCTTTGCCATAATCGTTATCCCGCGCTCTCTCTCAAGGTCAATGTTATCCATAACACGTTCCTGCACCTTTTCATTAGAGCGGAAAATGCCAGCCTGCCTCAACATACCGTCAACGAGTGTGGTCTTGCCATGGTCAACATGTGCGATAATGGCAATATTCCTTAAATCTTTACGTTTCATGAATTCAACAATCCTCTCTCTTCTTTAATTTCTCTATTGATTTTTAAAGACAATGTCTCTGGGAGGACAATGCAAAAATCTTACTTATTATAACATAAAATGTGGATATTCTCTGGAATTATGATATGCGGAGCACGACTTTCAGAGAATCAGGTTTTGCTGAATAATTAAATGCCTCAAGGGCGTCTTCGAGAGGGAATTCCTTACTAATCATCTTCTCCAGTCCTGGTTTATGCTTTTCCAGAAACTTTATCGCATCTTTAAATCTGCCGCATCTTGAACCAATCAGGGTCACTTCATTTACAACAATAGAAGAAGGATTGAATGAGAATCCATCTGCATATGTGCTTTTTAGGACGAATATGCCGCGTGGTTTTACACACGCAAGGCCAAGAGTAAAAGCTGAAGGATTGCCTGATGCCTCTATGACAATGTCGAAAAATGATGGCTTAAAGGAATCGAGAAGGAATTTTTTTGTGCTGCGGTCATTTAAAAGAGAGAGTTTGTTGGGATGTTTTCCGACAACTGTAAGTTTACAGCCTGTTTTATATATTACTCGTGCAATCAGCAGGGCGAGTTTCCCATCTCCGATCAAAAGAACAGTATGGTCTTTATTGATATTCACCTGTTCAAGGATTTCAAGTGCTGCAGCCAATGGTTCGATGAAAATAGCATTTATATCAGGAATGGATGAAGGTATTTCTATCACATTTTCTTTTGGGACAGTAACATGCTCGGCCATGGCGCCGTTTTTGTTTATTATCCCCAGCACTTTTCTGTTACTGCAATGCCTTCCAAGTCCTTTATTGCAGAATTCACATTTTCCGCAGGCAATATTTATCTCAGATGTAACGCGTTTTCCAATTAAGGATTTATCGTCTGCTTCTTCAGCATATCCAAAGAACTCATGGCCGGGTATTCCTCTGAAATTCGGTATATAACCTTTTATAATCTCGTGGTCGGTGTTGCATATGCCGGCAAGGGCAACCCTGATTAATACCTCGCCTTTCTTTCTCTTTGGTTTTTCAACCTCGCAAACTTTTAAATTGCCATCAAAATAAACTGCTTTCATGAAGGTGGGAATGCTCTCAGAACAACCCCTGCGGTATGTTTATCCCAAGGTGCTGGTATGCATTTTTTGTGGCAAGTCTTCCGCGCGGTGTTCTTTCGAGGAAACCTTCCTGAAGAAGATATGGCTCATACACATCTTCGATTGTCTCTTTATCCTCTCTCATTGCTGCCGAGAGGGTATCAACTCCAACAGGGCCGCCCCCGAATTTCTCTATGATCGTTGAAAGAAGTTTTCTGTCTATGTCATCAAGACCTTTTTCATCAACATCAAGCGCAATCAATGATCCCTTTGTTATATTTAAATCAATAGCACCATCACCTTTTACCTGTGCAAAGTCCCTTATCCTTCTCAGAAGCCTGTTTGCAATCCTCGGCGTTCCCCTGGAGCGCATCGCAATCTCAAGTGCAGCATCATCTTTGATCTCTATACCGAGAATCCCGGCAGACCTTAACACTATTTTTTTAAGTTCAGAAGGCTCATAAAATTCGAGTCTGTTAATAACGCCAAACCTGTCTCTTAAGGGAGAGGTAAGAAGTCCTGTCCTTGTTGTTGCGCCGATTAAGGTGAACTTCGGAAGGTTCAGTTTTAGTGTCCTTGCATTTGGCCCCTGACCAATGATTATGTCGAGCTGATAATCTTCCATTGCAGGGTAAAGAACTTCCTCGACTATCCTTGGCAGGCGGTGTATTTCGTCAATGAAAAGGATATCGAAATCTGAAAGGTTTGTAAGTATTGCAGCAAGGTCGCCCGGTCTTTCAAGAACAGGACCTGAAGTTGACCTTATATTGACTTTAAGTTCATTTGCGATTATTGTTGCAAGCGTTGTCTTCCCAAGCCCTGGCGGACCACAGAAAAGAACATGGTCCAATGGCTCGTTCCTTTGTTTTGTGGCAGTAATAAATACCTTGAGGTTTTCTTTTATCTTTTCCTGGCCTACAAAAGCGCTGAATGCCTTTGGTCTAAGATTAAGCTCGAAAGAGATGTCCTCATCTTTTATGGCAGGATTTAATGTTCTTTCAGGCTGATCATCTTTGCGAATCATATGTATTATTCACTCTCACTGATGATCTTGAGATTCCGAAACAACCCGTGAAACAAGTTTAGGGCATAGTTCGGAATGACATTTTTATTATTTGTCATGCTGAACTCGTTTCGGCATCTATTTGTTCTGTTCACTCTCAATGACATCTTCATTGGCGCTCCCTGTAAGATATTTTAAAGATTCCTTAAGCAGTTTTTCTATATCTTTATATCCCTTTTTATAAGCCATTTCCAGGGATTCCTGGGCCTCTGATTTTTTATACCCCAGGTTAACAAGCGCTGACAGTGTATCTTCAAATAATCTGTCTTTTGGTTTTTCTACAGAAGGCAGTTTTTCCCTGAGTTCGAGTATCAACCTGTGGGCTGTTTTCTTGCCGAGGCCGGGGATTCTGCAAAGAAGGGCTACGTCTTCTGTTTCTATTGCATGGAGAAAATCATTATGGGAGATGCCCGAAAGTATGTTCAATGCCATCTTTGGCCCTATGCCTGTTATGCCGAGCAGGGTAGTGAATATCTTTTTTTCATCCTCGGCTGCAAATCCGTATAACTGGAAAGCGTCTTCACGCACATGTGTGTAAATGTGAAGGAACACATCGCTTCCTTCCGGAGGAAGATTGGAAAGGATGTTCAAGGGGACGTTTACATGATAGCCGACTCCATTAACCTCTACAATAACATTGTCAGGTCTTCTTGAGATAAGCTTTCCTCTTAATGAGCCGATCATGGTTTTAATTTTAACAGATAGTGATTATTTTATTCTTCCGCCTCGCCTCAAGCGTTGATTTGAAGTCTTCGTAATTCTTCCCCATAATGCCTTGAAAACAAATTAATCATGTTGTCCATGGTCAAATAATCCGCTTTGGAGTTTCTTCAATATGTTGGTGGTTGTTTGCCGAGCATTGTTTCGTACCCCTTCTTTTTTAAGTATTCATTACTATCCTCCGAAACGATGAACTTATTATTTTTCAACATCTCGTAATAATCTTTGACCAACGTGTAGTACGCCGACTTTTTGTTTTCCTTTATATATTTCTCAAAAGCAGCTTTTACTTCTGTCCTCAGTTTTTTCGTGTTGGAATCATATATTCTTGAATTGTCCATTCCTGTTAGGAACGTTCTGATGTAAATATTCAGATAATCTCTTATTTCCGGATTTTCCTTGAAGTTTGGGTGGTCCTTTAGAAATTCCTCCCATAAAACAATTCTCTTTCTGAGTTGCTCCCAGGAGATTAATAGGCCTGCGTCTTCAGAAAAACCTTCCTTAATTTCCTTTAATCTGAGGCTTAGATATTTACTGTACGATTCTGTAAAAATTGTTTTGAATTTCTTTTGAAACCATTCTCCTGATTCGCCAATATAATAAATACCTTCGCTTTCTTTTAAAGTCCACCCGACTTTTGATATAGATGAATTAAACTTAAGCTTTTTTGAATCTGAAATAGGATAATTCCAATTACCTACATCACTCTTGCGGTCATAAGACTCAAGAGCTTTATAATAATATTTTCTGAACGTATACAATAGTTCTTCTTTGCAGTTATCATTCATATCGCTGGCAAGCTTAATTAATTCATTTGCAGCGATCTCAACAGAACTAACTTGATCAAAACCAAGTTTGGCTAATCTGTCTTTGTATTGATTTGCAGGACACACATCACCATAGACTAAGGAACTAAACACCAGAAAAAACAGAACCGATGACAGATATTTAGTTATCGTTATTTGCTTCAAACAATTATTATGCGAAGTTTCTTTTTTCTTGATTCATGAGAGAATATAGCACAAAAAAGGCATTAAGGGAGACTGCATAATTTTTGTGTTTTTTTATTGGCCATTTACTTATTCACCACTTCCTTAAAACGCACCTCTAACGGAAGCCTGACTTCTGACCGCCCCTTCTTAAGCCTTTTCTTGAAATTTAATATCGAGATTCCAGTAACCTTTCCTTCCTCAATCCGTTCCCACATATCATTGCCAATATCCTTCATATAGCCTTTCTTTTTTCCAAAGCCTATTTCGAGGTAGTCCCCCTCCTCGTCATACCATATTTTCATCTTTCCCATAATGATTCACCTGCCTTTATTTTGTCTGTAAAAAATGAAGTAAGGATAAAACCTTCTCCATTTTCTACTCTTACAGCTACCAATAAATATTTCTTAGTAACTGGTGTTTGTTCATACAATTTATAATAAAGCAAAACCTCCGGCTCATGCTTGCTTTTCTTTATTCTATCAGGTGCTAATAAAGTTTCTCTAATCTTTTCTTTTTGCTCTGACATTTCAGCCCTTGTGAGAATGTGTTCCCATCTATTGTCAGTTAGCCTTATACTACGTCCTAAATAGTCTTTCAATAATATCATTTATAAATTTGAGGAAGGATATTTTTTAGTAAGCCTTTTAAGCTCTCTTGAGAAATTATCTGAAGGAACGATCTTATAGCTCATTGAGCAGTTCTTCGATTGTTTTCATCTTCCTTTTGCCGGCAAGCATAGCCTTGACCTCTGACACAGATTCCTTCAACCCGAGTAGAACCCTCTGTTTCTGTATTTCCTTCATAAGATGCTCCCATTCTTTAAAAGGTATCACCACATTCGTTTTATGCCCTTTTCTGTCAGTAATATACTGAATCTGCATTTTGCTTTTCTCCTCTTATAAACTTCTAAATTTGATGCTGCACTAAACAAAATTATTATTGCATGATAAGTCTAAATACTGCAATAAATATCATCATGCCTCAGCCAATTGCATTGAGATGACCTTTGACACGCCCGGCTCCTCCATTGTTATGCCATAGATATAGTCAGACGCCTCCATTGTCACTCTGTTATGGGTTATCACTATAAACTGTATATTTTTTGAGAGTTCCTTTAACATCTTCCCGAATCTCTCTGTGTTGGAATCATCAAGCGGTGCATCTGCCTCGTCGAGGATGCAGAGCGGGGTGGGTTTTATAAGGAAACTTGCAAAGAGAAGTGACAGGGCAGTGAGCGCCTTCTCGCCGCCTGAAAGGAGGCTTATGTTCTGGAATTTTTTGCCCGGCGGCTGGGCAATAATATCTATTCCTGTTTCAAGGATATTGTTTTCGTCTGTCATGATAAGTTCAGCCCTGCCGCCTCCGAATAAAGTGGTGAAGACCTCCGAGAATCTTATCTTTAATGTCTCGAATGCCTCTCTGAGTTTTTTCCTTGTTGTGCTGTTTATCTTTGTTATCGCCTCTTCAAGCTCTGCTATTGATTTAACAAGATCCTCCTGCTGCTTTGTAAGAAACTCATATCTTGTGCTGAGTTCTTCATATTCTTCGAGTGTGCCGAGGTTTACAGGCCCGAGTTCCTGTATCTTTGTTCTTAGTTCAGCAAGGCGTTCCTCATCCTCAGGCAGCAGGGGTTCTACAACCAATGTATCTATTTCTGCACCGTAATTTTGTCTTATGTTTTCAACAAGGTTCTCTATCCTAAGCCTGTGTTCAGCTCTTTCAACATCAAGTTCTGAGACCCTTGATGCGAGAGAATCTACCTCGTGCCTCAGTGCTTTGATGCGCTGCTCGTATGAAATAAGTCCCTGATTTTCCTGTTCGAGAGCCTCTCTTCTCACAGATATCTTTTCTCTCAGGTCATCTGCATTAAGTATCATGCCTTTTATCTTTTCTTCATTCACGCTTATCTCTATCTCCCTCTGCGATATGCGGTCTTCAACAGATTTTGTCTCATCAGTAAGGGAATTATTTTTCTGTAGCAGTTCTTCTATAGCAGCGTTGACTGTATCCCTCTCTTTCTGTATGGCTTCTATTTTTTCTCTGTGTGATGTTATAGAGACCCTCAGGTCTGCTACATATGCGCGCTGTTCTTCGTAATCTGTTTTCTTTTGGCTTATTTCTTCAAGAAGGTCTGACATGTCTTTTTCTGTAAGGTTCTTTTTTGATTCGCCTGCATTTATTACAGTTTCTCTTTCCTGAATCAGATTCCCGGTGGATTCTTTTTCCTTTGCAAGCTCTTCAATCTCTATTGAGAGATACGCAAGCTTTCTGTCTGTCCTTTCTTTTTCCTCCTGATAGTTTTCAGATGTAAGTTTGGAAAGCGACATCTCTTTTTCCGCATTAACGATTGCGGTTTCTATATCTCTGATATCTGACTCTTTTTCTGAAAGTTCTTGCTGCAGTCTGTTTAAATCTTCCTGCATGCGCTCTATTGAATTTTTCTTTTGTCCGATGATTTCTTCAATCTCTCTAAGCTCTCTTTTTCTTCTTAAGACCCCTCTGCCCTCTCCGCCGATGACTGCGCCTGAAGGCTCTACTATTTCACCATCAAGGGTCACAAAAACTGTTGAATGTTGGATGTTGAATGTTGAATGAAGTTCAAGGGCTGTCTTCAGGTCTTTTACAATGAGGATATTTTTTAGAAGATTTCTTGCTATGTCTTCAAACGCCGCATCCACCTTAACAAAATCTATCGCCCTGCCGATTACGCCTTCCGGGACAACTGCTGCGTCATCAACTGCTTTAGGATTGAGCGTCATGAATGCCATTCTCCCGACACCTTTTGACTTCAAGGTAGAGATGGCAAGCTCGATGTCCTCAAGGGATTTAAGGATGAAAGAGTTGATCTTTTCTGAAAGGGCATTTTCAACTGCCTTTTCATATTCAGGGTCGACATTAAGGATGTCTGGCAGCGATGAAATAATATGGAGATTGGATCCCTCTGAAAGGATCTCACGGGCCGGGGCATCGAGGACGAGTTCCCTTAAGGATTCAAGACGGGATACATTGGAAGCAAGCTCTTCTTTTATCTGTGACAAATTATTCCTGAGATGTTCAATTTTTTCTCTGGCGGAAGAAAGTTCTGATATATATATGACTTTCTTTTCATTAAGAAGGAGAACCTCGTTATTTTTGTTTCGAAGCGAACCCTCCACGCCTTTGATTGATGACTCTATGTCATTCAAGATTTTTCTCGAATCCTCTGAGTCTTTTATCAGTGCAGATTCTTTTCGCTCCAATGCATCGAGCGATGTCTGCATCTTGCCCATCTCG
This sequence comes from Nitrospirota bacterium, assembly GCA_021824065.1. Lineage (GTDB taxonomy): Bacteria > Nitrospirota > Thermodesulfovibrionia > Thermodesulfovibrionales > UBA1546 > JAKALU01. The sequence goes on from JAKALU010000006.1 coordinate 36,731, forward strand.
TTTCTGAGATTGCTCAGTTCCTCTGACAGCCTGAAGATCTCTCTGCGTTTTTCCTCTACAATATTCTCTTTTTCTCCGAGTTCGTTTTCTAACATATCAATTAAATCATTCTTGGCCTTTAGTTCATCTTTAAGTCCGTCTATATCAGTTGAAAGTTTTGTCTCGATGCTGCTCAACTCTTCCTGCTTCTGGAGCAACTCTGCTCTCTTTGCCCCAAACTCATCTTTCTGTGCATACAACTTTACGAGGTATTCCTTCAGGTTATCTCTATCCGTATTCGATACGGCAATCAATCTCTCGATTTCGGCTATTGCCTTTTCCATATCCCTGAATTCCTGCTGTAGCGCTTCGAGGAATTTTTCCTTTTGGAGGAGTTCGATGCGGTTTGTTTCCGCGGTATTTTCGAGCTTTGTGAGTTCTGCCCTTTTCAGCGTCTCATTTTCTTTGAAGGAATCATATTCTGCAAGTATTTTTTCTAAAGACTCTTTTAGAATCTGATAATCCCTCTTTGCAATCTTAAGCTCTATTGCCCGCATCTCGGATGAGAGTCTCTTATATCTCTCAGCCTTTTTTGCCTGGCGGTCAAGGGCGTTTATCTGTCTTTTCACCTCTAAGACAATGTCATTTACTCTCTGAAGATTCAGCCTTGATGCCTCGAGCTTGTTCTGCGCCTCTATTCTCCTTACTTTATACTTCATGACCCCGGCAACTTCTTCGATGAGGAATCTCCTGTCCTGTGGTTTTGAACTCAGTATCGCTGCTATCCTGTCCTGCTCCAGTATCGAATAGCTTTTCACCTCGAGTCCTGTATCAAGGAACAGATCTTTTATATCCTTCAGCCTGCACACAGCCCGGTTTGCCATATACTCGCTTTCACCAGACCTGTAAAGCCGCCTTGTTACAGACGTCAGATTCTGGGAATCGTTTCCATTGTCCTGAGTGGGATCGCCTATCCCGGACACAACAAGGGTAACCTCTGCCATCCCCTTTGGTTTTTTTGTCGCAGAGCCGTTGAAAATCACTTCCTCCATCTTCTCACCCCTCAGGCTCTTTGCACTCTGTTCGCCTAAAACCCAGCGAAATGCATCAACTATATTGCTCTTCCCGCAGCCATTGGGACCGACTATGCATGTTATTCCCGGATGGAGATTGAACGCAGTTTTTTCGGAAAAAGACTTAAACCCTATAAGTTCGATTTTTTCTATTCGCATAAGAAAAAGCAAGATTGAATTTTATGCCATGTAGTATAACCTAAGAATATATTCATGACAAGTCTTTATCAATTAGCTTTAGCTCCTCTCTTGCCCTTCTCGAGAAGTAGCCTACAGGCTCGACCCTCAGATACTCTTTCCAGTGCCTCTTTGCCATTTTATTGTCTCCCAGCTTTTTATATATGAGGGCAAGTCTGTAGTGTGCGTTTGCAAAATCCGGGTCAATCTCGATAGCCTTTTTCTGGTACTCATATGCCGCATCGATCATGCCCATATCATAATAGATCAGGCCGAGACTGCTGTAAGGAGCCGGACTCGATGGATTTACCTCTATGGATTTTTTGAATTCCTGAACAGCGTCATCGAATCTCTTTTCACGATAGGCTTTAATGCCATTCTTATAGAGTTCTTCTCCTTTATTTATAATCGTAGCTCTTTCATACATCTTCGTTGTCCTTCGGGCATCATCTCCCATGCCGAGCTCGTTGTATATGCCTATGAGAGCAGGGTATACATACATGAGGTTGCTGTTTAAGTCTAACGCCTTTTTAAGGTATTTTACTGCCGCCTTCCTGTCACCCTTTTTGATATAAACTATGCCTATGTTATAGAGTGTGGCGGCATCCTTTTTTGTGGCAAGTGCTTTTTTATAATATTTGACGGACTCATCCAGATATCCGAGCTTACCATATGCATAGGCAATGCCCTTATATGAATCTAATAAATGGCTTAATAACGGAAAGTCTCTAACCTTGGAGAATGCATCTATGGCCTCTCTGTAAAGCCCTATCTCATTATATATAAAACCCAGGAATGCATATGCCTTTGACGAGCCTGTTTCTTCAATGTTTCTCTTTAGCTCCCTTATTATATTCGAGCGGTAATATTCGTCATCCAGCTTTGCTACTGCTATGCCATATATCCCGTCGGCAGGTTTTATGAACCGGTATTCATCCTCCCTTATAACAGAGTCGTATTTACCGGCCCTTTTCAGATAAAGGAGCGATTGGTCATCCCAGTAAACCAGTGCCCAGTCAGGATGCAAAAGCAGGCTATTTGTCTCAGAAAGGACATCTGATATGCCTGCAATAGTAAAATAGTCAATAAGGATAGATTCACAACCATATGTCTTGTATATCTCATCCATCACAGATGGTTCCCACAATGCTATACTCCATTTTTCTAATAAATCATTTGGAAGATAGCCTCTGCCATCAATAAATGCTGACCTGCCGGGGAAATCCCTCCAAGTTATATAACCACCCCAATGAAATGTGTTGAATATCCTTCCCGTAATACCTTTCATATCCATATACTTCAATGCGCCTTCAGGGAATTTGGCATAATTTATTCCAAAACCAAATTCCTTTCGCCTTATATCAAAGGGCCCTGCCTTTATTATGGAAAATGTGGAGTAAAGGATAATCCAGATTGCAACAAGGGCTATCGCCAATCTTAATCCGAAGGTCCCCCTTGCCCTAACCCTCTCCCACAAGGGGAGGGTGAAAAATGGAGATATATTCCTTGCCAGAACAGGGCCGGACACTATGCCGAGAAGGAATATAAACCGTATGGCTGTGAATGAAAGGAAAACGAAGGGTATTACAAGAAAGAGGTGAATAAGGGACGGATAATTTTTATCTTTTGCAGTGGACTGTGAACGATGAACTGCGAACCAATTCAGGATAAATGATATGACAACAGCCGCTGTCAAGAAGTATGGCCACTTAGTTGTCTGCCATGTAGGCGGTTTAAGTTCAGTAACTACTTGCCTCCACCAGTCTGAAGCAAGGACGCCGGCGCCATATGTATATTGACTTATAGGGTGTGGGTTTATTAGGGTTGCGGCAAAGGAGGTTAAAAAAATCAGTGTAATGGTCTTTAGTTGAGATGTAGAAGGTGTAATTAAAAAGTTCGTGCCTTTTTTGCTCAGGAATTGTTGGAGAATACCCCCAACAATAAAAGACATGAATGGGATGAACATCAGGTTTATACTTGAGTGGATATTAGCCCAGAGCATATGGATAAAGGGAAGGGCATAAATATATTTTTTATTGTCATAAACAAAGGCATTAAGACTATAAATACTGAAAGATAAAAATATCATGAGGAATGTATCAGGCCTTTCCACAAAGCGGTGTCGGGATACGAGAACAACCATGGTCATTACAGCAATGGCAACGATATAGTTTTTATAAGGTCTAAGAGAATCCTTTAGAAGGATAAAGAATGCAGTGGTCACAGTAATTGCCTTTAGCAATATCATGCCGTAGACATTAAATACGCGGAATACCATGTAATAAATAAGACCGAAAAGCCATGAGGTATAAGAAAATGGCATATCAAAGCTCGGATATATAAAGGGCTCTTTAGCAGGCAGACCTTTCAGTTCCCATATCAGCCTTCCAAAGCTGAGATGCATCCATGTATCTGTGTCATCAATCTTATTAATGGCAAGGAGAAAGGTGGACACAAGGAAGAGGGACGTCAGGATACGCTGATAATTCAATCTGTTGACATCAAAGCTATTCACCCGGTGTTCTGCTCTCTGGTTTCTTGTAAATCGTATCTGTCAGATTCTGCAACTGGTGTTCTATCCCCTGGAAACGGCGGGCTATGGTGTGAAGTATTAGGCCGACAAATGCCACAAGAAGACCAGACAATACCAGTCCCACTGCGAGAATTGCAGAGGGGATACGTTCGATGTACCCCGTAGAGACAAACTCTTTGATCACTACGATACCAGGGATAAAACCACAGATAATGAGAAACAATCCTATCGACCCAAATGCCCTCATCGGTTTGTAATCTCTAAATAGCGCAAAGATTGTATTAAAAATTAAAATACCATCTCTGAATATTTTAATCTTGGACTCGCTTTTTTCATGTCTCGGTGAGAGATTCACAGGGATTTCGGTAATCCGATAGCCACGTTCAAGACACTTTACAGTGAGCTCTGTCTCTATCTCAAACCCTGAACTGAGGACGGGTATGCTTTTAACAACACCTCTGCTGAGTGCACGGTAGCCAGATAACAAATCAGTTATGCCCACTTTAAATATAGAGTTCAATATAAAGAGAAACAATTTGTTCCCTATCCTGTTAACCAGCTTAAACCGGCTGTCTGACTCTGTATGAAGCCTGGACCCGGTTACCATATCGGCGTCGTCGTTTATAATGGGTTTTATAAGTTCATGCACTCTATCCGCCGGGTACGTACCGTCGCCATCGACTATCACATACACATCCGCATCCACCTGTCTGAACATAGAACGAACGACATTCCCCTTGCCCTGTCTCTTTTCCTTCTTGATTATGGCCCCTGCCCTTTCTGCTTCCTTTGCCGTGTTGTCTTTGGAGTTATTGTCAAAAACATATATATCTGCATCGGGTAGCTGTGACCTGAAATCCTGAACAACACTGGCTATAGTCTTTTCTTCGTTATAACATGGGATAAGGATTGCAATTTTATTCATGATTATAATCTCACGTTCGCCCTAAAGATTTAGCATAAGGCTCGGAACCTCTATCAGAGGTGATAAAATATCGCCTGCCCAATAAAGACAGAAAGTTCATATCGTGTCCCATATTAACACAATTTATAACTGGCTTCAATGCTATCTCGTCCCGAGACAACGGGGTGTTTGTTTCGGTTTGTTTGACCCGTTGTTGCTTCTGTGTCATAATACCAACATGCTTAAAAAAATCTTATTAATAACGTTATTATTATCTGTTTTCTCCTGTGCACAGCGGTATGCAAGTGTGCCACAGGGAGAAAGAACTGACCTTCCAGAAGAGGCTTATTATCACTACATTCTCGGCTATGACGCAGAGCTTTCCGGCAAATGGGAGGATGCATTAAAACACTACTCAGAAGTTCTTAAGATAGACCCGGCATCTCTTTATATCAAGACTCAGATGAGCTATATATTTTTGAGAACAGGTAAGGTTCAAGATGCCATTGCAATGGCAGAAGAGACTATAAAGACAAACCCGGATTATATCCCCGGCCTTATGCTTCTCGGTGAATTGTATAACAGCCAGAAAAATACTGACGGGGCAACAAAGGTTTTTGAAAGGGTGGTTAAACTGGATCCAACACAGGATGATGCATATATTTTCCTGGGTGTTTTGTATGCGTCAGATCACAGGTATAACGATGCGATAGATGTTCTTGAGTCTCTGCTGACAATAGATCCCGATAATGTTATGGGTATATATTATCTCGGTCTCATAAATATGGATCTGGAGGCTTACGATAAGGCTGCAGAATATTTTAAAAAGGCGATCGACATAAAACCAAATTTTGATTCTGCTTATGTTAATCTCGGGATAATAAGTGAAGTAAAGGGAGACCTGAAACAGGCTGAAGAATATTACAGGCGAAGCACAGAGATTAACCCGCATAACACCATTGCACTGGAGCGGCTCGCACAGATTTATCTTAAAGAAAAGACAGTCGGTAAAGCCATAGAGCAGCTCAAGGAACTGAGTGTCCGGGAGCCAGCAAATATAGATGTACACAGGAGACTCGGATTCCTCTATATCGAAGAGAAGCAGTATGACAGGGCTATCGAAGAGTTCAGGATTGTTCTCGAGGCTAAACCCCTGGACACTGCTATCAGATATTATTTAGCTGTCGCCCTTGAAGAGATAGACAGGACAAAAGAGGCGATAGAAGAACTGAAGAAAATTATAGACATAGATCCGAAGAACATAGGTGCATTTCTCAACCTTGGGTTCCTCTACTCAAAAGAGGGACATTATGCTGATGCAGCAAGGTTCTATGAAGAGATGCTGAGTTTTGAAAAAGGCAAGCCCGAGATATATGTATATCTGGGGTTGAGTTATATGCAGATGAAAGACTATAAGAAAGCTGAGGCAGTATTTACAGACGGATTAAAGCTCTTTCCTGATGACGCAGAACTAAATTTTAATATAGCGGTGATGTATGAAAAGACGGGCAGGTTTGATGAGATGGTCAAACATCTTAAACATACAATCGAGATAAATCCTGAGCATGCAGATGCACTTAATTATCTCGGTTACAGCTATGCTGATAAAGGCATGAATCTCAATGAAGCGCTCTCCCTTGTAGAAAAGGCACTTAAATTAAAGCCCGACAATGGTTATATAATTGATAGTCTCGGGTGGGTCTATTTCAAGATGGGTCGATACGACGATGCTGCTGAGACTATCAAGAAGGCTGTGAGCATAATAGGCAATGACCCTGTAATCTATGAACACCTCGGGGATATCTATCTTTCTCAAGGACTGGATAAAGACGCACTGAAGGCATGGGAAAAGGCAGTCGAATTCCAAGAAAAAGAAGAAGGGCTTAAGGAGAGGGTAGAAGAGAAAATTAAAAATTTAAAACTCAAAATTCCCGCCCCAGGCGGGTCGCCGGGGCGACAAAATTGAGGATCCATTAATTTTGCATTCTGATTTTTGCAATTTGCATTTTTATAGCCATGTTTACCCTTAAAACACCCGCAAAGATAAATTGGTTTCTATCAGTGCTTCATAAAAGAGGTGACGGATATCATGAGATATCGAGTCTCATGCAATGTGTCAGCCTTTACGATTGTCTTACGTTCGAACACTCTGATAAGGTCGAGATAATAACGGATGTTGATATACCAGTTGGAGAAAACCTTGTTTATAAAGCAGCGGTTCTCCTGAAAGGAAAACTATCGGTTAAAAAGGGTGCAGCTATAACCTTAAAGAAAGAGATCCCGGTATCAGCAGGACTCGGCGGCGGGAGCAGTGATGGAGCATGTGTTCTGACGGGTTTGAACAAACTGTGGGAACTCGGATTGTGCGAAGAAGAGCTTATGAAGTTTGGTGAAAAGCTCGGTTCTGATATCCCCTTCTTCTTTAAGGGGCCTTTTGCTGTGGTCGGGGGCAGAGGTGAGATAGTTACACAACTAAGGGCTAATACTTCGAATGTAATCCTGCTTGTGAAACCCAATCTCAGCGTATCAACAAAATGGGCATATTCAGAGGTCAGTAAATTATTGACAGAGTTGACAAAGAGAGATAATAATATTAAATTATTTGTCCAAGCCCTCGATAGGCGGGATTTCAAATCAATTGCTCTCATGTTGAACAATGACCTGGAAACCCCTGTTATCAGGGAATTCAAGGTCATAGGGGAACTGAAGGATAGACTGCTTGCAATGGGTGCACGGGTTTCCCTGATGAGTGGAAGCGGGCCAACAGTGTTTGGCGTGTTTGACAGTAGAGGTGCGGCGGAAAAGGCTGCTGAGGCAATGAAGCCCGATTGGTGCAGGGTTGTTGAAACGTTAATTTAACAACTTTTAACTTTAAACTTTTAAACTTGAACTTTTATGTTGGGGCGTCGACAAACGGCAAGTCAGGAGATTTTGGATCTCCCATGTGGAGGTTCGAATCCTCCCGCCCCAGCCAACTCGATTTTGCAAAGCAAAATCGAGGGTTAAGAGTTGAAAGTTTGAAGCTAATAGTTTTAGAACTTTTCACTTTGAACTTTTAACTATTGTTAGGAGGAACAATGCCAGAAGGGATAAAGCTTTTAACAGGGAATGCGAACATGGCGCTTGCAAAGGAGGTTGCAGAATATCTCGGTATCCCTGTATGCGATACAACAATAACCACATTCAGCGATGGAGAGATTATGGTCCAGATAAACGAAAATGTAAGGGGTTCAGACATGTTTGCGCTGCAATCAACGTGTCCCCCTGTTAATGATAACATCATAGAACTCCTGCTGCTGATTGATGCGCTGAAAAGGGCTTCTGCCGGAAGGATAACTGCAGTTATCCCTTATTATGGATATGCAAGACAGGATAGAAAGGTTCAGCCGAGGGTACCCATATCCTCAAAACTTGTAGCTGACCTTATAACTGTAGCAGGGGCAAACAGGGTTTTGACAGTTGACCTGCATGCAGGCCAGATACAGGGATTCTTCAATATCCCTGTTGATCATCTTTATGCTTCGCCTGTATTGCTCGACTATATAAAGAAACGCAATTTTGAAGACCTTGTTATAGTTTCTCCTGATGCGGGAGGTGTGGAGAGAGCGAGGGCGTTTGCGAAGAGATTAAATTGTGCACTCGCAATTATAGACAAAAGGCGTGAGGCTGCTAACGTCTCTCAGGTGATGAATGTCATTGGAGATGTTAAAGGCAGGGATACGATTATACTTGACGATATGATAGATACAGCAGGCACTACCACTCAGGCTGCTTCTGCACTCAAGGAGAAGGGTGCAAAGAGGGTATTTGCAGCATGTACCCATGCTGTACTCTCGGGCCCTGCTGTAGACAGGATTAATAATTCAGTTATAGAAGAGCTGATTGTGACAAATACGATACCATTGGATAGCAAAAAGGGAAAATGTAGAAAACTCACTGTTTTAAGTATTGCGCCTCTGCTTGGTGAGGCTATAAAAAGGATTCATGAGGAATCTTCAATAAGTTCGCTTTTTGTATAGAGGAGGAATAAATGGAAAGGACTACGCTTAACGTAGAGAAAAGGGATAAAGTTGGGAAAGGCATTGCAAGGACGCTTAGGAGACAGGGGATGATCCCTGCAGTTATTTACAGGGGAGGCAATTCACTTCCTATAGCAATTTCAAAAAAGGCAATGGCAGAGTTTATTGACGCTACATCAGGTGAGCACACTGTTGTTAATCTCAATTTCTCAGACGGGGACAGCAAACTGGCAATCCTTAAGGAATATCAGTTAGACCCTTTAAAAGGAGACATCCTGCATACTGATTTCTTTGAGGTCTCTCTCACGGAAAAGGTGAGTGTAAATGTACGCGTTATGACATTGGGCGAGCCAATTGGTGTCAGGCGGGATGGCGGGATCCTTCAGCATGTGCTCAGGGAGGTAGAGATTGAGTGTCTGCCTGATAAAATTCCAGGCCATTTTGAGATTGATATATCAAATCTTGAAACAGGACAGGCAGTGCATGTTAAAGACATCAGCATAGGGGATGGGATAGAGGTATTTACAGATCCTAACGAGGTTATTGTTAATGTAGTTGCTCCAGCAGTTGAGAAGGAAGAGGCAGTGCTTGCTGAAGGGGTTGTTGCTGCGCCTGAGATGGTTGAGCCTGAGGTTATAAAGAAAGGCAAGAAAGAAGAAGAAGTAGTAGAAGAGAAGGCAGAAAAGAAAGAGAAGGCAGAGAAAAAATAGTTGTGGGCTATAGTCGGACTTGGCAACTATGGCAGTAAGTATTCAAAGACAAGGCATAACCTCGGCTTCATGGTCGTTGATGCCATAGCTGGGGCTATAGATATAGGTTTACAGGAAAAGAGATATTATTTGATTGGTAAAGGCTCTATGGGAGGGCAGGAAGTTCTTCTCATAGAGCCTTTGACTTTTATGAATAACAGCGGGATTGCTGTAAGAGAAGTGCTTAAAAAATTCAATATCCTTCCTGAGAATTTAATTATAATCCATGATGACATTGATATGGACGTAGGCAGGCTCAAGATAAGGAAGAGCGGCTCATCAGGAGGACACAGGGGGATTGAATCAATAATCCAGAATATAGACACGAGGGATTTTGTCAGGGTGAAAATCGGCATAGGAAGAGAGATCGGTATGCTGGCAGAGGACTATGTGCTTAAGAAATTTAAAAAAGAAGAACTGCCATTAATCAAAGACGCAATTAAGCGCGCTGCAGATGCAGTTGCCATAATTGTTTCCGAAGGCGTTTCAAAGGCAATGAACAGGTTTAATTCCTGAAACAGAAAAGGGAAGGCAGAGAACTCTGCCTTCCCTCCATTTTAAAATCAAATCATTATCTTTTAAATATCGTAATACAGGAAGAACTCGTAGGGGTGAGGTCTCAATCTGAGTGCATCCACTTCCTTTGACCTCTTGTAGCTTATCCATGTCTCAATCGCATCCTCAGTGAACACATCACCTTTTCTGAGGAATTCATGGTCAGCCTCGAGATTGTCCAGTGCCTCTTCAAGGCTTGCTGGCATTGTAGGAACTGATGCGAGTTCTTCAGGGCCAAGTTCGTAGATATCTTTATCCAATGGTTCGCCCGGATGTATCTTGTTCTCAATACCGTCAAGGCCGGCCATGAGCATTGCTGCAAATGCAAGGTATCCATTGCACGAAGGGTCGGGGAACCTGACCTCGCATCTCTTTGCCTTTGGGCTTGGTGAATAAGTTGGTATACGTATTGATGCTGAACGGTTTCTTGCTGAATATGCAAGATTAACGGGAGCCTCAAACCCAGGTGTCAGTCTCTTGTATGAGTTTGTTGTGGGGTTTGTTAAAGCAGCAAGTGCCGGCGCATGTTTGAGTATCCCCCCGATATAGTAGAGTGCAAGCTCGCTTAACCCTGCATAGCCATTACCTGCAAAGAGGGGCTTTTCTTTTTTCCATATGCTCTGATGACAGTGCATCCCTGAACCATTGTCACCGAATAAGGGTTTTGGCATGAATGTTACAGTCTTGCCATGTCTCTTTGCAACATTCTTGATTATGTATTTAAAGAGCATAAGCTTGTCTGCCATTGTCACCAATGAGTCAAACCTCATATCAATTTCAGCCTGTCCTGCTGTTGCAACCTCGTGATGTTCCCTTTCAATATAAATGCCGCATTTCTGCATCTCCATTACCATCTCTGTTCTTAAGTTCACCAGGCTGTCTGTCGGCGGTACAGGGAAATAACCTTCTTTATGTCGTGGCTTGTATCCGAGATTAGGGTTTTCTTCTTTGCCCGAATTCCAGATGCCTTCAACAGAGTCAATAAAATAATATCCACTGTTTGAGTTCTGGTCAAACTGTATATTGTCAAAGATAAAGAACTCTGCCTCAGGCCCGAAATAGGCAACATCGCCTATCCCTGTTGACTTGAGATAAGCCTCTGCTTTTTGTGCAATATACCTCGGGTCTCTCGAATAGAATTCCTTTGTGATTGGGTCAACGATATTGCAGATTAAGCTTATTGTGGGATACTCCATAAATGGGTCCATAAAGGCTGAAGCCGGGTCAGGGATTATAAGCATGTCTGATGTGTGAATTGCCTGCCATCCCCTTATTGAAGAGCCATCGAAACCAAGACCCTCTTCAAATATCTCCTCCTTTAATTCGGATATCGGCACTGCAAAATGCTGCCAGATTCCGGGAAAATCAAGGAACTTAAAATTAGCCATTACTGCCTTGTTTTCCTGAGCCATCTTAATTACGTCTTTTGGTGTCATTTCTCCTCCTGTTTTTAGTTTATTGAGTCTATTGTGTTCATTGGGTCTGTTGAGTTTCTTGGGTTTGTTATGTTTTTTATAAACTCAATGAACTCAATTGACTGTTGAACTCAACGAACGCTTACACTGCTGATTCTCCCCGTTCACCGGTTCTAATCCTTATTGCATCCTTTATAGTAAAGACGAATATCTTCCCGTCACCAATCTTGCCTGTTTTGGCTGACTTTTCTATAGCATCTACAACCTTTGGAGCAAGGTCATCCGATGTCACAATCTCTATCTTTATCTTAGGGATAAAATCAACTACATACTCTGCTCCTCTGTATAGTTCTGTATGCCCCTTCTGACGTCCGAATCCCTTAACTTCTGTAACGGTCATCCCCTGAATGCCGATCTCGTTTAATGCATCCTTTACCTCATCAAGCTTGAAGGGTTTTATTATTGCCTCAATTTTTTTCATATATCACCTCCTATGTCTAAGTTAAAAGTTAGAAGTTAAAAGTGGAAAGTTAAAAGTCTTTAATTAGTTTAAATATTAACTTTTAACTCTCAACTCTTAACTTTTCGCAAAGAATGCCTTATAAAAGTTCATTGCCCTGCCATGATAGACTTCATATAGCTTTTCTGTCTCATCCAGCAGCTTTTTCTGATCAATTGGCTCATCCTTAAGCCAATCATATACCATCGCTTTTTTCACCTCTATATGGAACTGGAATGCGTAAGCATTGTCGCCATATCTGAATGCCTGATTTTGATATAAGTCTGATTTTGCAAGCCTTGCCGCTCCCTCAGGCATATCGAAGGTTTCTCCGTGCCAGTGGAACACCTTGAATCTTTTCCAGAAATCACCTGCCTTTGGATGTATAGCGAGTTTCTTCATTCGACAATCCCTGATGCCTGCTTCTGTAAGCTCAATGTCTAACCATCCTGTCTCCGGTCCGGGGCCTTTATATACTTTTGCTCCCAGTGCCTTAGCAATTATCTGCGCGCCGAGGCATATGCCGAGGACCCTTTTCCCCTTCGCAATGAATTCCCTGACAAGTTCCTCTTCTTTTGTGATATATGGGTAGATGTCGCTCTCGTTAACACTCATCGGACCGCCCATCATTACGAGGTTATCGAATCTTTCTGCATCAGGGATTTCCGCTGTTTCAAGTTCGATGACGGAATAGGATATGCCCTCTGCCTTTAGAAAATCTTCTATAGTCCCGGGGCCTTCTGTTTTTATATTTTTTAAAATTAAGACAGGCATCATTAATAATGATATCAAGAATTATGCCAGAATGATTTCACCGATAAATAAGGATTTCTCCGGGATTTTTCCTGAGAAAGTGCTCAATTTATAGGCAGCAGTGATTAATAAACAGGCAGATAAAAATCTGTTATACTCTGGGATGACTGATATTCCAAAGCTAAGAGGGCATCATCTCATCTGTTTTCATTTTTTCAGCGGCAAGGGCTATAACCGCGAATTTGTTGAAAACCTGAGAAATACCCTGGAAAAAATAGCAGAATTTGGAGTGGAGGTCTCTCACGGGGCTGATGATGTATGCAGTAGATGCCCTCATCTAAAGGGAGGAATATGTTCGTATTCTGATCACTCCCATGATGAAATAATGGAGATGGATAAATTTGCCTTGAGGTTACTTAAAGAGACCTCTGGCAGTAAAGCAAAGTGGCATGTTATAAAACAGAGAATCCCTGAGATATTCCCTCTCTGGCTGGGGAAATATTGTAAAAAGTGCTTGTGGGAAGATGTATGCGAAGAGGATTTTCTTTACAGGAAGTTGAAATATGGAAAAGATCCTGTATGAACTGAAAGAAGCTTTTGACAGTATAGGTCCTTATATACAAAGGCACACATCAATGGTTTGCCCTTCATGCCCGAAGGTCTGCTGCATAAACAAGCATGGGCATTACGAGAAAGAAGATTTAGTTTTTATCCGCGCCATTGGTTTAGATGACACTGATTGTAAAACCGACAGGGCAGATACAGAGCCATGCAGATTTCTTCAAGAGAATGGGTGCTCCTTACCGAGGTACAGAAGACCTTTCCGCTGCACTTGGTATTTCTGCGAAAGGCTGCTTGAGTCAATGAAGAATGATAAGCCGAGGGAGTACAGGGATTTTATATCAGCATTTGAAAACCTACAGCGCTTGAGGAATAAATTGTTAGAGATAAGTGTTTGATAGATGGCATAAAAAGATAAGAAAGTCTTAATTTTATGATCTAAGTCATATTATCTCTGTCGATAAAGGAGGTATATATAAGACATGAGAAGGGTAGCACTCATAATCCTTTCCCTCTTTTTCTTGTCCGAAAGCTTGTCAGCAGAGGGAATATATGCAGAAAAGGTGAACTGGCATATCCTCCAAAAAGGCTTGGAAAAGGCAAAGCTTGAAAAGAAACCAATTTTAGTTGATTTTGGAATTATTAAAGGATGTCCGAGGTGTGATTTTCTTCTGAGGAATGTCTACAGCAATGATGTGATTGTAAAGAAGATAAATTCAGATTTCGTGCCGGTATTTATTGACCTTTCAAAAGAACTGACGCCTGCTGAAAAAGCCCTCGGAGAGAAATACGATTATAAGAATGACTGCCTCCTCCTTTTCTTGGATTCTGAAGGCAATGTTATGAGGGATCCTGAAGGCAAAAAATTGTGTTTTATCGATAAAGTGGAGCCAGATGTATTTATGAAGTATCTTGAACATGTAAAGAGCAGATCGCTTAAATAGGGCGTATCCGCTAAGCTGCTCAGGTTTAAAGCTGACGAGATATAAACTTAAGAGACAAAGAGTTCTTCTATCTTTTCCCTTGTATTTTCAGCCTCCATAAATGAAGTTCCTATAAGCACTGCATCTATGCCGGCTGATTCAAGCTTCAGGATATCATCCCTTGTTTTGATTCCGCTTTCGCTTACGACAATTCTGTCAGAAGGAATTTCTTTTTTTAGTTCAAATGTATTATTAATGTCTATTTTCATGGTCTTCAGGTCTCTGTTGTTGATGCCTATCATCTCAGCCCCTATTAAGAGTGCTATCTCAAGTTCCTTTAAGTCGTGCACCTCAAAGAGCACAGATAAGCCGAGTTCTTTTGCGAGGTATAGGTAATCTTTTGCCTGGTTTTTTCCGAGTATTGCAGCTATTAAAAGTATAGCATCTGCCTCATTCGCCCTTGACTCGTAAATCTGGTATTCATCGAAGATGAAGTCCTTTCTCAGGAGGGGTATGGTTGTGATTTTTTTTATAATGGGGATGAGTTCGAGGTTCCCTTGAAAGAAATCCTCTTCTGTAAGTATTGAGATAGCGCTTGCCTGTTTTTTTTCATAAACAGTTGCTATCTCCAATGGGTCGAATTTTTCTCTTATGATGCCTTTTGAAGGAGATGCCTTTTTTATCTCTGCGATCAGTTTAATTCTTTCATCTGGATTCCGTTTTATTGCAGTCTTGAAATCCCTCGACTTTTCGATATCTTCGACTTTTGATTTAAGGCCTTTCAGGGACAAGCGGCTTTTTGCATAGCTCAGCCGTTCCCTCTTTTTTGCAACTATCTCATCCAGAATTCCCATGAGAGGATTTTATAGAAACATTCTCATGTTTTGCAAATTAATTTTCGTAATTCTAATTTGTGTACACACAAAAATTGAGACAGGCAGGAGATGGTCGAAACAACCGAGAGAATGAGCGAGAATACCATCTCCTGATTCTGTAGCCAGATATTTCTATGCCTTTTTTCGGATACTTTTTTGCTATAATTCCCAGATGGATGGAAAAGGACATATAGCCAAGGCAGCCGGTCTTATATCTATAGCCACATTTATTAGCCGGGTTCTCGGTTATGTAAAGGACATGATATTGGCTGTTTTTTTTGGTGCGACGGGGCTTTCAGATACATTCTTTGTTGCATTCAGGATTCCAAATCTCTTAAGAGAGCTCTTTGCCGAGGGCTCCATGTCTTCTGCGTTTATTCCGGTTCTGACAGAGCACCAGACGAAGCAGGGACTACAGGAGGCAAGAAAGCTTGTCAGGATTACATTTACATTCGTCCTGATTTTTGTTGGTTTGTTCTGTCTATTTGGGGTTATCTTTGCACCTGCGATTGTAACATCAATTGCCCCCGGGTTTCTTGGGGTGCCTGAAAAGTTTTCATTGACCGTCCTTCTTACCAGGGGGATGTTTCCCTTCCTTCTATTTGTCAGCCTTGCAGCTGTTGTAATGGGGGCATTGAATACAAAGCGTATTTTCTTTATACCAGCGCTTGCCCCTGCAATGTTGAATGTTGCGATAATAGCTACTGTGCTCTCTCTTGCTCCAAGAATGGAACAACCGGTTATTTCAGTTGCAATAGGTGTTGTATTAGGGGGCATTATACAGCTTGCCTTTCAACTACCATCCTTCTTTAAAAATGGGTATGGTCTGAGGCCGGAATATGATTTCAGACATCCTGGTCTAAAAAAGATGTCTATACTTATCTTGCCTGCAACAATGGGGATGGCTGTTGCACAGATAAATATCTTTGTCAGCACAATCCTTGCATCATACCTGCCTGAAGGAAGCATTACCTATCTTTATTATTCAATGCGGCTTATTCAGTTTCCTATCGGGGTATTCGGAGTTGCAATGGGAATGGCGGTATTGCCAACATTGTCAGAGCATGCTGTAAAAGGAGAGTTTGACAAGCTGAGGGATGATTTTTCATTTGCATTAAGGCTGCTTTTCTTTATAACGGTTCCTGCAATGGTAGGATTAATTGTGTTAAGAGAACCAATCGTGAATATACTTTTTCAGAGGGGCAAGTTTGACTATGCTGCAACAATAGGCACAGCTCAAGCACTGTTTTTTTATTCTCTCGGGATATGGGCGATAGTTGGCGTGAGGGTTGTCACTGCAAGTTTTTATTCTATGCAGGATACAAAAACACCCGTGAAGATTGCCGTTGTTGCGCTTCTGACAAATATTATTCTCAGTTTTGTATTCATGAAACCATTGAAGCACAGTGGGCTTGCCCTTGCAAATGCCCTTGCCTCGATTTTGAATTTCTTTCTCCTTTTTTATTTTTTAAGAAAACGATTAAAGCGTATTGATGCAAGAAGAATTATAAAATCCTTTATGAAGGTTTCTTTTGCTTCTGCATTTATGGGACTTGCAGGTTGGTTTTTGCTGCATGGCGACCTCTGGAGGCAGAGCGGGAGGAGCATGGAAAAAGCGGGTTATCTTTCAGGTGCAATTATAATATGCACGGGATTTTATATTCTTATAGGTTATTTCCTTAAAAGCGAAGAGATAGGACATGTAATTAATCTAATCAGGAAAAAAATTCAAAGGGGAAATTGATATGCTCATAAAGAGTCTTGTGGTCGGGCAGTTGGAGGCGAATTGTTTTATCATTGCAGATGAAAAAACTAAGGAGGCTATAATTATAGACCCCGGAGATGAACCTGACAGGATAATAGATGTAATAAGAGCGAATAACCTCAAAGTAAAATATATTATCTGTACACACGCTCATTTTGACCATGTAGGAGCTGTTGCTGATATTAAGAATGAAACTGGTGCAAAAGTTGTTATTCATAAAGATGAACTTGAGATTTATAATGGCGCAAGGGATCAGGCAGCATTCTGGGGATATGAACTCGAACCATTGCCAGAACCCGATACTTTTGTGAACGAGGGTGACGAGCTGGAGATTGGAGATTTAAAATTTGAGGTTCTTCATACGCCCGGGCACAGTCCAGGTGGAATTTGTCTATACGGTGAGAGTGTTATATTCACAGGGGACACATTGTTTGCAGGCTCTGTTGGAAGAACAGATTTTTATGGCGGAGATTTAGACAAACTTAAAAAATCATTTTTGAGGTTAATGTCACTCCTGCCAGATACAAGAGTTTTTGCTGGACATGGCCCATCATCCACGGTCAGAGAGGAGAAAACAGGCAATTTTTTTGCAAACGAAGTATAAAATTAGCAGCTATAAAATATTCAAAATTAGCAGAAAAACAAATTTTAAGCGCGATTTTAAGAGAAAACAAGCTATTCTATATGAAATTATCCGATTCTGTGGTATATTTGCCTGTTGACTATAATATTAGAAATGTTATTATAAAGACAACAGATGAAGAGATTAGGTTCAGAGATGACCTAAGAATTCAGTACAAGCGGTCTTTGAAAAACAGGCTATGCCGCTTGGCATGGCCTTTATTTTTCTCTGTGTTACCTTGGGGCAATGCGAGCTGAGGGAACAGCTAAAGTATGGGAGCAATGTGCAGTATGTAGTGATGCAAGCCCCAGGCGAAAGTGAGGGGAAGCCTAAGCAGCTGCCTGAGCACCCACTTTAAAAGAGCCTCAGATGAGCTCAAAACCTCAAGGTAATATGGAGAAATTTTCTGTTCTTTGAAAACTTTAAAGTAGGCCCCGTTCAGTTTTTGAGTTTTCCAAGTTTATAATGAGAGTTTGATCCTGGCTCAGAACGAACGCTGGCGGCGTGCCTAACACATGCAAGTCGAACGAATCCCGAAGACGTAGCAATACTTTTTCGGGATTAGTGGCGGACGGGTGAGTAACACGTAGGTAACCAACCCTGAAGAGGGGGACAACCCCGCGAAAGCGGGGCTAATACCCCATAAGACCACGAATTGAGATATTTGTGGTAAAAGGAGCAATCCGCTTGAGGATGGGCCTGCGGCCTATCAGGTAGTTGGTGAGGTAACGGCCCACCAAGCCTAAGACGGGTAGCCGGTCTGAGAGGACGGACGGCCACACTGGAACTGAGATACGGTCCAGACTCCTACGGGAGGCAGCAGTGGGGAATTTTGCACAATGGGCGAAAGCCTGATGCAGCGACGCCGCGTGGAGGATGAAGGCCTTCGGGTTGTAAACTCCTTTTGTAGGGGAAAATAATGATGGTACCCTATGAATAAGCCACGGCTAACTCTGTGCCAGCAGCCGCGG
>JAKALU010000076.1 GCA_021824065.1 Nitrospirota bacterium
AACAGCAAAGATTGTAATTACTTTACCGCGAAGGGTTCTGTAAAGAGAGGATGCATACAGGTAGGTTTCTTTGTCTGTATTTATAAATGGCAGCATTACAAGCCGTTGTTTTGTAAGTTCATAGGATTGATTATCTTTTATGCCCTGTAGTATCTCCTGAAGGATGATTCCGCAGATAGCTGCTCTGTTATTGTCTTTAATCAGGCCTTCAAGCTTTTCCTGATAAATGGATTTCTGGTTCTGGAAAAAGTCTATCCAGATGGATGTATCAACGATGACCAACTCTGCCCTTCCTCATCTCCTCAAGATTGCCCTCCCATTTTATTTTTCCCTTGAGGGCAAGTATCTTTTCTATTTCTTTTTGCTCTACAAGCTTTCTGAGCGCAAGATTTACTATATCAACCTTTTTACTTATGCCTGTAAGCTCTTGGGCTTTTTTCAATATCTTGTCTTCGATATCGACGATGGTCCTCGACATGCTCACCTCCTGTAATTAGGATACAATATGTTTGATATCATTTCAAGTGCAATTTGATATCTTTAAAAATTTGGTTTATTATCGGAAGCGCAATAGCACGGAAGCTTGGAAGTTCCATAGTTCCAGAGAACCAGACTAATTGTGTGGAAGTGCAAAAGTCAAAAAGTCTAAATTTACGATGAACGATACAATTACATTACTCTACCGGCGTTACAACTGCCATAACAACGAGCTTGTCGCCTTTATTAGCCTCAAAACCATGTGGTACCATTGGATCGCATAAGATGCAGGTCTTCTCATCGGCCTCTATGCGCTCATCGCCTACAATGAATGTGCCTTTACCCTGAACAACGTACATGAGCAGTCTCAGAGGTGCCTTGTGAGGTTCAAGTTTCTGTCCCTCGTTCAGACACATGAGGGCAATACGCATCTCAGGTTTGTCAGAGAGCATATCCCTCGAAATCCTGTCAGGGGAGAATTTTATCAGTTTCTTAAAGTCTAAGATTTCCATAAATGCCTCCTTTCGATTACTAAACATTCAATCTGTCACCCTGAACTCGATTCAGGGTCTCAAATTTATTTATTAGATGCTGAAACAAGTTCAGCATGACACGCATAAATGAGAAAGAAATCTCTATACCCCAATTTTAGCAGTCTCATGGTCTTTCTGTAAGGGATAGGGCGGGATAGGGCGGGATTTTCGTCAGATTTTTGCAATTTTCAGATGGTGATGCACATTTCTCACCAAAACTGTAATGAAAAAGCCCTCTGCCATAACCGAGTTCTTTATTGCATGCAACTATACACGCACCGCAGTTCACACATGAGATGTCCCTTTTATTCTTCCTCGGCATTACATTCATGAAACATGCCTTTTCGCAACCCCTGCAGTCAGTGCACTCTGTTATCCTTGCGGTGTCCATTTTAAGTCTTAAGGAGACAGGACTGACCCAACCAAAAAGCATTTGCATTAAACCCGCGGCGCATACAAATCTGCAAAGGACATGCCTTACAAAGATTGATGTCGTGAGCATATATATTGCCACGCCAATAATCCCGGCTTTTACGCCAAATGTGAAATTCCAGTTAACAATCTGTGCCCATATGGTTTTTGGAGCCACAAAATAGCCTGTTAACGCAACACCGCCGACTAAAGGGATTACTACTGCACTCAATACAGCTATGACTGCGTAAACAGCCTTATTCCCACCGTTTATATCAGGGTCATTGGGTTTTTTGGAATAAAAATTCCTTCTGCCTGTGAGTTTGAGAGTCAGGTAATCGGCTAACTCAAAAAGCGTCCCTTCGGGGCAAAGCCATCCGCAGAAAAACCTTCCTGTAAGAAAGCCGAGAATGGGGAATATGGAAAGAATAAATATCCATGGAAGGATTGCCTTGAGGAAAAACTGCACAGCAATATGGAGTGAGCCTGTGACACTCTGGTCTGCATAAAAGCCATGCTTTAACCCAAGACTCCATACATTGCCAAATACAATTAGTTCTTTTGTGGCAGTGTCATATCTCAGGATGTCCAGAACAGGCATGAGGAAAATGAGGAGTATAAAAGCTATCTGCGTAATTCTTCTGTAGACTGTAATGTTCATACTTTATTTATAGCATTTAATGGGTTCTGTTTTGTATGAGATAAATCATAAGTATTCTATTTATCTGCCTCTATTAATGGTAGATATATATTGAATGCAGTTCCACGACCCCTTACGCTCTCTACATTGATGTAACCATCGTGCTGTTTGATAATGCTATACACTATTGAAAGCCCGAGACCTGTTCCTTGTAATCATAACCTCCAGTTTATACTCTTAAAATTAATTTAACTATCAGACTCATGAAAACACCATGATGCAAATCATAAATATTTTTATAAGATAGGGGGAAATATCTAAAGAGTTTTGAATTCCAATTTGTCAGGATACCATAGAGGCTGAAGTCTAATCATATCTCCAGAGGGCTATCACAAAAACGATAAGAAATACCAGGACAAGATTCATGTAAGCAAAAAAGTAAAACAGCTTTTCATAAAAGGGTGTTGTGATCTTTTCCGGTGATGGTATCAGTTTCCCGGCTTGTGGCATCGAAAGAATCTTGTCTTCACTGTGAGGCGCAATTTTTAAGGCATCTGTCAGGTCGTGGCCGGCAAGATGTTTTTGAAGGTGGGAGCCGTTTTTCCAGAGCTTACTCTTTGTCACGTCATAAATTATTCCTTTATATGCGACATAGGCAGGCCGTCCTTCCTTTCCATCGAAACTGTGCAGCTCTTCGCTGGTCAGGTCTTTCTTCTCAGGTGATATTTCTGCTTTTCCCTTTATCCCCCATTTTTTCCTCATTCGCGGACCTATGTATGTTGTTACTATAACCGCTGTTGATACCATTACGAGAAAAAGGATAACCTTAATGCTAAGGAGTATTCCAAATCTTGTTGTATATAAGACTTTCCATGATGGTATCCTGGCAATGCTTAGCAGAGTCCCTGTTACAGCAAGAATTGCGATAGAGAGCCAGCCAAGAAACAGTTCGCCTTTTGGAAGTCCTTTTGAAGCATACGCAGGTTTCAGGAGTATATGAACATAGAGAATTGTTCCGAACCAGGCTATGGCTGTGATTAAATGAATGTATCTGACAATAAAACGCACTGCTTTCTGAGTTTCTGTCAACGGTTTGTAAAGACCTTTTATTTTCATGTCTTCGAGAAACTTTTCTCCTTTATTTGTTAAGGGACCGCCTCCAATAGCTTCAACATGACATTCCTTACACTGAAATCCGGTCTGA
This sequence comes from Nitrospirota bacterium, assembly GCA_021824065.1. Taxonomy (GTDB): domain Bacteria; phylum Nitrospirota; class Thermodesulfovibrionia; order Thermodesulfovibrionales; family UBA1546; genus JAKALU01. Next base: position 3,266 of record JAKALU010000076.1, read on the forward strand.
CGGGCATAGTCGGTTGTTGCAGAAGAGGGTGATGGAATGAAGGACAACAGGAGGATAATTACCAAAAAGAGACAGGGGAGATTGTCATTGCGAGTGCAACGAAGCAATCCCGTTTTTTCGTAATGAGATTGCTTCGTTGCTCCGCTCCTCGCAATGACCTTCATTTGATATACTTGTTATGCCCTTTCAGGTGCGGCGCTTGCAGCAGGCATTGGCTCTTTGCCGAGCTTGAAATAATCTATGACAAATATCCCGACACCGATAAGAAAGCCGACACCGAATATTGCCCTTAATATCCAGAACCATAGGTTGTATGTAGCCTTAACAGCAACATAATCAAGCCCCATGAGCCTTTCCATGTATGTCTGAACCATTCCCGCACCTGTTATTGTGAGTACTATAAATACCATCGAGATCGTCATCCACCAGAAGGACTGAAATGCTCTCGATGCACTAAATTCTTTGACGCCCCATAGACCAGCGCCAACAAAGTTGAATATGGCATGTGCAACGGTGTAGTAAAGCCCTGCTTTATTTGTCACAACCCTTGCTTCTCTTGTTGTCCTGAATGCATCCCATACCATCACCAATAAGGGGACAGGCTCGAGTGAGCTGAATATTCCACCAACCCATAGCCAGTAGCCAGGGGTTCCAATCCAGTAATAATGATGCCCTGTGCCGAGGATTCCTGTGAATAAAACAAGGCCAACTTCTATGTACATCCATTTCTCAAGCACTTCTCTCTTTGCCCCGATAACCTTCATCAGCATAAAAGCAAGCAGCGCTCCTGCAATAATCTCCCATGCGCCTTCAACCCAGAGATGAACAACCGTTCGATTACTTCTTTGAGCACAACTGCATTGTTATGTTTAACATCTTTTGCTGAAAATAAAAGGGTAATTTTCTCCTTTTTTGCCCCTGCCCTTAGTCTCTCTACGAGCTCTGATTTATTCTTGAGTTCTTTTTGGTACCTGTTTTTGAACTCATGCCATTTAGACGGGTCATGCGAGAACCATTTTCTCAGTTCGTCGCTCGGGGCAATATCCTTCAGCCATTCGTCAATCGCTGCCTTATCTTTTTTAATCCCTCTCGGCCATAACCTGTCAACAAGGATTCTCTTGCCGTCATCTGCAGAAACCGGATCATATATCCTTTTAAGCTTTATCATTTTATATTTCGTGCACCTTTATTTATTAAGCTTAAGTTTCAGATACTCACCGATTAATATCGCAGCAGGGTATAAAATTCCTCATCTATTCTGTGCCCGTAAATTTCTATCACTCACCCCAGTTTATAGCCTGGACAGGGCAGATATCTATTGCCTCCTGGCAATTGCAGGTATTGCATTTGTCAGGACCTATCACCCACGCCTTTTCATCTCTGAGTTCAAACACCTCGGGGCAGAGCTCAACACATGAGCCGCACCCAATGCATAGTTCGAAATCAACTACAGGTATTTTTGACATCGAAGTCTCCTTTCAGTCTTTGATCTTTTACTCCTTCTGGAGTGCAATGAATATTTTCAAACTGTCAGTGTTTAAATGTGTAATGAGCCAGCACTTTAATGATGGTGAAGGCTCCCTGCTCCTGTTTCAGGTTTTACAGCATGTCCGGACGGGCCTGCAGCATCCATGTGCAACCGTTCTACATAATGTGTAAACTCAACATAGGCTTCAACGAACTCCCTGCCGGCCTCCACACTTTCATCTGCATGTTTTTTTGCCTCTTTTGCATGTGCGAAACGTTCGCGTATCCCTTTAGCAACAGCATCGGTTACATATTTTACAAGATTATCAGATGAACCGCTCTCCAACGCCTTGTCAGACTCTGCGATGATTGGCTCTACGGGTTCGGCTTTAAGCCCTGTATAGGGAGCACCTTCACCTGCTCTATGAATGCGGACAAGTGTCTCAAAAAAATACATGTCAGCGAGTTCCTTCTCTTCTTTACCTTTACTCCTTACAGTTAGTGTTTTTTTGAATGCTTCGCTAATCTCTCCTTCATGATCTTTTTTCACCCATTTTAGAACAGGTGTAATATCGCCTTTTTCCAGTGCCATTTTCGCAGCTTTTACTACCGGACCTTCAAGTGTGTCACAGTGAGCGCCAGCGATATTCGGGATAAGCCAAATACAAATGCAAATAAAAAATACTATTCTAATAGTATTTACTCTTAATTTCATTTTGCTCCTCCTCTCTTATGCAAATGTTGATTTTTAAGGGGGGATAATATCCCCCTTACTTTTAATATTATTTTTTGGCAGAAGATTTTTCAGCCCTTAACTTTGCAGCCTCATCCTTTATCTTCTGCAATGTCTCTTTCATAGGCGCCCATCCATACCAGTGCATATAGTCAGGGTTCATGTGGAAAGCTCCCTGGAATGTTCGCATCCTGTATTCAAGGAACATCAGATACAAATCTTGCTCGATAGAACTTTTTGCCTCATAGAACTGCAAGAGGTCTGGTGCAAATGTCCAGTCTGCAGGTTTCTTAAGTATGCCTTCACTGTAAAGACCCTGCACTTCTCTAATAGCCTCTGCAAAAATCTTATCCACCTCTCTTATTACCATATCGCCTGCTTCGAGATGACCTATGGCATACGACCTTCCATGACAATTGGCACATACCTTAATCATCTTTTCTCTTTCTCTCTGGAAATCTTCCTTCGTGAGCCTTGCAACCTTACCTGCCTTCACAATTTCAAGTCGCGGGGTGGGATTACCTTTATCGTCGAGAACCCCGAGAGCCTGAAGTATTGTCACCCTGTCGTTTAACCATTTTTCGTTATCCTCAGGAAGTCTCAAGGCAAGGAAGCCCCATGCAGTCATCACATTGTGGTCTCCTCCCGGCATGTGGCATGTCTGGCATGTTGGTGCCCTCTTGCTGCCTTTGCCTTCTATCTGCCAGATGGTGCCATGCTTTGATGTAGACCACATCTCCCACTGAGGATGATCAAAACCCATGTGGCATGTCTGGCACGCCCTCGGATCCCGAGCCTCGGATTTTTTAAAAGAATGCCTTGTATGACAGGAGTCGCACTGAGCACTTCCATACCGATAACCTTTTTCTGCTTCGCTTTTGACTCCTATCTTATGGCACCCTGTACAACCTTTGTATCCCGCTCCGGTAACAGCGATTGGTTGATGTGCCCACATCGGCATTGCACTTGCTGCAATCCATGCAAGATTATGCTTCCCTGCCTTAAACTGGTCTGCCTGTTTTTTGTGGCATCCTGCACATGTTTCAGGGGTTGGCATCTTTGCAAGTTTTGCATCATCCATTTTTTTATGTTCCGAGCCATGGCATGTTGAGCAGTCAACACCTGTCTTTGACATTCTGCCTTCAAGGTACTGGCTTACCACACCCGGCGTTATCTTTTTATGGCATTCAATGCACGCACTCTTGGGTTTTGCTGCAAAGGCAGAGTTACACAGGAAAAATATTGATCCGATTATCATCACAATCTTCAGATATTTCATAAATTTCCTCCTTTCAATTAGTTAGAATGAATTCGCATTCGAAAATATTCTCAGCGATGAACACCCTCCTTCAGCCTCTGATTTTACCTCCGTCGATTCTTATAAATATCAAAGCTATCGATATCCTATAACTAAACCATATCACAAAAAAAACAATGTTTGAATGCTTCAATAATTTTTATAGAGGATAAAAAATATCGCCGTAATTTACTATGATCGGTGTCATATCTGAATTAATTATCCGATTCTCTTTCTAAACCTTAAAGAGCTTATAGTTATAACCACGGTACCTAACGCAAGCAGCGATACCATCTGTGGCCAGAGGATGCCGATGCCGTTACCCTTTAAAAATATACCCCTGATTATCACAAGGAAATACCTGAGGGGATTTATATAAGTTCCATACTGTATTATCTTTGGCATATTTTCTATTGGAAACATAAACCCGGAAAGCAGGACGGCAGGTATATAAAAAAGAAAGGTTGCCATCATTGCCTGTTGCTGTGTCCGTGATATCGTAGAAATGAAAAGCCCTATCCCAAGCACTGACAAGAGATAAATCGCTGTGGCTAAAGGCATTAGTTGTAAAGAACCCTTCATCGGGATATCAAACCAGAATACAGCGACCAACGTTACGAGGAACACATCAAAAAAACCAATTGCACCAAATGGAATGGTCTTTCCAAGCATTAATTCTATTGGTCTTAATGGTGTGACCATGAGCTGCTCCATAGTGCCTATCTCCCTTTCCCGTACTACCGCCATTGAAGTGAGCAAAAGGCAGGTGAGCATTATCACTATAGCGATAACCCCAGGCACATTGTAATTTTTGCTCCTTAGGTCAGGGTTATACCATGCCCTTGTGCGCAGGTCTAATCCCCCCTCACCCCCTTTTAGCAAAGGAGGGAAGGGGGGATTTGTGGACACATTAATATTCTGTGTACTCATTTCCTTTGCATATTTCATAATGACCCTGTTTGAATAATCCATTGCAACAGTTGCAGTATTTGAATCGGTCCCATCAACAATTATCTGCACCTCTGTCTGCCTGCCTTTCTTTAAATCCGATGAAAATCCCCGGTTTATCTGAATTGCAGAAATGACCTTGCCTCTGTCGAGCAAATATTGTATCTCGTCAGGGGATTCGGCAAAATATATAATATTAAAATATCCTGAAGATTCTAATCTTTTTGTAAGCTCACGGCTTTCGTATGATTTATCGAGATCGTATACGGCAGTCGAGATATTATTCACATCTGTTGTGACTGCGTAGCCAAAGGCGAGCAACTGCATTATGGGAGTGAAAAAGACTATGGCAATCATTCTTTTGTCCCTGAAGACTTGAATGAATTCTTTGATTACCATCTGTTTTATGCGTTCAAACATTGTTAAAAAACCCTCTTCTTGAATTTTTTATTTGCCAGCGCAAATACTATCAATCCAAAGGCAGTCAATAGTAATGTCTCAAAGGTCAAAAATATCATGGTGCTCCCTTTCAGGAATATCCCTTTCAGTATCGCTACAAAATATCTTGCAGGTATGATGTATGTTATTACCTGAAGAGCCGCAGGCATGTTCGATATGGCATACATAAATCCTGAAAGCAGAAATGCAGGAAGGAATGTCGCAACCATCGAGATCTGGCTTGCAACGAGCTGGGACTTAGCAGCTATTGATATGAGTATCCCCAGGCTGAGCCCCCCGAAAAGGAAGATGCTCGAAAGTGCCATAATCAGAAAGGGATTCCCCTTCAGAGGGACTTCAAATAGAAAGACCGCCATTATGACAGACATCGCAACGTCAATAAATCCGATAAGAAAATAAGGTATTAGCTTTCCTACAATGAGCTCAGGTGTCTTTACAGGTGTTGATATCAACTGTTCCATGGTTCCTCTCTCCCATTCGCGGGCAATGGTTAGAGATGTCAGGAGCGCTGCAATCACAGCCATTATTACAGCTATGAGGCCAGGGATTATGAAGTTTCTTGATTTGAGTTCAGGGTTATACCAGACCCGCACCCTGGGATCAATTAACGGAATTATTTTAGCCCCTTTTATTCTTTGAGAATATAATTCTGTTGTTGCAGATATATATCCCAGTGCAATGGTTGCAGTATTTGAATCGCTTCCATCAACAATTACCTGTAACTGAACATCTCTGCCTGTATTTATATTTTCAGAGAAATCTTCGGGTATTGATATTGCAACCAGAGCTTTGCCTGAATCAAGGTATTTATCAATTTCTTTATGCTCATTCGCTTTGCCGACAACTGTAAAATAACCTGATTCCCTGAACTCTGCCACAAGCTCTCTGCTTAAGCTACTTTTGTCAAGGTCATAGACTACTGTCTTAAGGTTGTTCACATCGAGTGTTATTGCATATCCGAAAATAAAGAGAAGAATCACCGGCATCAGAAATGCCATTGCAAGGCTCAGGGGGTCCCTGCGTATCTGAGTCAGCTCTTTTTTTGCTATGGCTTTTATACGTAAGAGTTTCACCTGAAATCTTCCTCTTTCATAACTAATCAGATCATAACCAAAGACACATAAAACTTTATCTGTCATGCCCGAAGTTTCCCCGCTTACGACCTGCGGGGACAGGCTTAATCGGGCATCCAGTTTTTCTTAGCTGTCTGGATTCCCGCTTACTGACTGCGGGAATGACAGACATATAGCCTACTTATAAGCTCCTTATTAGTTCTCATTATGCCACCTCTATCAATGTCACAAATACATCCTCCAGAGATGGCACGATTCTTTCGATCCTGTTTAAGGTGATATTTGATTCTTCGAGTATTTTCTTAATTTTGGGAATTGCCTTTTCCATATTATCCACAGTGGCATGAAGAAGACTCCCAAAGATTGCTGCCTCTATCCCATTTTTGTAAATTACCTCCATTGCCTCAACGACCTTATCTACCTCTATTTCAAGAACGTAGCGGGTCATATATTTCTGTTTCAATTCGTTTGGTGTGCCTTCAGCGATAATCCTGCCTCTGTATATAAGGGCAAGCCTGTCGCAGTAATCAGCCTCATCCATATAATGAGTGGTAACAAATATGGTAGTTCCCGCCTTTGCCATCTCGTATATCAGGTTCCAGAAATTTCTTCTTGAAATAGGGTCAACACCCGATGTCGGCTCGTCAAGGAATATTATGGGGGGTTCGTGCAATATTGCGCAGCCCAGGGCAAGCCTCTGCTTGAACCCGCCTGGCAAGGTTTTGGTAATAGCATCCCTTCTATCTTTAAGACCTGCCATCTCCAAGACCCATTCCATTCGCTCCTTTTTTTTATTATTTGAAACCCCATAGATTCCACTGAAGAAATTAATATTTTCCCCTACGGTCAGATCCTCATAAAGCGAGAATTTCTGTGACATGTAACCTATATTTTTCTTAATATCTTCTGATTCTTTCATGATGTCAAACTCTCCAACAGAGCCGTTTCCGCTGGTTGGCAATAGAAGTCCGCAAAGCATTTTTATGGTAGTTGACTTGCCTGCACCGTTAGGCCCGAGGAATCCGAATATTTCGCCTTTTTTTATAGTCAGGTCAATGTTGTCAACAGCAGTAAAATCTCCAAATCTTTTGGTCAAACCGCGCACCTTTACTGAAATAATGCTTCTGTTCATTGCTTTTCCACCATTGAAATGAATATGTCTTCTATTGAAGGTAATATTACCCTGTAGCCTTTTGTTTCAATGCCTGCATTCTGCAAAGTCTCAATGATGATGTCCATAATCTCTTTGTTTATAAGTGCTACATGAAGCTTGTCGCCATAAATGCCTACGCTTTTGACGCCATCAATTGTTCTGACAATTTCTGCAGCAGTTCGCGAATCTTCAGACCACATTTCTATCATAGGTATTCCAAGCGATCTTTTAATCTCTGATGGGTTGTCTTCCATGATTATTTTTCCTTTGTGAATAAGTCCGATTTCTGTGCAGCGCTCTGCTTCATCAAGGTATGCCGTCGAGACAAAGATGGTAACGCCTTCTTTCAAGAGGTCGTAGAGAATTCTCCAGAAATCCCTCCTGGATACAGGATCAACGCCATTTGTTGGTTCATCAAGAAAAAGAACTTCAGGCGTATGTATCAAAGCACATGCAAGTCCGAGCTTCTGCTTCATGCCGCCTGAGAGTTTTCCTGCAAGCCTTTTTTTGAATGGTGTGAGGTTACTGAACCCAAGCAATTTTTCAATCCTTTCCGGCCGCTCTTTCTGGGGAACTTCATAAAGGTCTGCATAGAATATTATATTCTCCATTACTGTTAGGTCTTCATAAAGCCCGAATCTCTGCGACATGTAGCCGATCTTTTCCTTGATTTTTTCTCCCTCTGTTAAGACTGAATGACCCGCAACCCATGCCTCTCCGGATGTCGGTTGCATTATTGCGGTCAACAGCCTCATTATCGTTGTTTTGCCTGCCCCGTCAGGACCAACAAGTCCGAACAACTCGCCTTTCCGGATTTCAAGATTAAGGTTGTCAACGGCAGTGTTGCCGTTAAAGACCTTTGTAAGGTTTGATGTTTTTATGGCTATATTCATTGTTAATATGTAGAAAGATAACCCCTCCTAACCTCCCCTTAACCTAAGAGGAGGTAAACAACCCCCTCTTAAATTAAGAGGGGGCAGGGGGAGTTATTCTGATAGCATTATTTCAACAATATCTTTACATCAGCAGGCATTCCTGGTTTCAGCTCATCATTAATGTTTTTAACGCTTACCTTAACACCAAAAACAAGCTTAACCCTTTCTTCCTGCGTCTGGACATTCTTAGGAGTAAATTCTGCCTCTGAAGATATAAAAGTTACACTTCCCTCATAAGTTTTATTTGGATAAGAATCAACCTTGACCTCTGCCTTTTGTCCGAGCTTCACAAGACCGAGCTTATCCTCTCTTACATAAACCTTTATCCATGGGTTTTCAAGGTCACCAATCGTGAAGACAGGCGAACCAACATTGACTGTCTCTCCAAGCTCAATGTTTTTCCTTAAAACCACACCAGACACAGGAGCATAAAGCTCAGTATCTTTCAGCCTTTCCTCTGATACTTTCAATGCAGCCTTCGCCTGTTCAACACGGTTTGCCGCAGCCTTTATATCTTCTTTTCTCGGACCCTCTCTGACAAGGCTCAAAGCCTCGATAGCTTTTTTGTGTTGTGAAACAGCAACGTCATAGGTTTTTCTTGCATTATCCATCTGTTGAGCTGATATGAGTTCATCCTTGTGTAAGGCTTCGTAACGTTCAAGGTCTTTTTTTGCCTTAGTAAGTTCTGCCTCAGCATAGCTTACATTTGCTTTTGCCTGCTCAAGCTCCTGTGGTCTTGAGCCTGCTTTCAGTTCTTCAAGCCTTGTTAGTGTTTCGTTAAGGTATGCCCTGCTCTGAGCAACCTGATTTTCGATCTCAGCGCTGTCGAGTAGGGCGAGCTTATCGTTTTTTTTGACCCTTTGTCCTTCATCTGTAAAAAGTTCGATGACCCTTCCTGGTATTTTAAAGCCAAGATTTACCTCTGTAACTTCCACATTCCCTGAGACAGCAAGCACCCCTTCTTCATGTTTGTTGGTTAAACGATTTATCAGAAAGGCAGAAAAGCCTGCTAAAATAATAACTGCAATTATCAATAACTTCTTCTTTTTCATCTCTGCCCCCAGAAGGAATATCAGTTCATAATGAAATAAAAATTTATTTTGCTCTTATGCATCTCTCAAAATTCTCCCACAATTTCATGCCTTCAGCAACCAATGGAAATGAAAAGCCGCTTAATGACCATCTAAGAACTGTAATCTGTACCGTGCCTATAAGCATTAAGGCAGAAGCCCTCGGTCTTATATCATTTTTGACTGAGCCTGTCTTCTGCCCTTCCTTTATTATCGACTCTAATGCGGCAGCGTAAGAAGTTATGGAGTTCAAAAGTTTTTCTTTTAGTTTTTTGTTGCCTGCATGTATTTCCTCAGAGAAGACAAGCCGGGGAATGCCTTCATTTTTATCAATGTAATCGAGGTGCAGCATAAAAATTCTTTTTAGTTTTACTAATGGTAAGTCGTTAGCGCTTATTTTGAATACATTTTCAAGGTTTATTCTAAACCC
>JAKALU010000205.1 GCA_021824065.1 Nitrospirota bacterium
TACCGTTCTTTGACCGCCTCTATCTGCCGGTCCGGCACCTGCCTGCCTTCCATAAGTGCCCTGAGAAATGGCTCCACTTCATCCATGGACTCCGGTCCGCCGAACGCAAGCAGGAGTACTGCTTTTAAGTTATTATTCATAATTATCGCAACGAACTATAAATCTTCCTTATTAGTTTTTATAATAAATGGACAGGTATGTTTTATTCGATATCTTATTCTTATTTCTTAACTGTATCCACAAGCTCGTTAAGATTCTGAAAATTATATTTCTCAAAATCTTGCTGATTAACCCGTACGAATGACCATTTTTCTTTGGTTAAGTTGGTTGCATCCTCGCACCATATTTTAATCCTTTTATCTTTATGCTCAACATCAATGTCTATTAACCCCTTTGTTTCAACTATTATGTGTTCATCCTTATAGTTTACCGCTACAAAATCAGGATGATAATTCCTAAGATTCCCTTTAGAATCCCTGTACTCTACAAAGAAAGGGATTTTGTAAACAATCTTGGCAAAAGCTTTTACATCTTCTGCTTTATCTAAAAATTTGGCAAAATCTACCTCAAAATCGTTGTCGCATGGAACATAGTTAAAAATGCATCTATCTGCAGGGAATATTAATTTTGTCCATGGGAAAGGTGCCGTATCAGAGATTTTTATAATATCACTTTGTTCCGGTTCTCTTTCAGTAAACCTCAGCTCGTGAAATGCATTTACAAATAACTGCATGAGCTTCTCTTGCACCTCTGGAGAACTCAAATTATAAAGTACTCTTGGGTCAGCGAAATTAATCTTCTCGTTGAATAATTTCTCTGATACATACTTTTTTACTAATGGATAAAAACTATCAAAGGCACCGCCGATTTTTAGCTCTTTCAATATCCTGTCTGTGTAATAAGCAATCACACTCTTGGGATCTTGAGGGACAGGGAGTTCCCATTTCCTATTTATAACCTCTCTGCCATTAAGCATATCTACAGCGATATATTCTGTCTCGAGGATCTTATTCTCTAAAGGAATTGCCAATGCAGGCAGACTATCAACTGCTGCATCATCCAGATAGAACTCTCTTACGATCATTCTCCGGCTCAAGATTGGTATTTCAATATTTTTATCCAGCTTGTTTTCATCGACAAATATTGTGGTCAGATTAAGTGGTTTTCCTGCATCGAATTCGTTAAACTTTATGCCTTCTTGTTTTTCCAATTCTTCAAGAATATCTGTTAATCCTGCAGGGCCAATGACTTCGAGTACATTTATGGATTTGTCCACATTTGCATCTTCTTCGGGAAACATCTTCCTCAGACCTCTTCCGATGACCTGTTCCGGTAAAACTCTTCGTTTAGATCCATACGGTCTTAAACCCACAATAACATTGACGTTCCTCACGTCCCAGCCTTCATTGAGCATCATTGTGCTTATTATCACTTCATAGGGGCTTTTTTCAGGATCATCTATGTTTTTTGCAAATTCCCTTGCCTGCGGCAGATCCTTCTTTGTCACTTCTCCTGTACTATCCGTATGTATTAACAATACTTTATCTTTTAGGTCCCTAAGAGAGTTAACATACTCAAACACCTCATCAGCCTCCTCGTTCTCGGAACATTGGAAAAACAAAACAGGCCTTTTAGATAGCGGACTCAATGCCTTTTTATATTCTCTCCATCTTTTTATACCGGCATCTATCCATGCCCTGTATCTTTCAACGCTCTTTTTAGAAGCGATTTCCTTTGCGTTCTTGAGCACACCTTTTAATGGCCGTTTTACAATATTCATTTCAATGGCTTCTTTCAGTGAGAAGTCGGAAATGATCCACGGGAATAGAGCACCATTTTCATTCTTAGGAGTTGCAGAAAAGTCAAGTTCCATATTTACACCTTGAGCATATCGGATTTTCAGGCTCTTATGAAGGTCTATGAGAATTTGTTTCCATTTCTTCTCAAAGCTATAGATATGGTGCGCTTCATCTTTCAGTATTGCTATGTTCGGGCAGGATGTAAGGACTTCTTTTATCCTGTTTTCCTGATAAATATCATTTACATTGTAAACCTCTTGCAATTCCATAACCTGATTTACATATATTGAAACTTCCTCTCTTGTATTTTTCCTTTCTTGCAACTGCTGAATGTTCGTTAAGAATAAAACCGATTCGGGAATAACATGGATAGGGTCTTCTTTGAGAATCACTTCCAGATCGAATCCCTCCATCCATTCAGTAGGGATGATCGGCAGTTCTCTGAATATTTTTCCACTTTTAAAATCCCTTGTAAGCCTGTCATAGATGATATTTTTCTCTCCGGCTATCAGCAAAAACTTAGATGTGTAGTCGTCTTTGTTTTCTTTTTTATGATTAAAATACTGCCATAGAATGCTCAAGGCCATTACGTATGTTTTTCCTGAGCCGGTTGCCATCTTAAAGGCATAGAGAGGGTATTGATCGTTAGAAGGATCGTAACCATATATTTGTCCTGAACCGAAATCTTTTGCCATGTCTATGAAGTTTTTATTCTTCATGACTTCATAAACGTAGATAAGCGTTTCAATCGCCTCACGCTGGCAAAACCATAACTGATACGGCTCATCGTTCAGAAGGTGATCTTCTTGAAACCAGAATTGCAAAAGCCTTTTTGTCGTTGGTGTAGCACCTTGATAGCCTTGCTGCCTCCACGCAAACACAGCCTTGCGAAGCTCGTTCACCAGATATGCCTTGCTTGGCTGTCTATTGTTGGGATGCAGAAATTCGGAAGGATTCATTTATTCAATTTCCAGAGGATGTTTTTTGCTGAAACCACTGCTCGTTCGGCAATATCCTTATCTATGCGTTTTTCACCGTCATAATCTGCTTGATTTCTGCTTTTTCGGAGTTTGTCTAATAGAAAT
>JAKALU010000206.1 GCA_021824065.1 Nitrospirota bacterium
ATATTATTGATAAACTCGATGTAGTAAGCATTGTCACCCCTACTGTTTCTCATTATGAGATAGCGCTAAACTGTTTAAGGGCAGGCAAAGACCTGCTGATAGAAAAACCAATAACTGTAAGTGTTGCTGAGGCTGATGAACTTATAAATGAAGCAGAGAAAAAAAACCGCATACTCCAGATTGGACATATCGAGAGATATAACCCAGCTATAATCGCTGTATCTGAGATGATAAAAAAGCCGCAATTTTTTGAATCGGAACGGCTCTCTCCTTTTTTAGGTAGAGGGACAGATGTGGATATAACACTTGACCTGATGATACATGATATAGACATCATATTGGGCTTTGTGTCATCCCCTGTCAAAGAGATAAAGGCAAGAGGCGCAAGTGTGGTTACAGAGAAGATAGACGTTGCAAAGGTATGGCTTGAGTTCGAGAATGGCTGTGCAGCTCTAACCACAGCAAGCCGCCTGTCACCTGAAAAGCAAAGGAGGCTGAAGATTTTCCAGAAAGATTCCTACATATCTGTTGATTATCAGAGCTGCGAGGTGAGGTCTTATTTTAAAAGAGGAGGAGAGATAGCATTCGATGTAATACAGCCTGAGAAAAGAGAGCCTCTCAAAGAAGAACTCATTGATTTTGTCAGGTGTGTCAAGGAGAGGAAAAGACCTCTGGTTTCAGGGAAAGAAGGCAGGGAGGCACTTAGAATAGCACTGGACATAACAGAGAAGATTAAAAATCCGAAATGAAAGATTTGTGGAGATAAATGATGGTTCCAATGGTTGATTTAAAAACAGAATTTAATGTCATAAAAAAAGAGGTCTTAGACATGCTGACAGAGATACTGGAAAGTTCGCACTACATACTCGGTCCTAAGGTCTCTGAACTTGAGAAAAAGATTTCAGACTATCACAATATTTCTGCTGCAATAGGCGTTGCTTCCGGCACAGATGCGCTCCACCTCAGCCTTGATGGCTTAGGCATTAGTGAGGGAGACGAGGTTATCACGACCCCGTTTACATTTTTTGCAACTGCTGAGGCAATCATTTATACAGGTGCAACGCCTGTGTTTGTTGATGTAGAGCCTGATACATTAAATATAGATGCAAGCCTGATAGAGGAAAAGATTACAGCAAAGACAAAGGCAGTTCTTCCTGTCCACATATTCGGTCATCCTGCTGACATGACAATGGTTCAAAAAATAGCAAAGAAACATAATCTTAAAGTAATCGAGGACTGTGCTCAGGCATTCGGAGCTGCTATCAATGGTAAAAGAGTCGGCAGCTTTGGAGATGCAGGCTGTTTCAGCTTCTATCCGAGTAAAAACCTTGGTGCTTATGGTGACGGAGGCATGATAATACTGAATGACCCTGCTGTTGCTGACACCATAAGAAAACTCAGAAACCATGGTTCTAAAAGAGCCTACAGACACGAAACAGTCGGGTTTAACAGCAGGCTCGATGAGATACAGGCAGGGATACTGCTCGTTAAATTCAAGAGGATTGACGAATATAACACCGGGAGGAGGCAGAAGGCAGCGCTTTACAACAAGCTTCTACCAGGCACTGTAAAATGCCCAAAGGAGAAAAAAGGTTTCTATCATGTGTATCACCAGTATACGATAATGACTCCAGAAAGGGATGAGATACAAAATAGACTGAAAGATAACGGTATCTCATCAGTTGTATATTATCCTATCCCCCTTCATCTGCAGGAGGCTTTGAAATTCATGGACCATAAAGAGGGAGATTTCCCTGTTGCTGAAAAGGCAGCAAAGGAGGTTCTTTCTCTGCCGATGCATCCATGGCTTGAGGAATCAACAATAAAAGAGACCGCTGAAATAATAAATGGTTAATAAGACAGGACATAGTATTTTCGCTCATTAAGACTATGAATACCGTTATGATAATCACCGGTGAGAGCTCAGGCGAATTGTATGGCTCGCTCCTTGCAAAGGCATTAAAAACAAAATGCCCTGATATGCATATAATTGGTGTGGGTGGTGAGAGGATGAAAGAGGCAGGAGTGGATCTCGTCTCAGGCATATCCAGCGCATTCGGACTGTCAGAGGCAATCTCTGCATACAAGGCTGTTAAAGAAACATTTGCGAAAGTTGTCAGTGCAATAGAAAAATTTTCTCCAAGGGTCATAATTCTCATAGACTACCCTGACTTTAATATAAAGGTAGGAAAGATTGCAAAGAAGAAAGGGATAAAAATTCTCTACTATGTAAGCCCTCAGGTCTGGGCATGGCGCAAAGGCAGGGTAAAGACAATTGCTGAGATATCTGACAGGATTGCTGTAATCTTGCCATTTGAAGAAGCCATATACAAAGGCACAGGCGCTCAGTGCGAATTCGTAGGGCACCCTGCCCTTGAAGAAATAGAATCTTTAACCAGAGATAAAACTGCTTTAAAATTATCTCTCGGTTTAAATACCGCGCAGCCAGTTTTAGCCTTGCTTCCAGGCAGCAGGCCTCATGAACTTAGAAGCCTTTTACCTGTTATGCTTAATGTTGTAAGGAGCTTTAAGCGAGAGTTTTCTGACCATGATTATCAGTTTATCATGCCGATTGCCCCTAATCTTGATGTCGAGAAATATCAAGATTACATCAACCTGCTTAAGGATGAGGGCGTGACAGCAAAAAAAGAAAACGCAATCAATGTGCTCTCTGTATCTGATCTTGCAGTAATAGCATCAGGCACAGCAACCTTACAGGCTGCATTCACCGGGACACCAATGGTTGTGGTATATAAGCTCTCTCCTTTTACATATCTTATTGGAAGATTAATAGTTGATGTAAAATATATCTCGCTTATAAATCTGATCCCGGATAGGGAGGTCGTAAAAGAACTTCTCCAGTCCGGCGCTAACACAAA
>JAKALU010000207.1 GCA_021824065.1 Nitrospirota bacterium
TACGATGCTGAATTTGAAGGTTATGATGATAATGGAACTCCAGATGATGATACTGATGACAACTTCCTCTATTACATTCGCCCGTATGTATTGAAAGATATCGAGAGTCTAGATGCTACAGAGGGTATCATCACTCTCTACGATCCTGATTTAGATGCAGTGGCAACATGGAACATAGCAAATCTACCGTGTCGCCAACACAGCGACGCAGACGATGGTCTTGAGGCAGATTCTACAGGTATAAGACACGATGTATTAATGCATGTGCCTGTCGGGTATATGGTCAAAGCTGGAGACTATAGATTCGTAACTCATATTAAGGATGCTCATACCCAACATTACCGTAATCATCAACAACGCTGGTCATTGGATATGAATGCAAAGAAAAAGCCTACTGTATGCGATAACTATGATTTGTATCAAGGTCAAAATCCATCTTCTCATACATATTATTCCGCTGAAATGGCTAGAAGATGGCAAAAGATGGCTGGTATGATTTCTTATGCTCACACTAATGACACAGGCACAGCAGCAAAGCAAAGAGTTCTAACAAGAAGCAATGTGGTATGGATACATAATCATGGTGAGCCAGGCGATATTTCTATAGGCGCTAGCGAAAACGATACATATTGGTGTGGTTTACCAATATCTGATAACAGAGCTCTAGCAGTAAGTGCATTTAGTTTTGGACGTGTAAAGTTTGTTGCCTATGTAGGTTGTATGACTGCGATTACAAGTAACATTATGGGAAACATATTGAACGAGAGCGTAGCTTCAGGCGCAATATGTGCAATGGGGTATTCTGAAACAATAAGTTTTGATGACAACCTGCCTCCGCATCATGCAGTCATTTATTCAAGTTCATTTTGGCAAGCAATCACGGGCAAGACAAGTAACAATACAAAATACACTATAGGACAGGCGTCATTGTATGCCCAACAACGTGTCGAAGAAGAAACAGGCACCACTGCTGGTTATGAGTCGAGATTCTTTGTTGGAGATTCTACTATTACACTGTGTCCGTAATAAGGAGGTTATTTACATGCTACTAAAAACAATTTTTTGTCTAAACCTGATCTTGTTTTTAATCAAAGGTGTATCTGTATATTGTCAAGATTGGAAAAGCTGTTCTCCAATAGTAAACTCTGAGGTGAGTCAAGTCATATTAGGTGATAACGTAGTCGATACAGGCAATGAGACTACGGGATCTAGGATATGCAGAATCATGTCTTCCGAGGCAGGGATATTGCTTATTAATAAAGTAACAGGTATTCTACAGAGTGTTCTGTATACTCTTCCAAAAAGAGACGCTGTTGTGTCAGATATCAACATAGATCAGGCTAGAAATACAGTAATTGACTGGATGCAATCTATTAAATTTAATATAAAAGATTGGACACTGTTCTGGGAAAAGAAACGCAACTTAGGCTCCGCAGGTGACGAATACGCTTTTTTCTGGACTCGTTTCACCAAAGAAGGTGTCCGTTTACCATGTTACGTCTCAGCTACAGTAAGAAGCGATGGTTATCTGGAATCGTGGGGATGTATAGATGATCCGGTGAATATTTGTACCAAACCGTCTATTGCCAGCAGCGTTATTATTGAAAGAATATCTAAAACAACAACTCCACTGCAAGATAAAAATATACAGTGCATGTTACGTGTATGGACATTAGAGGGCAAACAACGCTTGTTGTGGGAATTATATGACGGAACTGATTATTCTCGTTCTCCACTAGTTACTGTCGATGCCAATTCAGGCGAGATTATTAAAGGCAAGTCACAAGGAAATAAAAAACGAAGCATCTCAATTCCTCCTGAAAATGCAAAAGAACTCGCCAAAATGTTAAATGATATCGAAGCAGTAGAGGTTAAAAGTGGACAACCAATGATATGTCGTAAATTACCGAAAGGTTCGCCTGCTGGTAGAAAACTTGCAAGTTTTGTGGCTCGGATATTGGCATCAGACCATAAAACAGATAACAATGCCCAATACAAGGATCTTTTGCGAAATGGAGCTTTTTTTCACATTAAGGGAGGTGATATTATAATATTTGCTTTTAGTCATAGATTTGGAACTGTGAGGATATCTCTTTTGCAGAAAAATGCTCCTTATCACGTAGCAATACCCTATTTAATATTAAACCCAGCACCAAAATCGTTGAAGTCAGAGATAATAAATGCTTTGAAAGAAGCTGTAAAGGTTACTCCTAATTAGAAATCCAGCGACAACAATAGCATTAAGTAAGTCCAAGATAAATGGAATGGTATTTTCGGTCTATCAGGATATATAAAGAGTATATAAAAAGAAAACAACGTATGGTGTTCGGTCTATCAGGATATAAAGAACAAAATAACGAATGGTGTTTCGGTGATTTGAGGAGCGGTTGATCAGGTGATGTCGTAAATGCAAACTGACTAGCCGCTCCGGAAATCCCGAAACGCACCTTGTGGATAATTGAGAATCAAACTGTATAAATGACATGAACTGCCAAGTCCCGGCTCATAGGAGTCTGCGCTATTTCATATCAACCTGTTCCACTATGCCAATTGTCAGTTGCCCATTGTCAATTATCCATTCTCTAAAGGGGACTGCCACCTTTAAATGGGACTTATCCCGTGTATCATTCTCGACTCCACTCCGGGAATGGATGTGTCATTTCCCGGCTTCATCCTTTAAGTAGCGTGACTTCTTTTTGATAACATCACAACCCATAAGCTCCCCTGCCGATCTGCTAATCGGCGTTCCCAAAGGAATTCGCGAACTCCCATTATCCATCGCCTTCCCCTTCCTCAAAAAAATATTTTGAGTTTTTTTCCAAAAAGGTGAGACAAAACCATCTTCCCGTTGTCTT
>JAKALU010000077.1 GCA_021824065.1 Nitrospirota bacterium
GGATGAGCTGGTCGGTCAGCCTGTCTCTATCATGCAATCCCCAAATAATCCTTCCGGGCTTGGAGAAGAAATTCTTAAAATGACTATTGAAGGCGGGTGGTTTGGAGAGGTCATTAATATAAGAAAGGATGGTTCTGAATATCCTGTGCTATTAACAACATCACCTGTTAGAGATGCAGAGGATAAGATTATTGCGCTTATTGGTACAGGGCGTAATATTACAGAGCGCAAACAAATGGAAGCTGAACTGAAGAAGTATAGCGAAGGGCTTGAAAGTTTGGTGAAGGGAAGGACTGCCGAGCTTGATGAGGCAAGGCTTCAGGCAGAGGCTGCTAATAGGGCAAAGTCAGAATTCCTCGCAAACATGTCTCATGAACTCAGGACACCTTTAAACTCAATTCTCGGATTTTCTGAGGTTATGGCAGATGGCATGACAGGGCCTCTTACCGATGAGCAAAAGGAATTCCTAAATGATATCCATGAAAGTGGAACTCATCTGCTGAGTCTGATTAACGATATCCTTGACCTCTCAAAGATTGAAGCAGGCAAAATGGGACTCGAACTTTCCGAATTTAACATGAGGGAATTAATCAAAGGGAGCCTTTTAATGTTTAAGGAAAAAGCAATGAAACATAGCATTGAACTTAAGGCCGAGATCCAGGAAGGAATAGATGTAATAATTGCAGACGGAAGGAAATTAAAGCAGGTGATATTTAACCTGTTGAGCAATGCAATGAAGTTTACGCCTGAGAGGGGTGAAGTTGGTATAAATGCAGTCAAGACAGATGAGGGGATACAGATTACGGTGTGGGATACCGGGATAGGCATATCAAGGGAAGACATGTCTAAGCTCTTTCAGCCATTCCAGCAGATTGAAACAACGCTTACAAAGAAATATCCCGGCACCGGCCTTGGCCTTAATCTCAGCAAGAAATTTATTGAACTGCACGGAGGAAATATCTGGGTTGAGAGCGAGGCAGGGAAAGGGAGCAGGTTTGTTTTTGTGATACCGGTGAAACAATGAAGATACTGATAGTTGATGACAATGAAAAAAACCGCAAGCTTGTAAGGTTTGTACTCCGGAACTCTGGATATGAGACATTAGAGGCTGAAGACGGTGAGCAGGGCATTAAACTTGCGAAAGAAACTGTCCCGGATTTAATTCTTATGGATATCCAGATGCCTGTTATAGACGGTATTGAGGCTTTCAGGATTCTGCGGTCTGAACCTGCCACAAAGGACATTCCGGTTATAGCCTTAACATCATATGCTATGAGCGGAGACAGAGATAAGCTTCTCAGAGCGGGTTTTAAAGGCTATATCTCAAAACCGATAAATGTGAATGAGTTTGTGAGCACTATTAAATCAATTCTTGACGAATACAAAATATAACTTCAATTTGACATTTTGTTTGGACTTGATAGAATCAAATTATAGCTAATATTTGGAGACAACAGAGGAGGGCATATGCAGCCGTCAGCCGTGTTTAAAAAAAGTTCTTTTTATAAATTCGGGACAGGTCTGTTTTTAATTATTCTGTCAGGGGCAATAGCATCTGCAGCTATTCTTTATTTTGTTATTCCAAAAGAACTCCCACCAACATACATCGACGCATTAAAGAAGTTGCAGACACTTAAAGAGAATCTTCACGTGAAGACGTATTTAATATTTCTGCCGATTGCAGTTTTCATCTTTATCGGAGTGATTGCACTGAGTCAGTCATTCACAAAAAAGATTATAGCGCAACTGAAATCTGTTTCGGACTTCTCAAGGGTGTTGGGAAGCGGAGATTTTTCTAAAAGGCCACCTATCGGAGACAATGACCTATCTCCATTGGTAACTCGATTAAATGATCTCATAGACACTTATCAGGGAAGGCTCGGTTCGGCTAAAGAGGCTGTATCCAAGCTCGAAACAATACAGAAAAGCATAGGAGATAATCTGGAGAAAGGCGCTCAGAGAGAGATACAGGCTGAGCTTAAAGAATTGATAGAAATAACTAAGGAAATAGACAGGATACTTGAAAAGATAAGGGTATGAAGGCTTTTATTATAGGATTTTTATTAATTATACTTGTTGCTCTGGTTTATGCACTTTTTGAGAAACCACATGAGTTTTCTATGGAAGAGTGCAAGGGCTGCCATGCAAGTATGCCGAAGCCGGGGCAGAAGAGCCCTTTCCAGATGATAGGGAAGATCAGGACTCTCTGTGCCCGATGCCACTCTAAAGTTGTCAGAAGTTACTCTCATCCTGATGAGGTAGTGCCTGTAAATGTGAGCGTTCCTGCAGACATGCCTCTTTCAGTGGATAAAAAGATTACCTGTGCTACGTGTCATGATATACACTCTTCTTTAGAATGGAGTAAGAAGGTTTCGCTGTTGAGGAGACCTGTAACAGGCATGGAATTCTGCGGTACATGTCATGAAGAAAAACCCGGCGAGGTATCACATTCGAAGGTGCTTGGTTTTGCCCACAGCGCAGGCTCAAAATATATACCTACAAGTTCTTCAGGTACACTTGACAGATTGTCTGTTGAGTGTATCTCATGTCATGACAGCTCAATAGGCAAAGGTGACACTGTTGTTGGTGCCGGCTTCTGGATTCACTCAAAAGAACTTGCAAAACATCTGGGCGGGCATCCGATAGGCGCGAACTATGATGATGCCAGAATAAGAGATCCCGAAGGATATAAGCATAAAACACATATTGCGCCTGCAAAACTTTTTGGAGGAAACATTGGCTGCGGTTCATGCCATGATCCATATTCTGCACAGAAAAATAAGCTTATCATGAGCAATGAGGGTAGTGCGCTCTGTTATAAATGTCATAATATGTAAAGGAGGCACGATGGTGACGGAGAGATTTACGTTAAAGGGATTTCAGAGGAATATGCTTAAACGATTTATTGTGATTACTGCGATAGGTGGTGTTGCTGCGGCTCTATTGTTCTACGTAATCACAAAGAGGCGGTTGAATGAGATTATTTATACTTTTCATCTGCCGAGGAGCATTAATGATTTTTTATTGCCATATGTGATTACAACGAATCTTATCGGGCTTTTTATTGTAATAATTGCACTGGTGCTGACTATGAAGTTAGCATTCTGGAAGGTAGCAGGACCGCTCTTCAGGGTCTCACAGGATATACAAAAACTGACAGATGGTGACCTTACTGTTAATATCAGGCTGAGAAAAGACGATGAATTTAAGGACATAGCTCAAGACTTTGATTTAATGGGGAAATCAATGAGGGAGAAATTTGTAAATATAAAAGAGAAATTCTCAGAACTTTTTAGCACCGCAGCGGATATGGGTATCTACTATGACAATAAAGAACTGCTGGAAAAAAAGAACGCTCAACTGAAGAGAAACATAGAGGAGTTACGTGAAGGACTGGATGCATTTAAGATATAGCAGCTTGCTATTTGTTATAGTCCTGGTGTTGATTTTTACAATGCCGGTGAAAACAGCAGCTCATAATTTTATTGGCAAGGTCGGGTGTTTTGAATGCCATGAGAGATTACCATTGGATAAAGCTGCTCTGGTGCTCAGGCCGAATATAGAGGATGTCTGTGCAAAGTGCCATAACCTTGAGAAAAGGCTTTCTCATCCTGTTGGTAAAGTTCCAAAAACATTAGTCCCGCTGGATATGCCTCTTGATAAAGAAGGTCAAATTAGCTGTGTTACATGCCATGATGTTCACATGCCCGCCATAAATAAACTCACTGGCAAAAAGACTTATTATCTGAGGAGGATGTCAAAGGGCAAGAAATTCTGTTACGCATGTCATGCTAAACTTCCGGTTTAAATCTCACATCAGAAAAATTTGTGGGCTTTTAGTGTTATGAGACAATAAACTACGGAGAATTACTTATTCATCATATCAAGGAAGTCTTTATTAGCCTTTGTGCCCATGAGTTTACCGAGCAGAAACTCCATGCTCTCAACAGTGCTCAATGGATTCAGCACCTTTCTCAATATCCACATCTTGTTAAGAACATCTTTATCCACAAGGAGTTCTTCTTTCCTGGTGCCTGATGCATTTATATCTATAGATGGGAATATCCTCTTGTCAACAAGTTTTCTGTCGAGATGAAGTTCCATATTACCTGTGCCTTTAAATTCTTCGAATATGACATCATCCATTCTGCTTCCGGTATCAACAAGCGCTGTGGCAAGGATTGTCAGGCTTCCGCCATTTTCAATGTTTCTTGCAGCCCCAAAAAATCTCTTAGGTTTCTGCAGGGCGTTTGAATCAAGTCCACCTGAGAGGACTTTTCCGCTTGTGGGCATGATGGCATTGTAAGCCCTTGCAAGCCTTGTTATGCTATCAAGGAGTATAACCACATCGCGCTTGCTCTCAACGAGTCTCTTTGCCCGGTCTATAACCATCTCAGAGACCTGGCAGTGCCTCTGTGGGGGTTCATCAAATGTTGAGCTTATTATCTCTGCTGCTGGAACCTGCCTTTTCCAGTCAGTTACCTCTTCAGGCCTTTCATCTATCAGCAGTATTATGAGGTGTATCTCCCTGTGATTTTTCTTTGTGGCCTTTGCGATTGATTGCAGAAGCATGGTTTTTCCTGTTCTCGGTGCGGCAACTATCATTCCCCTCTGCCCTTTGCCTACAGGGGTTATGAGTTCCATGACCCTTGTGGAATAATCATTAGGGTCATATTCAAGTTTTATCCTTTCAGTAGGATAATACGGTGTGAGGTTATCAAAGAGTGTTCTATTTACGCTGTCTTCTGGTGATTCATGGTTTACTGCCTCGACCTTAAGAAGTGCAAAATATCGTTCATTCTCCTTCGGTGGCCTGATCTGGCCAGATACGAGGTCTCCGGTCCTTAGATTGAATCTGCGTATCTGCGAGGGCGATACATATATATCGTCAGGGCCCGGGAGATAACTATAATCCGGCGACCTCAGAAACCCGAACCCGTCAGGCAGTATTTCGAGTACACCTGCTCCGAATACATTTCCTGTTTTTTCTGTCTGCGCCTGAAGTATTGCAAATATAAGGTCCTGTTTTCTCATTCCTGTTGCACCTTCAACATTAAAGTTTTTTGCAACTGCTGTCAGTTCATCAATAGTTTTTTCTTTAAGTTCTGAAATAGAGATGTTGTCCATCATTAACTCCTATTTGGGATTTTCTCTGGTGGTTTATATATCTTAAATTTATACCCGGTAGGTCTTTTCCGCCTCAGCGGATCTCCGAGCCTATCCTTTGGGGGTTTTTAATTCTTAAGGGATATTGTATGTACATATTACTAAAAGACAGTTGCTTTTGTCAATACCCGCATGGTAAATTTTTCTATGAGATACGGAGAAAAGGCAATAAAAAAGGCGAAATTAGAACTCTGGGACAACCCTTATCCAGAAAGGGATTATGAGATCAGCATAAGCTTTCCTGAATTTACCTGTCTCTGCCCGCGCTCAGGATATCCTGATTTTGCAACAATAAGTATAAATTATACCCCGGACAAAAAGATTGTGGAACTAAAGTCGCTTAAGCTTTATTTAAATTCTTTCAGGGATATTTATATCTCCCATGAAGAGGCAACAAATAAGATTTACTCAGAGCTAAAGAAAAAACTGAAACCCAGATTCCTTGAGGTTATTGGTGATTTTAATCCAAGGGGGAATGTGAAGACAGTGATACGGGTTTGCACTGATGATGTTAAAGGCGGGACATAGTGTTCACGCTCATTCTCGCTGCGCTCCGAGGATTTTGCCTCACCCCCATTAACCCCCCTTTGCAAAGGGGGACATGGGGGTTGTTGAATATCGGCAAAAAACCGCTCAAATACCATGTCCTTATTTGTTCCTCTTAATAATGTATGCCTTTTGCCCTCTCAATAAAGAGCTTTATCTTCATATGGTCTTTTTTGCCTTTTTCTTCCTCAACTCCGCTGCTGACGTCAACTGCGTAGGGATGCACCCAGCGTATAGCTTGCTCTATGTTCTCGGGTGTGAGACCGCCTGCAAGGATAATCTGGCCGAATTGCTTTGCCTCTACTGCAATGTCCCAGTTGAATATCTGCCCTGAGCCTCCAAATACCTCAGGGGTATAGGTGTCTAACAAAAAGGCCGAAACTTTGTCTTTGTATTTTGAAAGTATCTCAAGGTTTTCAAGGGATTTAACACGTATGGCTTTTACTACCGGTCTGGAAAGATTACAGGCCTTTGGAGGTTCATCTCCGTGAAGCTGGATTACATTAATTCCTGTCTGTGACACAATTTTCTCAACGATTTTTTTATTTTCATTTACAAACACACCTACAGATAAGATATATGGGGGGAGTTTTTTTATTATTGCCTTTGCTTTTGAAGGCGAGATATAGCGAGGGCTTTTTTTGAAGAACACAAAGCCAAGCGCATCAGCGCCATGGGCAACCGCCTCGAGAGCATCTTCAAGATTTGTTATCCCGCATATTTTAACTTTTACCATATAGCGGAATTATAGCATAAGGGTCAGGGAAGCAGACATGCCGTTTTCAAAAGTTTTGAAATGCGACAAAGATATAAGTAGATTTGAAATCGTTATCTGAAAAATGGAGTGTGATTTGAACCTCCAACTACGTCTCCGGTTACTTGAGATTTGAAATGTGGTAAGCCAAGACTTCAAGGTGTCGCTTCAAAACTTTCTCACCCGACATGTCTGCTTCCCTTAAATTTGAATAATTTTTATGCGCTTGTGTATCATAGAAAGTGCAGAAGTCCAGAAGTACGGAAGCAGCAGATTAAGTTTAATTAATGAAAGGATTAGTTATGAGTAAGATTTTAAAACTTGGAGTTCCAAAAGGTAGCCTTCAGGAATCGACATTAAAACTTTTCAGGAAGGCGGGATACCACATCACAGTATCAAGCCGCTCTTATTATCCATCCTTTGACGACCCTGAGATTGAGGCAATGCTCATAAGGGCACAGGAGATGGCAAGATACGTGGAAGACGGGATACTTGATTGTGGCCTTACAGGCAAGGACTGGATGTTGGAGCAGAATGCTGATGTGCATGAAGTTGCTGAGCTTATCTATGCAAAAGAAGGCCTCAGGCCCGTAAGGTGGGTTATTGCTGTACCGAATGAGTCAAAGATAAAGAGCGTGAGAGACTTGAATGGCAAACGCATTGCAACAGAGCTTGTCGGCTTTACAAAGAGATACCTGAAATCAAAGGGCATAAATGCCGAGGTTGATTTCTCGTGGGGAGCTACAGAGGTAAAACCGCCACACCTTGCTGATGCAATAGTTGAGCTTACAGAGACAGGTACGTCTTTAAAGGCAAATAATCTGAGGGAAGTCGAGACAATTCTTGAGTCAAGCACGAGGTTTATTGCAAATAAGAAGGCATGGAAGGATAAATGGAAAAGGCAGAAGATGGAAAACATCGTCATGCTTTTAAGGGGGGCATTGGCTGCCGAAGAAAAGGTCGGGCTTAAAATGAATGTGCCTGAGAAGTCGTTCAAGCGTGTTATGAGCCTTTTGTCTGCTATGCATTCTCCGACTATATCGCCCCTCTCTGACAGGGGGTGGTATGCCCTTGAGGTCATAATAGATGAAAGGGTTGTCAGGGATATCATACCCAAGCTCAAGATGGCAGGCGCGACAGGGATAGTGGAGTATCCTTTGAGTAAAGTGATACCTTAGAATTGTAAAAGCAAGCAGGACAAGATAGGGAACTGAATATTAAAAGACTCGTCAAACCTGAAGTCTGCAGGCTCAGGGCGTATAATGCGAAAGGGATTCCGTGCAGGGTGAAGATCGATGCATGTGCTTATTATTGGTTCGACACGCGGATGAATGTGCCATGGCCGCGCTTGTTCAATGCCTTGATGACAACGGTCTCAGCCTTCTGGTTGGGACCTATCTGGAATATTATCCCACTCAGGCTCCCGGCTGTCTCCCCTTCCGGCTGGTAGATAAAAACATCTCTGTCATAATGAGTCAGGGTGTACAAAGTTTTTTTGGGCCCCAGTTGGACGGCAAGCCCTCTGTCTTTTACTAAGATTTTGATATCGCCAAAGTATTCGTTGCGGTAAGTCCCAGCGTAGGCGTCGGCAGGCAGGGAGTGCAGCGGTTGTGCAGGAAGTTTGGAATAGTCCGGCTCATCACCTGCCATGGCTTTGAACATTGCATCAAAAATCTGTTTGAACAGAGCGAACCAGTCCTTTTCGACTTTTCCGAGGTGCACCAAATCAATAAAGCTGAAGGTCACTGCCTCAGGAATGCCTATCGGAGCAGCATTCGTGAGGACGGTTATCCCGAGTTCCTCTGAAGGGATCAGGGTTACAGAGGTAGCCGCGCCGTTAGAAAAAGCCCCTGAATGGCTTAAACGGATACGGCCTTTATCGTCGTAGCTTACGCCCCAGCCCAGAGCATAGAAGCCTGCCCTGTCTTTTCCCGGGTCTGCGGGTGCCTTGTTTACGATGACAGGACTATGCGTCTCGGCTATCGCGGTGGCATCAATGATCTGCTTTCCTTCGAACAGACCGTTGCCAAGCTGCAGGCGCATCCACTGTGCCAGGTCGCGTACCGTGGAACTGACTCCCCCGGCCGGAGACTGGGCATCGGCATTGCGAGTGTATTTAGACACCCACTTCCCTTCAATAAGCACGTGCAAGAGGGCACGGTTTCCGGCAGTCGCAACGTCTTCAAACCGCGAGCTGGTGGACTTCATGCCCAGCGGTTTATAAAGATTCTCTGCAGCTACCTCTTCCCACGGTTTTCCGGCTGCCCGTGCTGCCGCCACCGCTGCCTCGGTGAGGCTGAAGTTGGTATAGGCGTAATGCGAGCGGAAGCTGCTTCCCGGCTTTTCGTATCGCAGCCGGCGCAGTATCTCGTTGCGGTCATAGCCCATGTCTTCTAATTGGTCGCCCGCGAACTCAGGTAGGCCGCTTCGGTGAGAGAACAAGTCTCGCAGGGTCACGTTCTGCGTCACCCACGGGTCGTACATTTGAAAGCTTGGGTCAAGATCGACAATCCGATCGTCCCATGTTATCACCTTCTTGCTGACAAGGGCGGCCAGAACCGTGGAGGCAATAGGTTTTGACATGGAAGCTATCTGAAATACCGTATCCGCATCAACAGTCTCTGTCTTACCGGCCTCCCGTACTCCGAATCCCTTGAGGTATATGGTTTGGTCCTTGTAAACAACAGCTATGGCCATGCCCGGTATGCCAGAATCTTTCATGGCCTTTTCTACAATCTTTTCCAGTTCAGGAAGGGCTGCCTTCACTTTTTCCTGTGTCAGTTCCTGCCTTGTCTCTGCATACACAGCTTCGGGGAAAATCAGTGGAACAACTGCCAGAATAAAAACCAGCAGCAGCCAACCTGCATATCTCATCTTATGCTCCTTTTTTAAATTTTTTCAGATTTTATTAACGCAGGGTATTTTATTTTTTTTTCAGTTTTAGATACAACATCAAAATTCCCTGTCTTGTTGCACTTTAATAGAAAGCGATATTTTCCGGAAAAAGTATCTCGGTAATATCATGGACAATCGAATTAGCGACACCCGGCTCCGGTTCTTCTACCTGGCTATTAACAAATACAATAATTGTAGCGTCTGCTGTTGGAAGGTAGTACGCAGCTGTGTTATAACCGGGGATTCCACCTGTGTAGCCGTACCAACCTCCAGTACACCCTATGCCAAGCCCGAATTTTATGTTGGTCTTCCCAGTGTCAACGCAGGTCAATCGTTCAATCTGAGTAGTCGTGCTATTCATGCTTCCTGTCACATATTCCTTGACCCATCTTTTCATATCCTCCATATTGGATATCATAACTCCTGCTGCCCAGGTAAAAGATGGGTGAAATAAGACCGTCTGGTCTTCCCATGTGTCATCTTGCAGGGTATAACCGTGGCTGTAAGGTTCGGGCATATTAGGGTCGTCAATCGGAAAGCTCGTGTTGCTTAAAGCATAGGGTATGAGCAGTCGGTCTCTTATCTCGTTTTCGATCTTGTTGCCGGTGACTGCCTCGATAATCAGGCCGAGGAGCAGATAGTTTGTATTGCTGTAGCCCCACTTCTCACCTGGCGCGAAATCTGGTGGATTCTCGACAGCCATTGCCACTAGTTGCCTGGGATCGAATATTGTGTAAGGAGTAATTTCCATTTCATCCAGTTGCGGAGAATGGTATACCTCGAAAAGGCCGCTTGTCATATTACAAAGCTGGCGGATCGTAATGTTCTCAGAGTTGGGGACGTCGACGCCCAGTTCAAATTTACTCAGCTTGTCATCGAGGCTCAGCTTTCCCTCATCTACCAACTGCAACAGAACCGACACGACAAAGGTTTTTGTATTGCTGCCGACACGAAACTTATCACTTACAGCCATTGCTTCTCCTTCAAACAAATCAGCATAGCCGAAGCCTTTGACAAAGGACCCTTTGCCTGGTGCCCATATACCAACAACAACTCCCGGCACAGGGTCCGTCCCGCCGTATGCTGCAAGGTTGCTGTTAACAGCAGTTTCTATCTTTTGCTGGGTCTCAATGCTGAATGAGGCATCATAGCCGTTCCCGCCACAGGCCGTGAATAAAAAAATTAGTAGAGCAACTGAATAATACAAGAACGTTCTTTTTATGTTTTTTTCTTCTATCGTTTTATACTGAATTTTTGCCATTTTTGTTCTCTTTTATTAACCAAGCAGTCTCATTACCATCACAGTCCGTTTTTTATCCTTGCAATGGACGGTCTCTCGTCTTGTCCAGCCAATACCTTATAAATATACCAAGCCGGTATTTATTATTTTATGGAAACACTATAGCATATTTTCCCGTAAAGCAAAAGAGAAAGAATCAGCAAAACCAATAGAAACAAGCATTGACCCTCGAAGCAGGAAAATAAGTCGCCACCATGTCAGCGATACTACTATACAGGAAGCAGTTAAGAATGCGTTGAACAAGGCTGGAATACCAAAGCATGCATCGGTTCATACGCTGCGTCATAGTTTTGCGACACACCTGCTCCGGAATGGAGTTAATATCAGAGAGGTGCAGAGTTCTTTCGACGCACTTTCCGGAAATAAACAATGCATTCTCGGTGTCAGAAACCCGTTGGATAAATAATTTAGAAATACGAAGAAGATACATATGCAGGCTTAACTAATTCTCACTGTGTTATAATTCATTCACCATGAACATCAAGAAACTCGTCAAACCATCTGTCCGCACCCTCAGAGCCTACAGCGCAAAGGAGATTCCATGCAGGGTGAAGCTTGATGCGAATGAGAGTCCGTATTCAGTTTTTAGAGGGTCAAAGGGTCAGAGGGTCAAAGTTCAAAAAATATTTCAGAAACTGAATCGTTATCCTGATCCTGAGGCTAAGGAATTAAAGAAAGTTATAGCGAAAAATCTCGGCCTCAAACCTGGAAATATCCTCACGGGAAATGGCTCGGATGAGCTGATCTATTATCTCATAACCGCATTCGGCGGGCCAGTTCTTTATCCTGTACCAACGTTCTCGATGTACGGCATAATCTCTCAGGCGCTTGGCGAGAAAAAGATAGAAATACCATTAGATAAAGAATTTGACCTGGATATAGAAAAGATTACTAATGCTATTAAGAAAGAAAAACCTAAACTTATCTTCCTGAGTTCTCCAAACAATCCAACAGGCAATTGCTTTTCAACAGACAGAATCTTGCAAATAATAGAAACTTCATCACTCCTCACTCGTAACCCGTCACTGGTCATAGTTGATGAGGCATATCAGCCTTTCTCAAGCGAAAAGGGTTTTCTGCCATTGCTCAGGGATTACAAAAACCTTGCAATAATGAGGACGTTAAGCAAGATAGGACTTGCGGGTTTAAGGGTGGGTTTTTTAATAGCTGATGCAGAGATAATCAATGAAGTGAATAAGGTCAGGCTTCCGTTCAATCTCAATATGGTTTCTCAGACAGTTGCTGCAGAGTCGCTAAAAAATGGTAACGTGATGAAGCAATACATAAATTCGATTATTTCTGAAAGAGAGAGACTTTTTGATAAACTGTCACAAATTAAGGGCATAAAACCATATCCCTCGGAGGCAAATTTTATATTATTCAAAACAGGAAATCCGGATAGGATATACAAGGGACTTTTAAAAAAAGGCGTGCTTGTGAGAAATATGAAAGGGGTAGTGAATGCTTGTTTGAGGGTGACGGTTGGGACTAAAGAAGAAAATAATATTTTTCTTAAAGCACTGAAAGAGGTGGTACTATGAGAAAGGCAGCGATTAAGAGAAAGACAAAAGAGACCGACATATCTTTAGACTTAAATCTTGATGGCATTGGCAGGTATTCTATAAATACCTCTATCCCGTTTCTTGACCATATGCTTTCATTGATGTGCAGGCACGGACTTTTTGATATAAAGCTGAAAGCAAAAGGTGATATAGATATAGATTATCATCACACTGTCGAAGATATAGGCATTGTCCTGGGCAAGGCGTTGAAGCAAACATTGGGAGATATGAAGGGTATATCAAGATACGGTCAGGCATCAGTGCCTATGGATGAGGCGCTTGCCTCAGTAAGCCTTGATGTTAGTGGAAGACCATA
>JAKALU010000078.1 GCA_021824065.1 Nitrospirota bacterium
GGACGTGATGAGCACAACGAGGCATTGATAAGGATGTTTGAAAGCGATGGCACATTCACAGGAACGACAATAAAGGCAACTGACAGCAAGTATGGCGTGAATGTAAGCCTCGGAAGGTTTAAGTAAGACAAGTGTGGATTCATAGGTGATTTTAATTTGTAACTTGAAATTCAAAATTTTATATATTTATGTGAGAGGTGAAATATGGGAATGAGAAAAGGCCTCATCTTTTTATCATCTATCATCTGTCTTCTGCTCCTAACCATTAATGCCAATGCTGCCAATGACAATCCGCATGACACAAGCAATACTGTTTCATGCTCATCATGTCATTTTTCATATGGCAGTGCACCTTCATGGTATACACAGGGCACTGACCCTGGCAACCCTGACTCAGCATATCCATTCAACAGGCTGTGCTGGTCATGCCATACAGACAGCGGCGGGAGTGTTCCTGCTCCATTTAGAAGGACACACTCAAACTTTGTTATATATGGAGTTGCAGACTGGACCCGTGAGTGCAGGGAGTGCCATAACCCGCATTACCAGAGGCAAAGCAGGAGATGGAAAAGCAGCAGCTATCTATATTCAAGCACCTCTACATCGGTCACAAGCAGTACAATAACCAGGACAGGCGCAGGCTGGACAGTCAACGACTGGCAGGGAAGAGTCGTAATAGGAAATACATCCCAGCCCAATTATAACTACAGGATTCTATCAAACACCTCTGATACCCTAACAGTTCAGGGGACAATAAATACAAGTTATGTTAAGGCAGGCAATACATTCGCAATAGTCTATGGGAAGCTTGTAAAAGATTATATTAATTCAAAGGATGTAAGGTTTTTCAGGGATCAGGGGGCTAATTCATTTGCAGATGGTGATGGCACTTATGATGGCATATGCGAGGTATGCCATACAAACACAAACCATTTTAGAAATGATGGCAATGCCCCAGACCAGTTACATGCCAATGTAGGCGGAGCTGGAGGCACTAACTGCATGACCTGTCACAACCATGTGAATGGATTTGGCCATGGTGGCGGCAGCGGGGGTTCAGGATGTATAGAGTGTCACGGTCACGATGCAGGATATGAGTATGAGGCCGGCAAATACAGTCAGGGCAAAGGCACATTCAAGAGCCATTCAACACATACAGAAAACGACAGTGATGACATCAGGGGACCTAATGTCGGATGTGGCGAGTGCCATGATACTAATAACTTCCCATACTTCAAATCAGGCACAGACAGCAATGGAGATGGAAAGATCGAACTTTCAGAGACCGATGTCTGCAATACATGCCATAGCAATGGAGGGGCATTTGACGGAGTAAACGATGCCTCAATTGGGGCTAAGAACAACTGGGGAAACGGTGTTTACACCGGCAATGAAATAACAAGCGGAAAAGAGAACTGGTGTATAAGCTGTCATGATAATGCACCTTCAGTGATAAATGGACAGACAGCGCCCAATAAGACAGGTGATAACAGCACCTATGGATACTATGTAACAGGTCACGGCAGGAACAGCAATTATCCTCGTATGTCATGGCAGGATAGTTCTGCAAGCGGTAACCCTGCAGCCAATCAATCCTGCACAGCCTGCCATGATACTGCCCAGAGCCATATTTCTTCGGGGCCATCCGGTAAGCGTTTGAAGACTGGTTACGAAAATGACCAGAACAACACCAACTGCAGCAAGTGTCACCCCCCTGGCACTGCTGCGGTTGGCAATCCACAATTTTATACCAATTCTGTTGATTATGAGAATTCAGCGCATAAAGATAAACTCTGCACCGAGTGCCATGAAGTGCACGGGACAGCAGGGATATATACTGCTATGACAAAAGGCGACAGACAGAACCTCTGTAACCAGTGTCATGCCAGCGTGGGGGGGCATCCTGGTGTCGGCACTGCAACGTTTAGTATTAGCGGAAAAAACTACACGCTTGAGTGCACGTCGTGCCATAACGTTCACTTAGTTACAGGTTCGTTTTCGCAGGCTGACCAGAACAAAAGTCCTGTGACAAAATTCTCCGATAACACCAATGTATGGGGCGATGTATCTGGGGAGAAGATGAACGCATATGCAGGTTCCGGAAAATACCAGGTGCCTAATGGCGGTTATTCCTTCCCAGGCGATCAACTTCCTGATTATGCCACATTCTGTCTGGACTGCCATGGTCAGCCGGACAGTCCGCCATATGTATTTAGCATAAACTGGGACAATGACCCTCATGGCAGAAACTCAGCCAATGAACCGAATGGTTATGGAGTCTGCCCCAACTGGTTTGCATGCGGCAATGCAAATGGCTGGTACACCGGTGATGATTGCACCAGCTCGCAGTCAGAATGCTGGCCTGTAATCAGCAACGGTAAAGGAGATGAGCTGTATTCACGGGAACCCTATAAGCATGAGGAAAGAATAGCAGGTGTGAATTTTGTCATGAGCTGCACAGACTGTCATACAGGGCATGGATCAAGTCCGTTGGGAAGGGCGAATGTCAATGGAGGCACTTTTACTGATAACTGGAATACCATGTGCAACAACTGCCATTACTATTACAGTGACTGGCATGCAGGCATGTCGTGCGGAAACGCAAGCTGCCATGTATCGACTCGAATGAATAACAATCATGCAGGAGTAGCAACACCCCACGAAATGGATAAAAATCATGGTTCCGGAGCCACGAGGAACTTTAACAAAGACCTTGTTTTATATATGGCATTTGAGAACAACCTCAAAGATTCCAGCGGATTGCAGATGGACAGCAAGTGGTATTCCACTTCAGGGTCATTCACAACAGGTAAAGTGGGGCAGGCTGCAGTATTAGGAGAAGATATAACCGTCCAGGTCGGAACTGAGGACAGCTACTGGTCAACAGACGCAGGGAAGCACGGAACATGGAAATACACAGAAATGAAATACAACACAACCCTTGAGGCGTGGGTATATCCGACTGATAATGCTAAGAGTGAATACACAATTTTTAATAAACATGTCGGTATCAACAGCGGCGGATACGCCTTCTCTCTTAAAAAGATCGGAGGCACTCTCAGGGCGGCATTCAACATGCAGGCGGACAACAACGGCTTTTCACAGGGAGGCGCTGCCGGCGTGCGCGGCGCATACAGTTCCGTGTCCGTTCCGCTTAACGAGTGGACGCATGTCGCAGCGACATTCGACACAAGCGGCCCTGACGGGAATCCTTCTGACCCTTCTGTGGGAAGAATCAGGATATATGTAAATGGAGAAAATGTAACAACAAGCGATTCATTGGGTAATAATATGCAGCCGGGCGCTAATGAAACATCAATATTTGCTTATAGTGAAAACAGTCCGTGGAACGAGAGCATATGTTACGACAGTCAGTGGTGCGCATCGGAATTTTCAATCGGCGGATTTGATTGGGAGACAACCAATTTCATAGGAAGGATAGACGAGGCAAAGGTCTGGAATATAACAAAAGACGCAACCTATTTCGCATCATACGATTCACAGACAGGGCCTTATATAAGTATTGTTGAAGGATTAATAGGCAATAACCAGCTTACTGTGCGCTTCTCTGAGGGTGTATACGGAAGCGGAGGGTCTGCACTGGATGCATCTGATTTTACCTTAACGGATACTAATGGCGATAATCCAAGGACCATTACCGGGGTAACTCACACTGCAGGAGCATCAACAGCAGTTATTACAATGAGCGCACCTTTAATAGCGGCTGACGTGAACTCAGATACTTTAGCTGCTGTAAGCAGTTCCATTTTTGATGACTACAACAATGCAGCAGGGACAGAGGCAGTGACAATAGGACTGTCATCACAATGTCCAACATCGCCTGTGAGCATACAGTTGAACGAAGCGTCAGGCAGCACATACATCATGGATACGCAGAATATTCTCTATGGCGCAGTTTACGGCGGAGCGGCGACATTAACCGGCAACGAATACTCCGGCGGGGGAGACAGCAGCGGCAGATATATAATGTTTGACTATAATACTTCATGCTTGCAGGCATCTACATCCATGACCATTGAAACTCGCATCAAACCGACTGGCTTGTCAGGCACAGACAATTACATCAGACGCATACTCGCAAGAGACGGAAGCGGGAATTTCCAGATATCGGTCTGGAGGAATAACACATGGAATGCTGCTACCTACAATGCCCCTTCCGGTGAAGCATCAATTGCCCTATGGATATATCCTGTTGATGCTCACGGAGGAAATACATGGAAACCTGTTTTGACTAACTATACGGGCGCAAAGACAGGCTCTGAGAATGATTGTCCGATAGTGTCCGACCACTGGTATCAGGTAAAGGCAGTATGGGATACCAATAAACCGGGAGGCACACATGGACAGTTCTTCCAGCCGGCTGATATCTACATAGATGACCAGGGGACAGACGGGAACGGCGCCGGCGAAAGCTGGTCGGGGTATATTAACTGCACGGACACCGACCAGTCGCTCAAACCGGATGTCTCAAAATTCTATACCGAAGACGTAATCAAGACTTATAGCGGCGAGAACTTTGCCATCGGCGCTAACAGGAGTAATCCTGCTAACAATCTGTTTAATGGATTAATTGACTGGATAAAGTGGGAGGATATTGCTGAATAGCCAGAATTAAAGAGAGGGGTATGAAGAAGAATTGCTGGGAATTTAAAAACTGCGGGAGGCAGCCAGGAGGAAAGCGTGTCTATGACCTCGGTATATGTCCTGCTGCTGCAGAGACAAGGCTTAATGGCACTCACGGAGGTAAAAATACAGGAAGGGCATGCTGGGTTGTTGCAGGGACATATTGTAAGGGGGAGATACCGGGAATATATGCACAGAAGTTAAAGAATTGTCAGATTTGTGATTTTTATAATACCGTTAAAAAAGAAGAACACCCTGCGTTTTCGTTCTCTATATTCCTGTTAGAAAAATTAAAGTAGCTATATGTGAAGTCTAATTGACAAAACCTAATGGTAATGTGAATTAAATTTCTATTGTATTTATGCAATTGTACTTTTTAAATTAATCAATAAGACAAACTTTTTGGAGGCGATTAATGAAAAAGAATTGCTGGGAATTTAAAAACTGCGGGAGGCAGCCTGGAGGGGAGCATATCCGTGATTTAGGCATATGTCCTGCTGCTACAGAGACAAGGCTTAATGGCATTCACGGAGGTAAAAATGCAGGAAGGGCATGCTGGGTTGTTGCAGGGACATTTTGTAATGGCCAGATCCAGGGGACATTTGCACATAAATATAGAAACTGTGATATCTGCGATTTTTATCAGGCGGCAAGAAAAGAAGAAGGTACAGGATTTATGTTATCAGCCACTCTTTTAAATAAACTTAAAACTGAGGAAATTAATTCGAGGCAAAATAAATGGACAATAAGGGATTCGAATTCCCGACTTTCACGGTGATTGCAAATGAACAATATTAATTGCTGGGAATTCAAAAAGTGTGGAAAAGACAAAACTGGTGATTGTCCTGCATATCCAAATGGTGGAAAGGTCTGCTACCTGTTGGCAGGCACAATGTGTGAAGGGGAAATTCAGGGTATCTATGCCATTAAGATAGGCAGTTGCAGGGAATGCGATTTTTACAAAGATATAGTCCTTGATAAATTCAGGCAATATGAGAACGAAACAGGGGAGCATATCATCGCCGAACAAAAACTGACAGAAGATGCCCAAGTGACCGAGCAGGCGAGATAGATCTTGTCCTTTTGAATGCCTCTGAGAAGGCTGCACAAGTGTTTCCGCAATTGATTATTAATGGCGTTACCGACCTCATTATAGTAATTGGCAAGGATAAATTATGATAGGTGCTAAGTATTGTCTGTGTTGCGATGAGATGGTCCCCTGCAATTATGTAGAGAGATATGAGAGAAAAGAGCTTACATGTGCCTACTGCGGTTTTACCCTCGATGTACAAAAAGCCTGGGAATCACCCAGAATCAGCGATGGGTATGCCCTCGTTGCAGAGGACTCAAAATATATAAGGGATATTATTCTTAGTGTTCTTAAGTTCTGTAAATTTTCTAAAAATCTTATGCCATTATATAATGGTCTTGAACTCATAACAGCTTACTCGAAGTTAATCTCTGAACGTGCAGCAATAGATATAGCTGTAATAGACCTTAATATGCCTATTATGGATGGGTTAACAGCAGCAAGAACCATTAGGTCTATCGAGGCGCAGCATAGATTATCAGCGGTTCCCATTGTTTTTTTCTCTTCTGTTAAAGCAGATGATTCCCTGAAAGCACAGATGGAGATGCTCAGCCCTGCAAGTTATATGAATAAGGGGTCAGACTGTCATCCTGACAGGATCGCTGAAAGGGTTAGGCAGCTGGTAAGTTATCTGACAGAGAAATATAAGAAATGAAACACTTCATTTATTTAATCGAAAAAAGAGGTTCCTCTATTAATTCACTTCTGCACACAGGGCATTTGCCGGGTTTTTTAAGCCTCTCTCTTTTTCTGAATACAAAACCGCATTTGATACATTCAGCAGGTGTAATAATCAAATTGCGGTTTCTTTTGCTTATTGTCCTTTGGATATGTTCAAGGTGTTCGTATACTTCTTTTTCCGGAATGCTGACATTGCCTGAAATCTCCTTGGCAGAAAGGGTTTGACCATCAAGTGCAGAGATTATTTTCTGACGTACGGTTTCATGCCTTTCAACAGGGATGAAGGGCTCTTTAGGTCTTTTTCTCAAGAAATCCCCTTTTAAATGGAATCGTTAATATTTGAATTATTCGACACCTCACCGCTATATCGTAACTTTAAAATAACCCTTAATGAAATATCAACAACTGTGGAATATGGTTATGAATTGTGTTAAGATATGGCATGGTTTGAACCCCAAAATTTTAGATTCTGAACTTAATGGCTTTATACTTGACTCTTAATCCAATAATTGCTAAAAATATCGCTAAACTATGAATGCCCTTGTAACAGGAGCTACAGGCTTCATCGGAAGCCATCTCGTTGAAGAACTTCTAAGAAGAGGTTATAGCGTCACCTGTCTTGTAAGAAAGGCCTCTAACCTGCGATGGTTAGATGGTCTTGATATCCGCCTCGCATATGGCGACTGTGCAGTAAAAGAATCCCTGTTGAACGTTGTTGCTGATTTTGATTATATATTCCATTTAGCGGGACTCACCAAGGCAACTAATGAAAAAGACTTCTTTTCTGTGAATGCAATTGGCACAGAAAACATTGCTCAGTCAGTAATTAGTAGAAATCCGAACATCAAACGATTTGTTTACCTGAGCAGTTTAGCCGCAACAGGGCCAAGCTATAATGGTACACCTGTTAGTGAAACTGTTGAACCAAACCCTGTATCTGCCTACGGAAAGAGTAAACTGGAAGGTGAGCGCATAGTCTTAAAATATAAAGACATTGTCCCTGTAACCATTGTAAGACCATCTGCAGTATACGGTCCAAGAGACAAAGACATGTATACTCTCTTCAGGATGTTAAAAAAAGGTATTTTCCTATGCTGGGGGAAATGCTATTATTCATTATTATATGTCGATGACCTTGTAAGGGGGATAATTATTTCTGCAGAAAGCAAGATAGCAGAGGGAGGGATATATTATTTGTCTGATGGTAAGATATATTCGAACGAAGAAATAGCAGAAGCCATATCTTCTGCAGTGGGGGCAAAGCCAATACGTCTAAGGATACCGAGGTTTGTCATGCCGTTGGTTGCTGGCATTGGACAAAAACTAAGCAAAAAGAGTAGTATTATAAGCAAAGACAGGATACGAGATTTTCAACACTCTTACTGGGTATGCGATTCATCAAAAGCAAAAAACGAACTCGGTTTTATCCCGAAAATTGGAATAAAGGAAGGTATGAAATGGACAGCAGATTGGTACAGGATTCATCAATGGCTGTAAAAAAATCACCCGATATATTTGAAAAATGCCTTAAGTTTACCAGGGCAAAGGAATTGATGTCTCACGGACTTTATCCATATTTCAGGGTCATCGAAAGTGCACAGGATCCAGAGGTCATAATGAATGGCAGGAAGATGATAATGGTCGGCTCCAACAACTATCTCGGCCTTACGAATCATCCAAAGGTAAAAGAGGCTGCAATAAACGCTGTGAAAAAATATGGCTCCGGATGTGCCGGCTCTCGTTTCTTGAACGGAACTCTCGACATCCATGTCGAACTTGAGAATAAACTCGCAAGGTTTATGAGAAAAGAGGCTGCTCTTGTATTTTCTACAGGTTTTCAGGTTAACCTCGGTGTTATCTCTGCCCTTATTGGCAAAGACGATGTAGTAATAATAGACAAGATGGATCACGCCAGCATAATTGATGGATGCAGACTTTCTTATGGCGAGGTAAAAAAATTCAGGCATAATGATATGTCAGACCTGACGAGAGTACTGAAGGATAACGAAGATAGGGGCAAGCTTATTGTTGTTGATGGCGTATTCAGCATGGAAGGTGACATTGCAAATCTTCCCGAGATTGTCGGGCTTGCAAAAAAATACGGCGCAAGGATCATGGTTGATGATGCACACGGTATTGGAGTCCTCGGCAAAACCGGCAGAGGAACTGCAGAGCATTTTGGGCTCGAAAAAGAGGTTGACCTTTTAATGGGGACATACAGCAAGTCTCTTGCATCAATCGGAGGGTTCATAGCGGGTTCAGAGAGTGCAATACACTATATAAAACATTTTGCACGGCCCCTGATATTCAGTGCAAGTCCACCGCCTGCCTCGATAGCTGCTGTGAGTGCCGCTGTAGATATAATTGAGAATGAACCGGAACGCAGAGAAAGGCTCTGGAAGAATACTAAGAAGATGCTAAAAGGATTTAAGGACTTAGGGTTCGAAATAGGACCAAGCGAAACACCGATAATACCGATAATAGTCGAAGAAAATGAGGTAGCATTTAAGATGGCAATGATGCTTCAAGAGGAAGGGGTTTTTGCTAATGTAGCGGTGAGCCCTGCGGTGCCAAATGGCAGGGCGCTCATAAGAACAAGCTACATGGCAACACATACAGATGAACATCTTGACGTAGTCCTTAATGCCTTCAAAAAAGTCGGGAGGGCGTTAGGATTAATAAAATAGTTTGAACTTTAATCTTGTGTCCTATAAAAATCATAGAGGTCAAGACAGAGGGCAGCCTTAATGAGTTTATAAAATTCCCCTTATCCTTATATTCGAAAAATCCTTTTTACACCACGCCTTTGATAAAAGAACTGCGAGAGCAGTTCTCAGATAAAAACCCTTTTTTTAACCACGCAAAGGTCAGATATTTCATCGCAAAAAAAAACGGAGTATGTGCTGGCAGGATAGTCTCAACAATCAATCAAAGGCATATCCAGTTCCATAATGAAAAAGCTGGCTTCTTCGGGTTCTTTGAAAGTATAAACGATACTGATGTTTCATCCGCATTACTCAACCGGGTCTCGGAAGAACTCAAAAAAGAAGGCATGGAAACAATCAGAGGTCCCATGAATTTCTCAACTAACGAGGAATGCGGGTTCCTTCTTGATAGATTCAATGAACCGCCTATGCTCATGACACCATACAATATGCCCTACTACAATAAACTGATGGAAGACTACGGCCTTTATAAAGCCAAAGACCTGTATGCATATATCTATGATGTTAAAGATAAACTTCCTGAGAAGGTTCTAAGGGTTGCTGCAATAGCAGAAAAACGAGGCATTAATGTGCGGCCAGTAAACAAAAAAAAATTTGCTGCTGAGATGGAGGCGTTCAAAGAGGTTTATAATTCAGCATGGGGAAAAAACTGGGGATTTATACCATTAACAGATGGAGAGATCAATTATCTTGGGAACAGACTGAAACAGATTGTCGTGCCGGAGCTGACATTAATTGCAGAGGAAAATGGTAAACCTGTGGGTTTCATGGGGCTGCTTCCTGATTTTAATTATGTTCTTCGATATATGAAGGGAAGACTCAATCCACTAACAATAACAAAGGCACTCTATTACTCAAGAAAGATAAAAGACCTGAGGCTGTTGCTGCTCGGGATAAAATCAGAATACAGAAATAAGGGTGTAGATGCCATTCTTTTCAGGGAGGGGTTTAGGGGCATAAAAAGAAACAGATACATAAGGGTTGAGTTCTCATGGATACTTGAGGATAATATCCCTGTACAGAGGATCATAGAAATGATTGGCGGGAAACTCTATAAACAATACAGGATATATGAGAAAAAGTTATAGTGCGATGTAAACCCCGTTAGAAAGCTTGCACCTTTAGAGATTTAGCCGTGATGAGGTTCGGATGCAAGGTTTTTTTCTAACGGAGTAAAATACGGAGTAAAATACTTCCTTGACAAAAATATAACCATATGATAAGAAATTCCAACGTTAACTAAATTCTAAAAGGAGGAGAAAATGAATCCAGAAGAGCTTAAATATCACAAAGAACACACATGGGTCAAAGTGTCAGGGAAAAAGGCAACTGTCGGCATAACAGACTATGCACAGGATGCGCTGGGAGACATTGTGTACATAGATCTTCCCGAAACCGATACTACTATCGAAGCCAACAGTGAACTTGCAGAGATTGAGTCCACAAAGGCAACCTCGTCTGTTATCAGTCCTGTAAGCGGCACAGTTATAGAGGTTAACGACGACCTCTCAGAATCTCCGGAGATAATCAATGAAGAGCCCTACGGGAAAGGCTGGATAGCTATCGTTGAGATAGACGACGAATCTGAACTCGATGCCCTTATGGATGCAACAGACTATGAGAAATATGTTGAAGAGGAAGCGAAATGAAAGTCACTATACTTGGTGCAGGTCCAGGCGGCTATGTTGCAGCACTCAAAACCGCACAATTAGGGGCACAGGTTACTGTAATCGAAGATACAGAGGTTGGCGGGACTTGCCTTAAC
Organism: Nitrospirota bacterium; assembly: GCA_021824065.1. Classification (GTDB taxonomy): domain Bacteria; phylum Nitrospirota; class Thermodesulfovibrionia; order Thermodesulfovibrionales; family UBA1546; genus JAKALU01. The sequence continues at coordinate 10,907 of JAKALU010000078.1, forward strand.
AGAGGATGCATTCCTACAAAGGCTCTTGTCGCATCAGCAGAAACCCTGCATAAGATAAAAAACTCTGAAGAATACGGGATTGAAGTCAAAGGCGAGGTTATCCATAATCTCTCCAAAATTATGGATAGAAAAAACAAAGTCGTCTCTACCCAGGTAAAGGGCATTCGCTCCCTATTTAAAAGCTGGGGGGTAAACCTCATCGAAGGCAGGGGTATGCTACTTACTCCTGAGAAAGTGGAGGTTCAGAAAAAAGATGGCACCACAGATATAATAGAGACAGACAAGATAATAATAGCCACGGGTTCGAGACCTGCCCAGATTCCCATATTCCCTTTCGACGGGGAACACATCCTGTCAAGTGATGACGCATTGAATATAAAAACCATCCCGTCGAGTTTAATAATCATAGGTGCAGGTGTTATCGGCTGTGAGTTTGCCTGTATATTCAGGGAATTGGGAGCAGAGGTCACAATGGTGGAAATGCTGCCGAGAGCAGTCTCTACAGAAGACACTGAAATATCAGAACTCCTCGAAAGAGAGCTTAAAAAGAAAAAGATAAAGCTCCTCACAGGTGTAAAAGTGGAAAAGGCGGAAGGGAAGCATGACGGTATTCATGTTCAACTTTCTGACGGCAGGGAGCTTGTAGCTGAAAAACTTCTTGTATCAATAGGCAGGTCGCTCAACACAGAGAACATAGGGCTTGAAGCAGTGGGGGTTAAAAAAGGCCCGAGGGGAGAAATCGCAGTCAACGAAAAAATGGAAACAAATATAGGAGGCATATACGCTGTCGGGGATGTTACAGGAGGTATTCTCCTTGCCCACATGGCATCCAAAGAAGGGATTATAGCAGCATGTAATGCATGCGGGGTTGAAAAAAAGATAGACTACTCGGTTGTGCCGGCAGCGATATTCACATCGCCTGAAATAGGTTCTGTCGGACTCAGAGAACATCAGGCCGGAGAGAGAGGCATTAAAATAAGGACAGGACATTTTCAATTCAGGGCGCTCGGCAAGGCTCATGCAATGGGAGAGATTGCCGGATTTATAAAGGTGATTGCAGACGAGGCAAGCGATAAACTTCTCGGTATGCACATCATCGGACCGCATGCATCCGACCTTATCCATGAAGGAGCAGTTGCTATTAAGACAGGACTAAAGGTCAGGGATATTGCAGAGACAATACATGCGCACCCTACACTATCAGAGGGAATAATGGAGGCATCTGAAGATGCTCACAATGAGGCGATTCATGTGCCTAAAAAATAAATCTCCTTTCTGATAATGCTGTGAATAACTACAGTTAATGCTGTGAATAACTACAGTTTTAAAACTTTTCGCTTTCAACTTTTAACTTATAACTTATCTGGTGAACGGTGATACAGAAAAAAGAACAAAAGGATTGGGTTTCGGTTTCGAAAGAGGCACATAGAGAACTGTACTCAGAACTTGATGCCCTGCTTCGCGCTGTCGACAGATTCTTTAATATCGAAAACCTACCCTCAGCAAAAGAAAACCTGACAAGAT
>JAKALU010000208.1 GCA_021824065.1 Nitrospirota bacterium
TCTTGAGGCCATGTATCTGCGCGTCCTTTTCCCATGCAGCCGTCTTGAGTTCATGTATCTGTGCGTCTATTTCCCATGCAGCCGTCTTGAGGCCGTGTATCTGCGCGTCCTTTTCCCATGCAGCCGTCTTGAGTTCATGTATCTGTGCGTCTCTTTCCCATGCAGCCGTCTTGAGTTCATGTATCTGTGCGTCTCTTTCCCATGCAGCCGTCTTGAGGCCGTGTATCTGGACATCCTTTTCCCATAACGCTACGTTTAGACTATGTATCTGCATACCATGCCCAAACAGTTCATCCATATCTTTTATGGAAAAATCTGCTCTGCAGATAGTCAGATTGGGATTGTAGTAGGGGTCTCCCTTTTCAAAAATATCATTCCATTTCTTTCGTAAGAGCCTCCTCTCTCTCCCAAATCTTAACAGTTTTTCAGGAGTATCTTCACGCCCCCTGCTTAAAGATTCATGGTGATATAGTTCTGCATATGGTGTATATATTATGAGGTATTCCTTTCTTCTGATTTTTAAGCACAAATCAATATCATTAAAGGCATGACTGTAGTTCTCATCAAATCCACCGACTTCTTCAAAAGTATCTTTCCTCATCATCAAACAGGCACCCGTTACAGCACTCAGATTCTGAATAATTTTGTGCCTCGAAAAAGAACCAGAGTTATTGTCCCTTGGAAACCTGCAAAAAATATGGGCTGCAGTCCCTCCTATACCTAAAATTACCCCTGCATGCTGGATCGTATCGTCAGGATAGTACAAAAGGGCTCCAACAGCACCAACATCCTTTCTCTGAGCAAATTCAAGCATCGCTTCAAGCCAGTCGGGAGATATCACCTCGGTGTCATTGTTCAAAAAAACCAGGTATCCTGAATTTATCATGGAAACAGCATAGTTGTTGATCTCGGAATAATTAAAGGGTCTATCATAGTTTAAAATCCTTATCTTCTGATTATCCTCAAGTTCTTCATAATAGTGAAGCGTTTCTTCTTCTGTGCTTTGATTGTCAATTATAAAAATTTCATAGTCCTCATAAGAACTGCGATGTAAAATCGAGTTTATACATTTTTTCAGCACCTCAATTTTATCTTTAGTTGGAATTATTATTGAGACCTTTGGGGAATTATTAATTCGGTATTTAATACGATAAAAATCAAAAGAATGACCTTCGTACACTTCTCCATCTAAGCCGATTCTCCGGATGTGTTCCTTTAATGCCCTTTTAGCACTTTCAGAAGCGTACGATTCTGCCTTTACACTCTTAGCAACTAAAGATTCCTGGCTCCTCTGATGGTAAAGTACTTTCGGGATATGGGCAATGTTTTCTGCCCTTTCGACAACCCTTAAAAAGAGGTCATAATCCTGAGAGCCATCAAATCCCTCTCTGAAACCTCCTACCGCATCAACAATCGCCTTTCTGATAACAGTAAAATGGCATATATAGTTGTAACTTCTGAAAGTATCAGGTGACCAATCAGGTTTAAAATGTGGTTCAAACCTCCGGCCATTTTGAGTAATATTGTCCTCGTCGCTATAAATGAAGTCCACAGTTTTATCTTCATTCAGTAATGAAACAACCTCATAGAGAGCATCAGGATGTAATTCATCATCATGGTCTAAAAAACCGATAAGCTCGCCAGTCGATAGTGATAATGCCTCATTCGAATTACCTGCAATCCCCTTATTATCATTTAAAAATTTTACCTTTATCCGATTGTCTTTCTTTGTATACTCCTCTAAAATCTCCCTGATATATGGCTTAGTAGAACCGCCATCAACAATGCACAACTCCCAGTTATCATAAAGTTGATTTATCAAAGACTCTATCGCAAGCCTTAACCACTTCTCATCGGTATTGTAGACAGGGGTTATTATGCTGATTTTGGGCCTGTATTGAAAAGTCCTTGCCTTATCTCTTCGAATATCAACACTATCTTCTAACTCCTTAAGAGCGAGAAGATAGTAATCATATGCTGTCAAATCCTTATCTTGCTTTCTATTCATTAAATCTTATTTTTGAACACTTTTATGATTATGGTTACTTTAAAATTTGAATTCTCTATAGCTTTATGCTGGAATGAATATGGTAGATTAGCTCCATCTTTTGCCTTTTCAGTTTAGCGACTCTGTATCCCGCCACGGAGATATTCCTTCCTCTGAGAATTATAGTGACGTAATTATTTATGGTATTAATTATAAATTTTACACTCTTATTTTACAATAATATTGTAAAGACGCTTTATTAAAACCCTCCTTCTCGAATTTGGTGGTAGGACTTTATCCCTAAGTTTATAGCAAGCAAGCAACGTCTTCCAGCCGGTAGAATTGTATACGTTGTTTAATTCTGTATCTTTGCCCTTCACAACAGCTTCAATATCTCTTGCATAAGCTTCAAGATTTTTTGCATGGGTCTCAATATTCCCTATCCATTTATCTTTTTCCCTTATGACTGCCTCAAGGTCCTTTGCATACGTCTCAACATTTTTTGCATGGGGCTCAAGGTTTCCTATATGGGTATCCCTTTCCTTTATGGCTGCTTCGAGATTCTTTGCGTGAGTCTCGAGTTTTTTTGCATGAATCTCGAGATTCCCTATATGAAAATCTTTATCCCTCATAGCTTTCTCGATATTAGCTATGTGCTGGTCTTTGAGTTTCAATATTTTTTCGGAAAGGTCAACTAAAATTGAATTTGCTTGATCGGTTATTTCTTTATCGGAGCAGACAGCTATAGTGTATAAGACACTCTTTGGTTTATCAGAAGGCCAGAAGCCTTTTTCTGAATAATCAAGCTTGTATTCTATGAGTTTGGATTCCC
>JAKALU010000079.1 GCA_021824065.1 Nitrospirota bacterium
TTGAGTAACTCCCCTTACTCCCCTCTTAAATTAAGAGGGGACGGGGGAGTTATTGTAACCATTTTTGGATAATAATGAAAACTGTAATCTCTAAAATTTTTAGTTTCTTTCTTTCGTTGAGAACAGCCATCTGGCTCCTCCTCGCACTGCTTCTCATGCTCCTATACGGTTCATTTATAATGCCATCAAAACCGGAATTTTCGTCAATCAATTCTATACCGCTATTTGATTGGTTGAGAGAAAATCCTACAGGAATAACATGGTGGCTTTATGGCTCTATTATTTTGCTCTCCCTGCTTACAGCAAATACAATAATATGCAGTATTGAATCTCTGATTAAAAAGAGGCAGCATAGAAAATGGCTTTTAATAATCTCGCCTCAGATAATACATATAGGTTTTTTATTCATACTCCTTGCGCATCTTCTCGATGCCGCAGGCAGTTTCAAGGGCACTGCGGTTGCCTATGAGGGATCGGTCTTTGTCCTGCCAAACAATCTGACCTTAAAGGTAAAAGATTTACAGATAGACATTAGCCCTACAGGATATATTAAGGATTGGACAGCAAATATCGAATATCTCTCTGATGGCAAAAAGATAAAAGATGATTCTCTCAGGCCAAATTCTCCATCCTTTTACAAGGGGCTCGGAATCTACCTTAAAGATATTCGGCCATATCCTTTTAAGGCAGTTTTGCTGGAAGTGAGCAAAGAGCCAGGTGCAATATGGGCATTAATAGGCGGAATACTCTTTATGGCAGGCACAATAACGCTGCTGATGCTGAAGATAAAAAAAGAGTCTTATTAGACTCTTTTTATTTCACATTTTCGAGAACTTCTCTTATTTTTTTTAAAAGCTCTTTAGGTGAAATGGGTTTTGAGATAAAGGTATATCTATCCTCGAGGAGTCCAGATTTCTGTGAAATTTCATTGGTCGTATACCCGCTTAAGAAGATAATTTTAATATCCGGTCTAATTTTCTTGATCTCTTTGTAGGCATCTTTGCCGGTTTTTTTAGGCATCATCACATCAAAAAGGAGAAGTTGAATACTGTCTTTATTCCCTGTAAATTTTTCAATAGCATCCTCACCATCGATTGCCTCTATGACATTATAGCCATACCTCTCAAGTACAGTTTTTGTGAGTTCTCTAACCTCTTTATCGTCTTCTGCAACAAGCACTGTTTCTTTACCACTTACCGGTTTTGAGTCAGGCGGTATCTGTACTTTTTCGATGCTAACTTCAGTAATGGGAAGATATATTTTAAAGATTGAGCCCTTGCCAGGCTCGCTATATACGTTTATATAGCCATTGTGTCTTTTCACAATTCCATAAGCCATTGAAAGCCCGAGACCTGTCCCTTTTCCTACATCTTTTGTTGTGAAAAAAGGTTCAAATATCTTTTCTGTAGTCTCTTTATCCATACCTACTCCTGTATCTGAAACCGAGATAAGGGCATACTTCCCGGGTTTCATATATGATTGCATCCCTATAGGTTCTTCGTCCAACTGCACAAGCTCAGTAGTTATAGTTATAGTTCCTCCCTCAGGCATTGCATCAATTGCATTTGTGGCGAGATTCATAAATACCTGCTCCATCTGTGCTCTATCCACCATTACTGTTAGCTTTTCTTCTGTCAGCAATACTCGCAATGCTATATTCACATCAATAATGCCAGATAAAAGCCTCTTTATTTCTTTTACGGTTTCATTTATATCAACAGGCTCAAGATGCACTATCTGCCTTCTGCTGTATGCCAGCAAACCCTGTGTCAATTTAGCTGCCCTTTCTGCTGAAACCCTTATCATATCTACGTATTTTCTTAATGGGGCATCTTTTGTTATTTCATCCTGTAAAAATTCTCCATAGCCTATTATCGCTGTGATGATGTTGTTAAATTCATGGGCAATGCCGCCTGTCAATGTCCCGAGGGCTTCCATCTTCTGTGCATGTAAGAGTTGTTCCTCCAGCCTGGTTTTCTCTTCCTCTGTTTTCTTACGCGCGGTGATATCGCGTACAACGTGTATCAATCCTATCACCTGATGATTGCTGTCGAATCGGGGTAAGGCGTCTATTTCGATAAACATATTTAAATGGGGCTCAAACATTTCTGAAGAGGCAGGCAGCCCTGTTTTAAGGCACAGGCAGCTTGGACAGCCTGAAGGTGGGCACTCTGTCCCGTGGTAATATTCATAACACTTTACTTTATCGATATTTAAAAATGGCAGGCCGAGTATCCTTTGAGCTGCCTTATTTGCGAGTATGATGTTGAAATCACTGTCATGTACAGTGACCATATCGGTGATTGTATTAAAGGTATCTTCCCATAGCTGTTTCGTGTGGATAATTTGCTTTTCCATTTTCTTGCGCTCGGTAATGTCACGGAATATTCCCTGAGTGGCGATTACCTTTCCATTGGCAAAACGCACATTTACATTCCCCTCAACATCGATCAGATGTCCATCCTTTGCAATAAAAATCGCTTCTATATTGTTCGCGGGTTCTCCAGACATTACTTTTCCAAAGATTTTTGTGCAGTGGTCTATATAGTCTGGATGGATAATATCAAATAGTGTTATTGTCTTAAGGTCATCGAATGTATAGCCCGTGGTCTTCAGCCATGATTTATTAACAAAGATAAAATGTCCATCCAGACTTACACTCTGTATCATGTCGTGGGCGTTCTCAAACAGTATGCGGTAGCGCTCCTCACTCTCAATCATCGCTGCCTCTGCCTTTCTGCGCTCGGTGATGTCCCTGAAGACCAGAACCACACCGATGATATTTCCCTTGTCATCTTTGATGGGCGCACCGCTGTCAGCTATTATCCTCTCTGTCCCATTCTTAGCAATAAGAACAGTATTGTTGGCAAGCCCTACTATCAAACCGGTTCTGATGACTCTTGCAACAGGGTCTTCAGGTCTTTCACGGGTATTCTCGTTGATTATATGGAAGACCTCAGTGAGGGGTTTGCCATAAGCCTCATTCGGTGTCCAGCCTGTGAGCTCTTCTGTTACTTTATTGATTAAAACTATTTTCCCGTCTATCCCGGTTGTGATAACACCATCACCAATGGAGCGGAGAGTTACCAGAAGACGTTCCTTTTCTTCAACAATCTCTTTTCTCAGATCGAGTTGTGTCAGACAGTGGGCAATGGTGTTTATTATATCTTTGGACTCAAAAGGCTTTTCAATAAAGTCATAGGCGCCAAGCCGGAATGTGGCAATTGCCTTTGCCTTATCAGCATAGCCAGTAATCATTATTACTTCTGTGTCATCATATTTCTCCTTGATCAACCGCAGCACGTCGATTCCACTAATCTCCGGCATAACGATATCCAGGATCACAAGGTCAAAGTGCTGGGCAGACATCATTCGCAGGCATTCCACGCCGCTTTCAACTGCCATTACCTCATAGCCATGTTCCTCGAGCAGACCGCTCAGGCTCTTCCTTATCTTCTCTTCATCATCGACTACAAGGATTCTATACGAGGATGGCATTTTTCCCTTCCTCCTTAAGGGGCAGATAGATATTGAATGAGGTGCCAACATTCATCTCACTATCAAAATCTATCCTCCCGCCATGTCCTTCTACAATTCCAAAACTTACGCTCAGGCCAAGGCCCACACCCAAAGGGGCCTTTGTAGTAAAGAATGGGTCGAATATCCTTCCCTTGTTTTCTTTCGGGATGCCTATGCCTGTATCACGGATGCTTATGACTATGTTCGATGCTTCCTTCTTAGCTGAAATATTTATCGTCCCGCCTTTCCCTTTCTCGATGATTGCCTCAAAGGCATTGTTAATCATGTTAATTAAGACCTGCTCTATCTGTCTTTTATCTGCAAATATTTCCTCAACCTCAACTTCTTCAAGTGTTATCTGGACATTTGCCCGTTTGCAATCAGACTGGTAAAGGGCTATGACTCCCTGTATGGAATCCCTGAGATTATAGCGGCAAAATTCCGGCCTGCTTTCTCTGGCATAGTCAAGCAAGGCCATTGTAATTTTGTTAGCAGTACGGGTGGCCTCTTCAATTGTTCTTACGCGCTCCATTATGTATTGAGTGGAAAGTTCTTTTCCACCCTCTATCCGGCCTATGATCCTCTGGGCCTCGGTAAGCACAGGGGCAAGCTGGTTTTTTATCTCATGAGCTACGCCTCCAGCCAGACGGCCAAGACCAACATGCTTTTCTGCCATTATTAAACTCTGCTGGGCCTCTCTAAGTTTGCGGGTGCGTTCTTCAACCATCTGTTCAAGATGTTCACGGTGCTGCATGAGAACATCTTCTGCCTTTTTCATTTCATTTACCAGCATGGCATTCTCCAAAGAGATTGCTGCCTGTGAGGTCAGAAGCTCGGTCATCTGTGTCTTCTCTGATGTGAAAACAGAATCAGACAAACGGTTTTCCAGATACAGGATACCTATCAGCCTTGATTGCTTGATAACAGGAAGACACAGCACTGATTTAAGAGCCATCTCCTGCACCTCAGGGTTGTCTTTAAACATGCCTTCTTCTGATGCATTGTTCAGTATCGCTTTCTCCTTAGTCCTATGCACATAACGGACAATTGCCTTACAAACATTTTCAGCATCCTCTATATTTTTCTTGACGGTCTGGACTGTATCCTTTTCAGTAATATGACTTTCAGCGCGCACAAACAGGTTGCCATACTCGTTAATCAGGAGATAGCCGTGCTGTGCCCCTGATGCTTCAAGCACCACATTCATGATTTTTTTCAAGAGTGCATCGAGGTTAATCTCTGCTGAAATAGCATGGAGGATTTCATCAGATAATCCACATCAAGGGATGGGAGGGTATAAGATGCAGACGGTTCTGCCTCGACCCGCATAGCAGGGTATTCTTCCTCGAAATATTCCGGATGTTTTTCGATCAGGAATATCTCTTTACGTTCAGCGCGGCATTTTTTATACAGACGTGCAGCCTCTGAGAAGTAGACCTTCACTGTCCCCTGTCCAGCCTCCTTGAGAAGTTCCCCCAGACACTCATTAAGATGACCTTCGAGCATTGTGTATCTCTGTTCATGGGCTATGGCTATGGCATCGAGGTAAAGACTCCTTGCCTCTCTGAAATCGCCGGCGACTCTTTCCATCTCAGCATGAACAAAGGCAAGATATGGTCTTAATAGAGGTCCTAATTTAGCCCACATCTCGAGCCTCTTTATAATCGGTTTTATGTGAGACAGCAATTCCTTCTTGCTTTTATGAGCGATTCCTCTCTCATATAATTTAATAGCGTTCAGCACCTGAAAAACATACCACTGTCTCTTTAGCACGTTATCTGTAAGTCCTGTGAGATATTTTTTGACTTCCTGTAGATACTCTTCAGCCTTTTCATATTCGCCGAAATAATAAGCGGACAAGGCCATGTGGACATAATAGCTTCCTGCTGAGGCAACATGGTTCTCCCCTTCCCATTTTTTAATCTTCTCCTTCATGGGAACAGGCACATAATTTTTCTTCATCGGTGCAATCCATGCAGCCTGCATTGCCTCGGCAAGACCAACAGAGAATGATAAATTATATTTTTGAGAAAACTGGAAACACTCCCTTGCATAATCCTCAATAGTCAACAGGTTATTTCCCTGCACCTGGAGGTTCCACATCAAAGGGCCGTAAGAAAGACCTGCATTATACAGGTCGCCGCAGTTCTTCCCGCATTGAATCGATTTCAGGCAATATTTAACCACCTCTTCGGGATGGCTCCTCGAATGTGCATTGCACCACACAACACCGTTCATCCCCCGCGTTGCTCCAAAGGTGTTCGGATATTTTTCAGACAGGTCACGAGCAAGGTCTTCATAACGAAATGCCTGCTTAAATTCTTCCTGCTCTCCAAGATAAAGACCCATAATAGAAAATGAATAGATTACTGACTCATCCATGCCGCCGGCAAGGCAGTGTTGTGTAGATTGGACAGCCGAAAGATAGAGCTGGGGCACAAGGCCGGACATGTAAAGGTCAGGGATAAGCTCACTGTAAAAAGCAAGTTCAATCTTGCTCTTCCTTTCAGTTGTAAAAGGCATATTCAGGATAGCATCCCAGACATTGGTATGTTTGGAATTTATCTCATTCATCAATTGCTCACGTTTTTTCTCTGCAAGCTGTGGATCTTCAGGGATGGATTTTCCGAAAAATGCAAGCCCCCTGTTAGCGGTTTCAATGGCCTTTATAAAGTTGCCTATTGATGAGAGCGAGGTTGTCTGTTCAGCCAGCGCCTCTGCCTTATCCAGGTCGGTTTTGGCATGGTCGAGCAATTGATTGAGAAGTTTTTCAGAACTCTCATATCTTCCGCACATCAGTTCGGTCTTAGCCAATTTCTGGTATATCTTGAATGTGCGGTCATACTCTGCTGTCCAGCAGTCATCAGGCAGAAGCTCAAGGCTTTGCCGGAAATACTCATTGGCTGCTTCTGTTGCCAATGAATCCATTGCCTTGTTGCCTGCATGGTAGTTTATATCGGATAATCTGTAAGAAATTTCTTTTTCCAGCACCTCACTCTTTCCCAGGTTAAGATGTGCTGCGATGGTGAAGACATTGTCCAGTTTTTCTACGTCTGCACCTTCAGGTATTGCTGAAAAAAGGCGGTTCCCTATCTGCCAATGTATCCTGCGCCGTCTTTCCTTATCTATTTTTCTCAGGACGGCCTCCTGTACCCTGTCATGTACGAACTGCAATTGGTCTTTTCTCTCCATCAGAAGCCCCATCCCCAAAGCGGGTTTTAATGTTTCGAATGTATCAAGCAAGGCAATTTCCTTTACAAGAACAATCTCATCAGGGGTGAAAAGATTCCCCATGCAGGCGCAGTATTCAAGAAGCTCAATAGTGTCAGAAGGCAGTTTCTGCACTTTTGAACTGAAAAGCGCCACTACAGTTGACGGCATATTGGACTGCCTGATTTTATCCATATCCCACTGCCAGCATCGGTTCTCATCCAGATAAAGCAAATTTTCATTATGGAGATAAGACAGACTCTCACTCACAAACAGGGGGTTCCCTTCTGTAAGTTTTGCAATGAAACCGGCGAGGGCCTCTGTTTGGGACATGGGCGAATCAAGGACATAAGATACCATCTCATGACAGTGCACCCCATCAAGCGGCCCCAGTCTGACCTCTTTCAGCGGCTGGGAGCCCCCCATGACATTTTGTATCAGTTTCGTCAGGGGATGGCTCGAATCCACCTCGTTGTGGCGATAAGCTCCTAAAAGGAAGAGGAATGGGTGTTCTTTGTAGTCAGCAAAGATGTTTGACAGAAAATCAAAAGAAGCGGCATCGCACCACTGGAGGTCATCAATAAAAATCGTCAGGGGGTGTTCCTCGCTTGAAAGACATGATAGAAAACGGCCGAAAATATCATGGAAGCGGTTTCTGGATTCCACAGGAGGTAATGGTTTAACTTCAGGCTGAGGCCCGATCAGAATTGTGAGTTCAGGGATAACGTCTGTTATTACCTTTCCATTTTCGCCTACAGCCTTTGTGATCTTTACCTTCCATTTAGCAGCCCTTTCATCACTTTCAGTCAGAAAAGTCCGCACAAGATTCCTTAGCGCCTGAATCAATGAACTATATGGAATGTTCTTTTGGTAGACATCAAACTTTCCGGAAGTAAAATAACCCCTGTGCTTCACAATTGGTTTTTGAAGCTCCTGAATCAGGCGGGTTTTCCCGATGCCAGGCAGACCGGAAATTAAAAGGCTCCTGAAGGCGCCTTTAGCAGCTTTATTGTATTCATCGAGGATTACTTCTGCTTCCTTATCGCGCCCTACCATCTTTGAGACAAAGACAATCCGGTGGGACTGGTCGCACCTTCCGAGGGATAAATCACTGATTGTGCCTTTTGTTATATATTCATTCTGACATTGCTTCAGGTCAGACAAAAGCCCGGCACCGCTCTGATAGCGTTTTTCAGGCTGCTTTAAGGTCAGCCTGGCAACAATCTTACTTAAAACAACCGGGATCTCAGGATTCAATTCATGTACAGGCGGAGCTTCTTCTGCTAAGTGGGAATGTATCAATTCGAGGGGATCAGTGGATATGAATGGAAGTTGTCCGGTCAGCAGTTCATAGAAGGTTATTCCCAGCGAGTAAAGGTCAGTGGTAAAATCAACTCTGTGATTGATCCTCCCGGTCTGTTCCGGAGAGGTATATGCCAGAGTCCCCTCAACAAATGATCGGTCGTAAATAAAATGGCTTACATCTCTAACATCCAGCGGCGTTATAAAATCGATTAAACGGATATCAAGGGTTCTCGGCTGAACCAGTATATTATGTGGCTTGATGCCGCCGTGGATAATCCCTGCTTCATGGACCTTATCCAGGGTTTCAGATAGTTTACATGCAATGGTGAAAAAATCATCGAGGCTAATTTTAATTTGCTTTTTTGCCCACTCATTAAGAGGAATCCCTTCAAAGTAGTCCTGGGTTATAAACCGTACGTCTCCTTTTTCCTCAAATGATATCGGAAGGATGAGATACTTATCGTGTAAAACTTTCAGATGCTCGATTTTCTGCCGTATGTATGCCTTCTGGTTTTCGGATAATGATGTTGCTCTTAAAATCTTCAGGGTTAATAGCCGAGCAGGATTTTTTTTATGAAAGGCCTTGTAAACGATGGACTGGGGCCCTTCCCCTAACTTTTCTGCAAGTTCATAATTAGGGATGATAATCTTCATTTTACTCACCCCCTGCCAACGTTAAAAACTATAAGCTAAGAAATCCTTCTGACCCATAGCGTCTGGGAAACTGCTTACAAATGCGCTGACTATATCCGGGTCAAACTGTTTGCCGGAATACCGTATTAACTCATTAATGGCTTCATCGTGGTTTGCTGCAGAACGATAAGGTCTGTCAGACAGGATGGCGTCATAGGTATCTGCAACAGCGATTATCCTTGCAAGCAGGGGGATGTTTTCACCGGCCAGCCCATAGGGATAACCAGAACCATCGTAATTCTCATGATGATGAAGTATTGCAGGCAATGCTGGTTCAAGATATTTCAAAGGTTTGAGGATTTCCACGCCTTTAACTGGATGGCTTCTAATATCATGTAATTCCTTATAAGTGAGACTTACTGGTTTGCCGAGGATGAAATCACTTATGCCAATCTTGCCTATATCGTGGAGAGTAGCAGCTATATTAAGGTAATGCCTTTCCTTGTTTTCAAGCGCAATTACTGATGAAATCATATCGCAATAGCGTGAAACTCTTTTACAATGACCATAAGTGCCGAGGTCCCTTTTTTCTATAGCCTGTGCGAGGGATGAAAGAACATCGAGATGTATCTTTTCCAGTTCTTCTGTTCTTTCATTCACCTTTGTCTCAAGAGTCAGTAACACTTTTTTTTTCTGTTTATCGAGTTCTCTTTTCTTGCTGACATAATCTATGCTCTTAATCAGGTCAGCGACAAAAAAAGGTTTGGTTATAAAATCCGATGCCCCTTTCTTCAGGGATTCAACAGCAAGGTCAGTGCTCCCATTGGCAGTGATTACCACATAATAAAGTTCCGGATTTATCTCTGACATCTGTTGCATGAGGTCAAGTCCTTTTATAGGACCGAGGAACTGGTCGATGAAGACTATATTGAAGGTATCCTTAGTTATAAGGCTGAGCGCATCATCCGGACTCGAAGCTGTCTTTACATAATAACCGAGGTCTTCAAGCAGCAAAGAGAATGTTTCTAAAATTTTCTTTTCATCGTCTACAATCAGAATTCGGGTATCCTCTGGCATATTACCTTCCCCCTCTTTTTAGCTGTATCTTTAACTGTTTTGCCCTTTAGGCGAACTGCTGCCCGTGCAAATAGATGTGCGTTAAGCCTTGAATCCGTTGGCCGAAACTATATTATTTCAGCCTCTTAAGGAGAAGGATCGATAACTGATAACTTCCGTTTTCCTCTTCCTTTACTTTTTTATAAAAGTCGCAGATTTCACAGTTTTTATACTTATGTGCAAAGGTACCCTGAACCTTTCCACCGCACAAGGTGCCTGCCAGCACCCAGCATGCCCTTCCTGCGTTTTTCCCGTCATGAATGCCGTGAAGCCTTTCATCGGTTGTCGCAGGGCATATGCCTAATTCTTCAGCCTTTTTGCCTCCAGGCTCTCTGCCACATTTTTTAAACTCCCAACAGTTTTCTTTCATCTTGTTTCCCTCCCCTACGCCTAAATTTCTTTTAGAAGTTGCAAGACCAATACCAGCAATTAACACACTGATTTTATTGGAATTCTGGTGAGGTATTATGTTATCTTGTCGGGCAATTTACCTTAACGTAAAGGCATATTGCCTGAAACGTCAGACTGGCAGAGTTATATTAAAAGTGGTGCCTTTCCCTTCTTCTGAAGTAACATGTATGCTGCCGTTATGTTCAGTAATAATCTTTTTAGCTATTGAAAGACCCAAGCCTGTGCCTCCTTTTTCGGATTTTGTTGTGAAGAAAGGAGCAAAAATTCTATTGATGTTTTCAGCAGGGATGCCAATTCCTGAATCGCTGATTTTTATGAATACAAATCCTCCCTCACCCCCCTTTAGCAAGGGGGGATACAGAGGGGTTAAAGGGGTGGATGGGGGGAGTGCGCCTGTTTCGACTGTGAGCGTGCCCCTGTCCTGCATGGCATCGAGGGCATTCGTTATTATCGCCATTAAGACCTGCCTCAGTTCTCCTTCGCTTGCAACGATAACTGGCAACCCCTCTTTATAATCTTTTTTCACCTCAATCCCCCTCAGTCTGCCCTGAAAGCCGATTATCTCAAGGGTTCTATCAAGTACTTCATTTATGTTGATTTCTTTCTTTTCATAGGTTGTCTTCCTTATAAAAGAGAGCATGCTTGTTGTAATATCTTTACATCTTGAAATCTCTTCCTCAATGATTTTTAAATAATTTTCGAATAATACGGGGTCAAACCGTCCAGTCTTAACTCTGTTCAGGAGTCCCTCTGCGCAACCCGCAATTGAGGCAAGCGGGTTGTTTATCTCATGGGCTATACCGGATGCCATTTGTCCTAATGAGGCGAGTCTCTCGCTCATAATAAGCCTCATCTCCTTTTCTTTTTCCTCTGTAATATCTCTTGCTACATGGATTGAGCCTGAAAACTCAGCTTCAGGGAAGTGGAATGGAAATGTTGTGATGAGGAAAATTCTGTTGGTTTTGGTGTTCAGGATCTCACCTGTTGCCGGGCGATTGTTATTTAATGTTATTGAGTGTGGGCAATCTATTGTTGGCGAATCAGTTCCGTGGAAGAAGTCGTAGCATTTTTTGTTTATGACATCCTCTGATGATAAGCTGAAGTATTCTTTAAATGCCCGGTTTGCTGTGATAATATTGAAATCTTTGTCATGGATAGAGATCAAATCTGTGATACTATCGAATGTTGCCTCCCATTTATTATATGAATCGGACATCTGTTTAAAGAGAAGCTGCTTTTCCCTCTCCCTGTCGTTTATCGTCTCTGCCATTTCATTGAAGAGGCTTTCAAGTTCTGTTATCTCATCTTTTCTTCTTATGGGGATCCTTGTATTGTAATCGCCCTCTTTAAATCTCTCTATCCCATTAATCGTAGCATTGAGTCTTTTGATAATGACTGATTTTGACAGCACGATAATAGTGAGGCCGATAATTGCGAGAGAAAGAAGAAAGATCAAGAGCCCCATTGCAATATCTTTCCTTATATCTTCTTCAAATTCTTTAAGGGAAAAATCTATGACAAAAAATCCATTGTTCTTTATCCTCTGATCATGGCATTTATAGCATTCAGGTCTGTTCTCAACAGGCTGAATCCATTGAAATACACCCTTCTCCCTGTTGAGAACTCCCTTCTTCCCTTGCTCATAGCACCGCTGGCATTCAGGGTCGGTATCGGCCAATCTTGTGCCTATTACCTTTTCGTCTGTCCCTACTTTGATAATCCCTTCTCTGTTGATGAGCAATACCCCATTTATAGGCTTTATGCCTTTAAGGTGATGCAGTTCTTTATCAAGGACATCAAAATCTCTGGTCATCATATAATTTTTAAGCCCTTCTACAAGAACCGGACCTATAGTACTACCGAATGACTCAAGTCTTTTTGTTTCCTTTGTCATCTCCAGCCGGAAGTAGAAGTATGTTGAAAAGATACCAATAGCCAATATGATGGATACGATCCAGAGAGTAAACTTATGACTGATTGTCATTCCTTTACCCCATAACTCAATAGTTTTCTATAAAGGGTCTTGGGGTCGATGCCGAGGATTTCTGCTGCCTTACCTTTCTGGCCACCTGCCTCTTTGAGAACTTTAAGGATATGTTCTCTTTCGAGATCTTCGAGACGATTCCCCGA
>JAKALU010000080.1 GCA_021824065.1 Nitrospirota bacterium
GTTTTAGCCCGAATTTTGCAAGAAATCGATTACATTGCTGTTAGTGTTCGGGCTGTATATCTGTAATTTTATTTCTCACTCAGGGAAAACTTATTTCAACTTGATGCGGTGTTGGGTCAGCAGGTATAGACTCTTCCTGAAGGTAAGTACATTCATGATCTGCTGTCAGAGGTTCACAATTAAGTACCCCCTGGCTGAAATGCTGCCAAAAGGGTATTTTTGTGATTCCATCAGAATCCAACCATGACCTGAATGAAGTTGCAAAGGTGTACTTGAAGATACCATCCACTTCCTGGCTCAGTGCTCCTGAAAATGAAAAATCATAATAAGATTCTTTGTTATATACATTATCTGACCACATAAGCCTTAAGTAGTTATTCTCCTGCCTGTCTAAGAGAAGCAGTAGCCTTATATGTCTTCCTGATGGAAGTTGAACATTTGCTAAAGGAGTAACATCCTGTTGCGGAGGATATGTTCCAAAATATGCGACTTTCAAGGTCTTATCATGTGGCTCTATGTAAGGCTCGCCTATATCTATTTCATTGAATACCTCATCATGATCATAATCTACCAGGGATGCGAGATTTGAGTCGGCCTTTATCTGCTCTGAGGTGTAAAGATGATAATACAATGAGAACATATCTGTAAGATTCCAGAAGACCTGATGTGTAGGTTCCATGAGGTCTTTCATGCCTACTGCTATGGCGTTATCCGGTTCATTACCAAGTGTACCTTTGAATATGACATAAAGATAAAAATCTGTAATGCCTGCAGGAATAGGGTTATTGGTGAAGTCAAATGTGAATTCTGTTGGATATGCATTCATGGAAGCCATTTCCTCTGATATGAGGGTCTTTGGCAATGAAACGGAATAGGAATAAGGGATATCGTACATCACTGTTCCATCAGGAGGGTAGTTGGATAGGTCGGGCATGTAATTTGATACTACTTTATATCTTGCAACAGCCTGAATGATACCGCTTTGTATGTACTCATTCTGCGTTGTGTTTTTCACCTTTGCCTTGATATGGCTGAACTGCTGATGAAGGTTTCCATAGCTATCACTATAGGGTGTTTGGCTTCCATCAGTGATAGAATAGACATAGCTGTCAGGCGCTGAGATTTCAAGCGTGCCACGGAAGAAGTAGTCAAGAAGGGCTGTATTATAACCTACTGCCATTGGAACTAAATGTGAAGCGTATTCTTCAAAACATTTATCGTCAAGAAAAAATAAACGATAATTCGTAGTTGTATAAATATTTAGGTTAAGCAGGTCAGAATGAAGATAACTTATTGCTGCAAGATGTTTGATTGGTTCTCCTATGATTTTGCTTATATAAATTCTCCTGTCTATTGCACCATCTTCTGCATCTATTGTTTCTAAATCAGACAATTTTATGTCTGAGAAATTAGTATCATTTAGTGATGGATGTGGATATGTATTGAATATTCCTGAATAAAGCGTGGTATCTTTACTGAAATAGTTTGCATTGGTATATTCTGAAAGGCCAACCATCTGGCCTGAATATGGAATCCAGTTTGAAGGCTGGCTCCCCTGATATTTGTCCTGATCCCATAAGGCAGTTATTGGGATTGGGGCTGATGTATTGTAAACAGCTTCATTTAAAAATGATTGATTATTGTTTATGCCGCTATAGTTTAATCTGTCATAATGTTCTTTTGTCCATGTTTCATAGGTCGGGGTTCCAACAGTAATGCCACTGAAAGCCAGCCATTCTTTCGGCGTTTCCTGAGGTAATATATGCACATCATTTCTTACATGCTCAGGTACCGAAGAATCAGCCACAAGATGCATTACCTGCCCTACCGACCTGAAGGTCTTTGCAAGATTCTCTTCTCTTAAGTCTTTATCATTATTCGTAAGGGCGTTGTAGTAATATTCTCTTGCTTTTACCCATGAATATAGATTATTAGTTGGTTTCTGAGCCCAAATAATAGACGAATCAACTGAGTAGCTTTCTTGATAATAAGTTGAACATATAGTGTTTAATATAGAATTATTGAGTCCTGCATTTTCCCACGTTTTTAAAGGATCATGGAAATGATTCCGTGAACGACAATGGGTCTCGTCTTCGAGGCGAGCACCTTCATAAAACCATTTCCATATTTGCTGCCCATTAACATAATCAAAAATATCTTTAACCCCTAAACTTTTAAAAGTACTTTGGAGGTTTCCAGACTGTTGGGCGGCATTACCATTAATCATTTGATGAACATAGATATTGTCATAAGCTTCGGCAATGAATATGGATAAAAAAATAGATGATATCAATATAATAAATTTTATAAATTTAGTGTCTATCATTTTTCCTCCTTCGTAGCTGGTCTACCCAAATTATTTAGCTCCTGATTAATTAAATAATTTAAATTTTTATATTTCTCTGTAGGTATTTCAGAACTCAGATTAATCATCGTATTTTTAAGTCTTTCTTCCCTTGTTTTCAATCTTGGCAATTCAATAGTCACGTATTGATTTTCAGGTAAAGTTCCATTTGGCACAAACATGGGGCTTACCCCTTTAGAATCAGGATAATGTCCATATCCAGGCTTAAAGATAGTAAAATAGCCATGATTGTCCAATAGATATAAAAACTTTGTAGAAGTTACTTTATGCTTTGAAATTTGGAATTCTCCATTCTTGTCCGTCACAGTTTCTATCGCATCAGCGTATCGGGTTATTGAACCTGCTGGTCCGGGTTCATTTGTATAGAACACAACCAGAACAGCAGCACCCCCTATTGGTTCTTTTGTTTCTGCATCAATTACTTTACCGTTATATGGCCCGTATGTGTTTGAATGAGTACAGCCTACAGACGCAGGAAAGAGAATTAACAACAATAATGTTGATATTAAGAATTTCATATTTTTCTCCTTATCAGAACTTTTCAAGTTTCCATATGCCATCATTGTCTTTAACAAAATAAATATAGTAAGTGATTTCTTGAGAAGTATTCTCTATAATTTGTATCCTTCTTATCCTATATTTTGAAACCGTGCCTTTCAAATAGATGATTTCAATATTTTGCATGCTATTTGCAATATCAGGCAAAGAGTCTAATAAATAATTAAACGCCTGACTATATTGTTCTCTTGATTCACCAATTAAATAGCCTACGGCTTCATTAATATTTTTTGCTGCCATTGCTCCCTTCATCCCTTCCCACTTCCCTCTAAGAAGAGTATCAAGCTCTGATTTGTTGAGCACCACTATTGCAATAGTGTCTGTGTAAGTTACATTGTTTATGTCGGTGACAGACACTGTGAGGTAGTATATTCCTTCCACGGTCATCTTTATTCTATATTCATCAGCGCTTGTGTAAAGGAATTCAGGCTGGGCAGGGCCGGTGCCGCCTATGATTGACTCATCAAAGCTAAATGTGCCGTCTACTTTTAGTGTCACCTCCAATGGCGATATGCCTGATTCTATATTAGATGTAAGTCGGATGTAATTGCCTGTTGTAACTGCATTCACAGTTATTGAAGTTGTTGCAATGTTGCCTGCTGTGTCAGTTGCAGAGATGATTATCGTGTTTGAGCCTTCTGTTAATGGCACATGGTTGGCTATGAACTGATTACCATATACAGTTGCAACTACGCCATTAACTGTTACGCCTGTCTCATTGCCTGTTGTATTAGTTACAGTTCCTTTGACCAATATGTCATCTCTGGATATAGATTCACCATCTAAAGGAGACGTTATAGTAATCGTTATTGGGCTTAAGGTTATAAATATATTGTCTTCTGAATACGAAGACAAACCATAGGCATTCGCTGATGTGATTTTGTAATGATAGGTCGTCCCGGAAATAAGATTTATTAGTGTGATGCTATGGTTTGTTGCTAAGGCTGAGTCATACTCTGAACTTCCATATGATGCCGTTGTGCCATATTCAACCAAACTGTCTGATTCTTGATCTGTTGTCCATGAAATAGTAGCTGAATCAGTGGTTATGTTGCTTACTGCTACATTGCCTATTACCGGAGGTTTTGGAAGCATTAAGGTAACATCTATGCTCTGAGATGCTGTCTGACCGTATTGGTCTGTTGCAGATGCTGTAATAGTATTTTGCCCTTCACTGAGAGGGATTGATGCAGAGAAGGTGTTATTGCTTACAGATGCCTGAATGCCATTAACTGTTACAATAGCATTGTTACTCACATTGCCTGAGACAGTTGCCGGAGATGAATTTACCACAGCGCCATCCTGCGGAGATGAGATGGCTATTGTTAATAGTGGTATCGTAGGGGCCAATTGGATATTGAGTGTAAGAGTCTGACCGGCTGTTAATGTGCCGGTAACTGTCTGTGAAATATATCCTGATTTTTCTAACGTTGCAGTGAACCCCCCTTGAGCCAAGCCTGTTACAGTGTAGGCACCGTTTGCATCGGTTGTAACTGTATGGGTCTTGAGGGCATCTGTTACTGTTACAACGACATCTGATAGAGTTAACCCTGTGAAAGAATCCGTAACTGTTCCAGCTATAGTAGCTGATGGCACCATGGCTGTTCCGCTCAGGTTTACAGTTACGCTTGGATTATCTGCATCATTGGAAGGAATTGTAAGCACGCCTGTAAATGTCCCTTCAACAGTTGGAGCAAATTTCACTGCTACTGAACATGAGGCTGAGGAAGAAAGTGTTTGACCTGAACATCCATCGGAGATGATTGAGAAAGGAACTGATGGTCCAGTAATTGTCTCAATCACTAAGTTCCCTATACCAATGTTAGTAACAGTCAAGTTCAGAGATTTATATCCACCAGCCTCAACAGAGTCGAAATTTAAAGCCGAAGGATTTACATTGATTTCCCATTTATCTAATGCAGTGTTTCCACCCTGAACGCACCTCACAAAGTTATCCCTGTCTCTCTTGTTATGGCTTGTAGTAAAACCACGCTCGAATGATACAGTCAGTTTATTATCAGTATCGGAGGGACTGCTGGTAGATGTCCAGTAGAAGAATGATTGATAATCACTACAATAATTGTCTGAATAAACATTCGGGAAAAACGTTGTATTGATTGACGGATAAACTCTTGTGTTATCGATAAGGGATTCAAGTTCTCTTACATCTGGAAGCCTCCAGTCAGAATATCCGCCAAGAGAAAGCCCTTCACAGTAACCAAGTGCGGCCCCCCATTTCATTGACTCGGTTTCTCCTTGCTGCCAGGTAAGCCCTGTTGATAAATCAGTTACTGTACTATTACCATTGTCCATAAAGTTGCCGAAAACCAACGGCCCTCCACGAACACATCGGACATAGTATCCGTTCGTCTTATTGTTAAAGTTGACATTCCCTCCTTGAAGGTATTCAAACTCAACACCCCACCCCCCACCACCAGCGCGCCGCTTCCATGTGCAAGTATCCGAGAATTCAATTCCACTGCCAAAGTGAACATAAAATGCTGCTGAAGCATTACGTGAGGGATAAGCAGTGGAAGACCAGTAGTTATAAGATTTTGTATTGGGAAATACTGTAGAATCAATTGCAGGATTATACTGACCATAATTAACAATGCTTTCAAGTTCTTCCTTTGCTGGAAGCCTCCAGTCAGTATATCCTCCTAAGTTCAGGTTTTCACAATAACTATTTGCCCCGTCCCAGGTTCGGAAGCCACCATCGTCTTGCTGCTGCCACATGAGCCATGTGTTATTGTCAGACACTGTTCCGTTACTGTTAATGGTATATGACTGTGGGTTTATTATATAGCTTCCGTCCTGGGCTAACTGGTCTTCTGGCGGTGGACATGCGATGACTTTACCCATCCCTTTATCGCTGTAACAGGTTGTCTGGCCTGTGTCAGGCAAGAAAAAAGCACCGGCAGGTACTGCATTAGTAATTAATAATATCACGGCAAGTACTAATATTTTCCCTCTGCTCAGATTAAGAACATTCCACATTTTTCCTCCTGTAAATAGAAAACAGGTTATAATCTAAAAAATCTCTACTCAAGTTATACGAGTTTGAAGACAAAGTAAAGGGTATTTTATTAGGGATAAAATAGGGATAAAAAATGGCTATTTTTTTGGAATAAAAATTGCGATTAAAATTGGATTCGTAGGAGAACTTATAAAGTCTAATAGAAAACTTTTAATAATTTAGTATGTCTACGAGGTTCTATCCGACGGAGAAGACCCCTTAATTGATAGGCTTCGAAACCTGGGTTATACCTCTATCCTTGGCATTGGCAATTATTCTTATGATAAATCAGCCTGTCCCCTTTTCTGTCCCCATCTGCTGTGATGTTTTCTCATAACCTGTTCGTAAGAAACAGTTTTTAATTTGCCTGCCTTATACGCTTTCCATCTGTTCCTTGCTTCTTCAGCCCAGATGCGGTCAATTTCAGTATCCGGTTTATCGAGTTGCATCAGAATTGAATCAATGAGTTCGAGTTTAGCCTTATCAGGCAAGGACCGAATTTTTGCCTCAAGCTCTTTATTTATCGTTGCCATTTTTCCTCTCCTTTCTGCTAATTATTATACCAATTATGTATTTAATGGCTCTATGGGACTATGGCGCTTTTGACTTTTGAACTTGCGCACTATCAGACTTCCACACTTCCCCGCTTCCATGCTTCCGCACTTTTTCTCTCCCGCCCTCTGACTGAGGGATGATGAGACTGGCTTTTTTCCTTTTTCAGGGTTTCTTGTTCGAGAGTGGACAGTGTAACATGTCTTCTGCAAATTTCAAAAAGGGTATAATTCTCAATAGGTTAAACAACTCCCTAAAAGGGAGAAAGGAGAATTATACCCATGAGAAAGAGTTTATCAAAGAAGTCGGAAAAAGTCATTGAGAAACATCTTGAGGAATTCAAAGGAAGGCAACCATTAATAGAGCTGACAAAGATAGGGGCAAGGATGATGCTTGAGGTAGCAGTACAGGAGGAGCTTACAGCATTTCTTGGAAGAGACCATTACGAGAGGCGCAATGGGCAAGAAGGCTCAAGAAGTGGAGTAAAGCCGAGGACAATAAAGATTGGCTGTGGAGACATAGAGATAGCAATGCCACAGGTGAGGGATGCAGGAAGTCCATTTCATTCAGAGATAATTCCTCCCCGTGTTACACAGATGGAGGAGGTACAGGATGTAATACCATTGCTGTACATGAATGGTTTATCTACAAGGAAAGTGAAGAAATCAGTAGCGAAACTTTTGGGCAAAAAAGGACTTAGCCATCAGAACGTAATAAGGATAACAGAAAAGATAGTAGAGGAATTCAATGAGTGGAAGAAGAGAGACTTATCGTCATTGAAGATAATCTACCTAATCCTTGATGGAATTAGGCTTGGAGTGAGGGCTGGCACAAGAGAGAAAGAAGCTATATTAGCAGCTTGGGCATTTTTAGAAGATGGAAGCCGTGAACTCGTAAGTATATCCCTTGGCAACCAGGAATCCTACAGTGCATGGAAGGGCTTCCTTGAAGACATGATAAAGAGGGGACTGAGTGATCCGTTGTTAACAGTGATAGATGGATGTCCCGGCCTTGGGAAAGCAGTGAAGGAGGTATTGCCTAATTCTGACATCCAGAGATGCACAAAACACAGGACAGAGAATGTTTTAGATAAAGTTCTTAAAGAAGACAGGGCAAAGGTTAAGGATTCTCTAAGGAGGATATTCTATGCCAGCACATACGACCATGCAAAAGAAGCGATAGAGATGTTTAAAAGAGATTGGGGGAAGAAATATCCCTCTGCAGTGGAATGTTTACAGGAAGACATAGAGTTATGTCTGACATATTACAAATATCCTTACCGGCATTGGAAAAGAATACGGACAACCAACGCAGTTGAAAGGAGTTTTCTGGAGGTAAGAAGAAGAGTAAGAGGAATTGGAAGGTTTAAAGATGAGGAGCGGGCATTGACAATGGTTTACTGGCAGATGAAAGAAATCAGATGGTACGGAGTTGATATGACAAATGAGGCAAGGGCAATCCTTGCAGGGATAAAGGCATCAAAACTTGACAGGATTGCAGCTTAATTAGAAACTATGAAAACCATTGAGAATAAAGCCTTTAAAAGAATTTGCGGAAAAGACTGTTGTCAACAAATAGAATTGTCCAGTTTCATAGCAAATAAACTGTCCTGTATGTAGATATTTGATATTAGGCAGCTTTCTTATCAGAATTGCCGACCTCCTCGCCCTTTGAATTATATGTTGCCAGTTTTCTATGTCCGTGAAATATTGCCAGATTCCCGTTTGGATAGCGATGGACACGGACTTTCACTCGGACCTGCCCCCATTTGCTGTGCCAATCATAATTAGAGTACCCCAACGCCTTTTTCCTCTTCAAGTCTCCTGAATTCTGCCGGTGTTAAGTCTCCCAGGGAGCTGTGAGGTCTCTCCTCATTAAAATCAATTCGCCATTCCTCAGCTACCCTTCTGGCATGCTCAACACTCATGAACCAATTCTGGTTTAGGCATTCATCCCTGAACTTCCCGTTAAAGCTCTCCATGTAGGCATTATCTACAGGCTTCCCGGGACGAATGAACTGAAGCTTTATCCCCCGCTCATATGCCCATGCATCCAATGCGTTACTTACAAATTCCGGGCCGTTGTCTACAACAATGTTTTCAGGCAGCCCATGCACTGATGATATCTGACTGAGAATCTCTACGACCCTCTGCCCACCAATAGATGTATCCACTTCAATCTTAAAGCACTCTTTCGTGTATGTGTCCATTATCGGTAAAAGCCTTATCGCCCTTCCGTCATATAGAGCATCCCGCAGAAAATCCATAGACCATAATTGATTAGGCCGTTCTGCTTTTGGCAGTTCCACCCTGCATTGTGATGCCATTTTCTTTCTCTTTCGCACTCTCAACGATAAATTCTCCTCCCTATAGATGCGTTCTGTCCTCTTATGGTTTTTTACCAGCTCTTCCCTCTTTAGCAGTATGTGCAGTCTTCGGTATCCAAATCGCCTGCGTTTCTCGGCAAGCTCCTTTAGCCTTTGCCTGAGAGCCTGATCTTTGTCAGATTTAGGCTTATTCCCGAGAGTGTTTCTGCTAATCCCTATAAGTCCGCTTGCCCGTCTCCCGCTCAGCCTAAAGCAGTCGATAATGTATGCCGCTGCTTCTTTCCTTGCCCTGGGCCTTAGAAGTTTTTTGTGATTACCGCTTTCAGCGCCTGGTTATCAAGTGTAAGATCAGCAACCAGATGCTTAAGCCTTCTATTCTCATCTTCCAGTTGCCTAAGTCTCTTTACATCGCTTGCGACCATGCCCCCATACTTTGCCTTCCAGTTATAGTAGGTCTGATCACTGATGCCGTACTTCCTGCAGAGTTCTGTTACTGAAATGCCTACCTCTGCTTCCTTTAAAATCCCCACAATCTGCTCTTCCGAATACCTGCTTCTCTTCATCTTGCTGCCTCCTTGCTTTGAGTGTGTTATTATAGCTACACTCTAATTACAAGTGGCACTATTTTCGGGGGGCAGGTCCAAGCAACTACTACAAATCTTGTTTTTAAGAAGAATCTATATCTATCTGCTGGTTTTAAAAACGTATCCTCTCTCCTTGGATCCTCTTGAAACCCGAATGGGTGTACGTAAATAATGAAAACTCCTTGATCTATATTTATTGTTGCGTGAAAAAATCGTGAAAGAAATATATCAAAAACCGTCAAAATCTATGGTAATATATCAAAACAAAAAAGTGCTTTAACTCATTGATTTGAGAGGGGTTATCTGGTATTTTCAAGCACTTGTAAAGTCCCGCTAAATCTCCCTCTCAAGGCTAAAACACGGGTTCGAATCCCGTTGGGACCGCCAGAGAATTTGCATCAATTCTGCCAATTGAGCATTTTGTAATCTTTAGTTGCAAAACATTCTTTATATATGGAAAATGTATATATTATGAGAAAAACAGTACTGACCGCTGTGATTTTTTTTATATTGGGTGTTGTTGTTTTTAGCCAGACTCGGGGATCCGCCGGGACGGAGAAGGCTGATGTAACCGCCAGGGCAGGCAAGCAGTCTACCTCAAGCGGAGAAGTTGTCCGCATGGTTTTTGAGTCTGAGGAGGCATTTATAAAAAAGGCGAATGTTTTTTCGTCAGGGATGCAGTTAAATGTTGAGTTCCCTTCGGTTTTTAATCTTAAGCCCCAGAAGGGTTTTAATTTTGAAACTTCAATAAAAGACAGGGTATTAATAATTAATATTAAGGAGCCTTTTGAGATAAAGGTTTTGAGGCTGTCTTCGCCGCCCCGGCTCGTAATAGATATATTGTCATCAAAATCAAAAGGGACAACGGATACAAAACCTCAGTCAGAAGTTGTTTTATCGCAAAAGGTTTTTGTCCTTGACCCGGGGCACGGAGGATATGATTTCGGGATCATAAGCGATGATTTAAAAGAGAAAGATATTGCGCTCTCTATTGCGAAGGATATAGAGGGCTTACTGATAAAGAAAGGTAAGAAGGTTTATCTCACAAAAAGAAGCGACCAGTTTATGTCTCTTAAAGACAGGGCAGTACTTGCCAACCAAAAAATGCCCGAGATATTTTTAAGCATTCATGTTTCTGCATCAGAAAATTTTGTAGTATATACGCCAGAGATTGCTGATACGAGTTCTGAAATGTCAATAGCAGAATTATATAGTTTGAGTTCACGTCAGAAACGGTATGTAAAAAAGAGCATAGCACTTGCAGAAAATATAGGAAAGGCAATCAAAGAGGAATTTAACCTTAATGTTGTCCAGAGAGAGATGTCCCTCCCGATACTTAATTCTGTTGGGGCGCCTGCTATATTGATCGAGGTGCCATCATTTAAGATTATGAGTTATGACCAGAAGACCCTTGCAAGGCTTGCAGAGGCTGTCATAAAAGGATTTTCTTATTATGCGCAGTAAAAGATATCGGGGGATAGTAATTTTTATTGTCTTGTTTGCGGCAGGTATAGCAGGAGGTTATTTTTATTTTTCAAAAAAGTTTCCTTCCACCCCGGACAGACCATCTGTGAAAGGAGATGTTGTAGAAAAAGGGCTTAGTACAATAGATGATTTATTCACTCTCAGAATTTATTATCCTTTCAATGGGCGGTTGCAGATGGAGGAAAGGAGAGTGCAGAGAAGGACAACACAGATGGCTGTTGCAGAGGTTGTAATAGGAGAATTCCTTAGGGGTCCTGTAAATGCCAAGATCTCAGGAATACCCAGAGACGCAAAGCTGCTCGGTTTATATAAAAGTGATGATGGCATACTCTACGTTGACCTGTCAGATGAATTCAGGAGGAATTTCGAAGGAGATGCAGTAGCAGAATTTCTGTTATTAAAGGGATTCTACGAAAGCCTTATATCAAATGTGCAGGATATAACTGATGTAAAGATATTAATCGAAGGCAGGGAGATGGAAACTCTCGGAGGACATATATATATACTTTATCCCCTTAGAGAGATAGTTTCTCAGACAGCAGTGGGTGGACAGTAAGTGGCAGAGGTATCAAGCATCAAAGAGTCAGATTATCAGAGTTTTAGGGCTTTGATACTTTTCCGCCTCAGCGGATTCGCCGAGGCGAAGAATCTTTGACACTCTGATACTCTGTAAGATTAGGAGGAAGTTTGAATAACAGTCCGATTGGAGTTTTTGATTCCGGGATAGGCGGGCTTACAGTTCTGAAGGAGATATTCAGGGCGCTGCCTGCTGAGAGCACAATCTATCTCGGTGATACAGCGCGGGTCCCTTACGGAATAAGGTCTCATGAAACAGTGATGAGATATTCGTTTGAGAATACCCAGTTCCTTGTATCAAAGGGCATAAAACTAATGGTTATTGCATGCAATACCGCCTCTTCTATCAGTCTGGATGCAATAAAGAAGACAGTGCCCATCCCTGTTATTGGTGTTATAGAGCCCGGTGCATCGGCAGCGGTTGAAGGAACAAGAAATAAGAGGATTGGCATCATAGGAACAGAGGCAACGGTCAGAAGCAGCGCATATAAAAAGGCAATAAAAGCTGTTGACAGCAGTGCAGAGGTATTCGGACTCCCGTGTCCGCTCTTTGTCCCATTGGTTGAAGAGGGATGGACAGAAGGAGAGATTGCAATGGTGATTGCAGAAAAATACCTCGATGAGATGAAAGGGAGAGGAATAGATACCCTTGTTCTCGGGTGTACACACTATCCATTGCTAAAAAGTGTTATTTCAAAGGTTATGGGGTCCGATATAAGATTAATAGATTCTGCCGTCGAAACAACAAAAAAGATAAGCGAAATCCTGAGAAGCGAGGGCTTAGAGAGGAAATCGAAAGCAAAGCCGCTAAGAGAATTTTATGTCACTGACTCTCCCGAGAGATTCGTAAAAGTTGGTGACA
>JAKALU010000209.1 GCA_021824065.1 Nitrospirota bacterium
TAGAAAATATTAAAGATTTGATTCCAGTAACTTGACTAAAATATTTTCTCACCCCCTATAATTGAAGCATAGCAAAATAGGAGCGAAAGTCAAGCTATAATTTGATGACTTGGCCATCGCTGAAAAGGGGTGAGAGGGGTATTAAGTGGATTATTATGCCTTATTAATGTGCTCCATGAATAAGCACTGGCAGGCATCTAACGCACACGAACTTTTCTTTCCCTTCATGGATGCATTTAAGATAGACTGATTCCTTGTCTGTTTTTCCGCAGACAAAACATTTTATTTCCATCGCTTATTCCTCCAGAGCGTTTATTTCTTCAACAACCTTGTTAGGGTCAACATTGTGCATCATTGCACCAAATGCAATGGACTCTACCCTGATGCCAGGACATGTGAAGCATCCGTTGCCAAAGTATTTCTCAATTACCTTTGTGGCAGCAGGACTATCCTTTATTACCTCACCTATCACTGTGTCCTTTGTAACTTTTTTCTTTGTCGTTGTCATTTTTTTCTCCTTTAAATCTTATCTGGATTTTAGTTTAGCAATAACAGCTTTAAAAGTTTATGACCTTTGTCATATGCCTATTCTTACCCGATGACTACTCTTTCGCCGAGGACATCGCCTTTTACACCGATTATAGTCTCATTTAAAGGAATATTCTTCCCTGACCTGTTAAGCGCCTCCTTTAAAACAGCAGTCATACCGCCACAGCAGGGAACTTCCATTCTCAGGCATGTCACGCTTTTGACAGGGATATTACTGAATATCTCTGTAAATTTCTCGACATAGTATTGAGCATTATCAAGCTTAGGACAGCCTATCAGGAGCTTTTTGTCCTTAAGGAATCTCTCTTGAAAGCCCTGAACAGCAAATGCTGTGCAGTCAGCAGCCACGAGAAGATCTGCATTATTCAG
This sequence comes from Nitrospirota bacterium, assembly GCA_021824065.1. Taxonomy (GTDB): domain Bacteria; phylum Nitrospirota; class Thermodesulfovibrionia; order Thermodesulfovibrionales; family UBA1546; genus JAKALU01. The sequence continues at coordinate 919 of JAKALU010000209.1, forward strand.
GAACGGTATAACCGTACCCATTAGTTTAATCTGTATTGGCCAGTGAGAAAGCCTGTAATCCTTTTTTTCTTCTTTCTCAGCCGCCAATTCCCCGACCGAGGAACATGACGGACACCCTTCAATGATATTTGTTTTCATTCTTGCCTCCTTCTAAGTGTTGTTATTAAATGTAATTTACAATGATTTGAAACTTGCCGCTATGATACAAATCATAAAATGAACATAAGATAAGAAAGATACATTGCTTTCAATTTTCTGTCAGCCTGAACTTGATTCAGGGTCTATACCTTTGATTCTGGAGATGCTGAAACGAGCTCGGCATGACACTTTGGAACCTTTATGACTTTAATCATAGCAATTGCATTCTTTATTGATATAATTTAGATATAAACAAAATTTCAGGAGGAATTTATGGACAGATTCGTAAAGAACTTTATCTTAATGAGCATTGTGTATCTTGCATTGGCATCAATACTGGGGATATGCATGATAGGGAACCCGTCTCTGATGTCGCTTAAATTTGTTCATTCTCACCTTATGCTGCTCGGCTGGGTCTCTATGATGATATACGGAGTTGGCTATCACATACTTCCAAGGTTTGCAGGGAAGCTTTTAAAGAGCCCAAAGCTGGGAGAGTTGCAGTTCTGGCTTGCAAACATTGGTCTGGTCGGTATGCTGTTGTTCTATACGCTCGGCGTGTACAATCCCGGAGCAGGCATATATAGGGGCTTATCTATTGCATTCGGAGTGGTAGAGGCATTATCGATATTCCTGTTCTTCTATAATATGACTGCAACTCTTTATGCAAAGGCTGCGGAATAAAAAGTGTGAACCAAATTCAGGGGGGTAGACGAATTATTCGTCTATCCCCCTTCGTCAAGGAATTCGCTAATTGCGCTTTTAACTGCAAAGCGCCTTCAATTTATTTACATCTTTTATAATTATCTTACCGCTCTTTTCTGCAACTATGCCAAGTTTTTTGAACTTGCTCATTGTCCTTATGGATGTCTCGACTGTGGTCCCCACCATCTCTGCGATATCCTGTTTTGTGAGTTTCATGTCAATGACAATAGTGTTATCAGTTTTAACGCCGGTCTTATCAGTAAGTTTTATAAGGAGCGAGGCTATTCTTGATTCAACCTTTTCGATGGCTATGTTTTTGAGGGCCTCATGAGAGCCTTTAATCCTGTCTCCTATGTTCATTGCCATGCAATACATAAGGTTCGGGAACCTGTCGAGGATGCGCATAAGATTACTTCTTGAGATCTTTAATGCTGCTGTATCTTCCATCGCAATAGCATTAGCAGGATAGGGGAACCCCCTTATCACAGCAACACCCCCGAAGAAATCAAATGGCGAGATAATCTCAAGGATGATTTCCCTTCCGCCCTGTGAGAGTTTGGTAATCTTGACCTTGCCGTCTGTAACTATATAAAGCCAGTCAGATGGATCTCCTTCAGAGAATATGACTTCTTTTTTCTTGAATCTGGCAGGCATAAGATATGGCTTTACCTCATCAGCGTCAGAGGCATTCAATGTGCTGAATACAGGGATCTTTTTAAAATCAATCATGGCATTAGAATAATAGAAATTTATTTTGAATGCAAGGGTTTTGAAAAAGTGGTTATAGAAATTATTCTGTCAGAGGCTTGCCTGGAGTTACATTTTCCTCGCGTGGGAGATTAAGGGTTATGACCTGACCCTTTTCCCCTGGTGTCCCGACCTCTTTTCCATCGAGCACCAGCTTGATTCCGCCTGCATTCCCAATCTTTAATAAAAAACTTTGTCTGGCGGACAACCTTACTGAATCATCCTGCTTAAGCAGCATCTCTTTTGAATCAGTGTTGTC
>JAKALU010000081.1 GCA_021824065.1 Nitrospirota bacterium
GGGCATTAGGGAAAATATTATATACAGATTTCCTATTCCCTTTTGAAATAGCTTCGTTGGTGCTGCTTGTTGCCATAATAGGCGCAATAGTTCTTGCAAAGAGAAAGACGAGGAGCTGATGAGAATTTCAAATTTCAAATTTCAAATTTCAAATTTTTGGAGTGAGCTATGGTCCCTTTAAACTGGTATTTAATGCTCAGCACAGTGGTCTTTATGATAGGCGTTTTTGGTTTCCTGACAAGAAGGAACATCATAATAATGTTCATGTCAGTTGAACTCATGCTGAATGGAGTCAATATCAGCCTTATTTCCTTCAGCCACTTTCTGCAGGATATGAGGGGGCAGATACTCGTATTTTTTATTATTACTGTTGCAGCAGCTGAGGCTGCCATAGGGCTTGCAATTATCATAGCCCTTTTTAGAAATAAGACCACTGCACATGTGGATGAGATGACGGAGATGAAGGGATGAGAAAAGATAGCAGACAGTATACAGTAGGCAGTATACAGAGAGGGAAGATATGAGTAATTATCTTTTGATACCCTTTTTACCATTAGCAGCATTTTTGATAAATATTCTGCTCGGTAGAAAATATTTAAGAGAAAAGGCGCACTGGGTGTCTATCCTCGCAGTTGCGGGTTCATGGGTTGTGGCAGTCATGACACTGGGTGATGTTTTATCAGGGAAGACCTTAAATCAGGACCTTTATACATGGATAGTCTCCGGGAGTTTCAAAGTCTCCGTAGGCTTCCTCATTGACCAGCTCACTGTGGTAATGCTTATTGTTGTCACGACCTGCAGCATGCTTATTCATATATATTCTGTTGGGTATATGCATGGAGACAATGGATATTACAGGTTCTTTGCATATCTCAGTCTGTTTACATTCTGCATGCTCATGCTGGTTATGGCAAACAATTTCCTTCAGCTTTATTTCGGATGGGAGGGTGTTGGTCTCTGCTCATATTTTCTCATCGGCTATTATTTTGAAAAGAAATCAGCATCCGATGCCGGCAAGAAGGCTTTCATTGTTAACAGATTCGGCGACTTTGGTTTCGGCCTCGGGGTAATAATGATATTCCTTACATTCGGGACTACCTATTACGAGCCAGTGTTCGGTCAGGTCGGAGGGTTTGCAAACCAGACAGTAAATTTCCTCGGATACGATGTTCATCTTATGACATTAATTGCCTTGCTCCTTTTCTGTGGAGCTATAGGAAAATCAGCACAGATGCCATTGCATGTATGGCTTCCTGATGCAATGGAAGGTCCGACACCTGTAAGCGCACTCATCCATGCAGCAACAATGGTTACTGCAGGTGTTTTCATGGTCGCAAGATGCAATCCAATATTCAGCCTCTCTGAAACCGCTTTAATGGTTGTTGCATTAACCGGTGCGATAACCTCCCTATTTTCAGCTACAATCGGACTTGTACAAAACGATATCAAGAGAATAATAGCGTATTCTACAATCAGCCAACTCGGGTACATGTTCCTTGCATGCGGCGTCGGAGCATATACTGCTGGTATTTTTCATCTTTACACGCATGCATTTTTCAAGGCACTCTTATTCCTCTGTGCTGGAAGCGTAATGCATGCAATGGCAGGTGAACTCGATCTGCAAAAGATGGGCGGTCTAAAAAAATATATGCCTGTAACATACTTTACTATGCTTCTTGCTTCGTTGAGCATAGCAGGTGTGCCTGGGTTTGCAGGCTTTTTCAGCAAGGATGAAATCCTCTGGATGGCATATTCAGGTCCAAGCCCTGTGGGCAAATTTGTATGGCTTATAGGTACAATAGTAGCTTTCCTTACTGCATTTTATTCATTCAGGCTTATATTCCTTACATTCCACGGGAAATTCCGCGGTACCCATGAGCAGGAGCATCATCTCCACGAATCACCGAAGGTTATGACCATACCACTGGTGCTGCTTTGTCTCGGCGCAATTTTCTCAGGCTATGTTGGGGTACCCAATCTCATCGGTGGAATATTTGGTATCGAACATTCAAATTGGGTTGCAGAGTTCATGAAACCTGTTTTAGGCCATCCAGAAGGACACGGCACGCATTCAGAGGAATGGATGGTAATGGGCATTTCAGTAATAGCAGGTTTTTCCGGTATAGGTCTTGCTGCCCTGTTCTATCTCATTAAGACAGATATACCAGTAAAACTTGCGCAGCAGTTTAATGCTATTTATAAAGTCCTTTTCAATAAATACTATGTTGATGAACTTTACAGCTTTCTGATTGTCCGTCCGACGATATGGATATCAGAGAAAGTGCTTATTGGGATTACAGATGCAAAGATTATAGAGGCTATAGTGAATGGTGTTCCAAAAGGAATTGGTGTACTCAGCCAGCAGTTGAGAAAAGTCCAGACAGGTTTTTTGCAGCATTACGCTGCAATTATGGCTGCAGGTGTGTTAATCATAATTGCACTGATGCTGTTGCGGTAGAGGAGATAGAGAGGGAATTAAAAATGCAAAATGTGAGGGAAAATGTCATGCTGAATTTATTTCAGCATCCAATAAAGTCGATGAGGGTGGAACCATTAAAGTCGGAGACCCTGAAACAAGTTCAGGGTGACAGACAACGGAGTGAGCAATGGAGCAGGCGATAATGAATAATTTAGGTTTCCCGATACTCAGTGCACTCATTTTTCTGCCGATAGCAGGCGCAGCGCTGCTTCTTCTCATGCCGAGGGCAAAGGAATCGCTCATAAAATGGGCAAGCCTTTTGGTAAGCATTATAGCCTTTGCACTTTCAATCCCCCTGTTCACTAATTTTGATAAAACAACCCATTTAATGCAGTTTAAAGAAAGATACGAGTGGATTCCATCCTGGAATGTTACCTACTATCTTGGTCTTGACGGCATCAGCGTGCTTTTTGTGCTTCTTTCGACGTTGATTACGATACTCTGCGTTCTTATCTCATGGAATTCCATAAAGACAAAGACAAAGGAGTTTTACATATCCATACTGATTATGGAAGGAGCGATGATAGGGGTCTTCTGCTCATTGGACTTCATGCTCTTTTATCTTTTCTGGGAGGCGATGCTGATTCCAATGTATCTACTTATTGGAGTCTGGGGAGGACCTAACAGGATTTATGCAGCGGTGAAGTTCTTCCTCTACACACTTATTGGAAGCGTGCTCATGCTGGTCGGGATAATCGTTCTTTATTTTTATGCTGGGAAGACATTCGATATACTTGAACTCATGACAAAGACATATCCATACCAGTTACAGTTCTGGCTTTTCTGGGCTTTTTTTGCAGCGTTTGCTGTCAAGGTTCCTATGTTCCCTGTCCATACATGGCTTCCTGATGCACATACAGAAGCGCCTACAGCAGGCAGCGTTATACTTGCTGCAGTGTTAATTAAGATGGGGGCTTATGGTTTTATCAGATTCTCCTTGCCTTTATTCCCTGAGGCGTCAAAGGCAATGACTCCTGTTATGCTCACACTGTCTGTGATAGCCATAATTTACGGTGCAGTAATCTGCCTTGCTCAGACAGATTTAAAGAGACTGATTGCTTACAGCTCTGTAAGTCATATGGGGTTTGTAACACTGGGGATCTTTGCGCTGAATTCACAGGGGGTGGAAGGCGGAATACTCCAGATGATAAATCATGGCATAGTTACAGGCGCTCTCTTCTTAAGTGTTGGGGTTATTTATGACAGAACACATACAAGGCAGATAGCTGATTATGGCGGTGTTGCATCTGTAATGCCTGTTTATGCAGCGGCCTTTATGGTATTCACACTGGCATCAATAGGACTTCCGGCAACAAACGGGTTTATTGGCGAATTTTTGATAATCCTTGGCGGCTTTGCAGCAAACCAGTGGGCAGGAGTCCTTGCGGCAACAGGCATAATAATAGGAGCGGGTTACATGCTATGGCTCTATCAGAGGGTATTTTTCATGGAGACAAACCAGAAGGTAGCTGGACTTAATGATGTGAATATGAGAGAGATAATTACGCTTCTGCCAATGGTGCTGCTGATATTCTGGATAGGAGTTTATCCTAATACATTCCTCGGGTTCATGCATGAGTCAGTGCGCCATTTGCTTGAAAGGGTAAATACAGGAAGTGTACATGAAATAAATATAGCGAAGAATATTATGGAGATTCTGAAATGATGCCATTTGTTATGCCTGACCTTAGACCTGTTATGCCGGAGGTTGTAATGACCTGTCTGGCGCTCATCGTTCTCATGGCCGACCTTGTTATCAAGAGAAAAGAAACAATTGCGTTCCTGAGCATAATATGCATTGCAATAGTTACATATGTGCTTTCAGGCTCTCTGGGCACTACTTTCAATGGCATGTTTATCTCTGACGGCTACAGCATGTTCTTTAAACTTATTTTCATACTGAATGTCATTCTTACTGTTTTGATATCAGTAAAATACATCGCGGTAGAAAAAGTGAATTTTGGGGAATACTACAGTCTGATACTTTTCTCTACCTTAGGCATGATGATTATGGCATCAGCAGGAGACCTGATAGTCCTTTATCTCGGGCTTGAACTTATGGCATTAAGCACTTATATACTTGCAGGGTTCATAAGATACGACATTAAGTCAAATGAAGCTGCCATGAAGTATTTTCTGCTCGGGGCATTTGCATCTGCATTTCTGCTTTGCGGGACATCCATGATATACGGGCTCACAGGTACAACAGATCTTAAAGCCATATCAGACTATATAGTTAAAAACGGCCTTGCGTCAAACCCTGTTCTGATGCTTTCCGTGATCCTCTTTGCAGTTGCATTCTCATTCAAAATAGCTGCTGTTCCTTTCCATATGTGGGCACCCGATGCCTATGAAGGCGCTCCTACGTCTATTACAGCGTTTATGTCAGTTGGCCCCAAGGCTGCCGGTTTTGCAGTGCTCGGGAGGGTTTTTATGGTAGCATTCGGTTCGATCAAGATAGAATGGGCAACTGTTCTTATACCTGTTGCAGTACTCACAATGGGCGTGGGGAATATAGTTGCCATTTCACAGACTAACATCAAAAGAATGCTTGCATACTCTTCGATAGCCCATGCAGGGTATATGCTTTTAGGAATAATAGCAGGTACAAATGATGGTATGGCAAGCGTTTTAAACTATATGCTGATATATGCATTTATGAACATTGGAGCATTTGCAGTGGTGATAATGCTCAGGTCCGAAGGTTTCAAAGGTGACAATATAACAGATTACGAGGGCCTTTCAAAAACCCATCCATTGGCTGCTGCATTGATGCTTGTGTTCATGTTTTCACTTACAGGCATTCCTCCAACAGCAGGTTTCATGGGTAAATTTTATGTATTTATGAGCGCAATAAATGCAGGATACACATGGGTCGTTATTATAGCGGTTATATTCAGCGCAATATCAGCATATTTCTATCTGAGAATAGTAATGTATATGTATATGAAAGAGCCAAAGGAGACAGTACATCTTACCACATCGCCAGGCATAGGCCTTGCACTCGCGATAACAGTAATAGCAGTTCTTATTATCGGGGTGCTCCCTTCCACATTTATAAACTTCGCCCACGTTGCTGTAATTGGGTTTTAAAAACAATTTAAAGAACTAAACAATTTATGTTTTTTTCTCCAGGATTATCCTGTGTTTTAAGAGCAATATCTCTTTTATGCTCCCCTCGAATACCTTCTGCTCGCCAAAGAGATTTTTGAGATATACCTTCCCCTGATCGGGTCTTATTATGTCAACATTTTCGAGATATATCTCCTCTTTACCGTCTTTGAATATATATGCGTTTATATCACACATTTCCGTCTCCTTTACTGTGTTTGCCCTATTAAAAGTATAAAGCAAATTGATAATAGATGGCGAGAGTTTTTTCTTGTTAAGCAAAAAGCTGTATTATTTAGAGCGACACAGGGCAGACAGTCTCAGAATTTTTATAATCGACAGGATATTTATATGGCATAACTTTATAGATTTAATATCAAGGTTTTTCTTCAAATCGCCCCATATGTTTTTTTATAAGGTGTCGTATAAAAATTCTTCACCTGCCAGCCCCGTGTCTATAAAATGGGTTTATAGGGTATAGGGCTCTTATGTGCTATAATAATGCTTTAATTATGGATAAAAACAACAGGAAGACATCTGAAAAAATTGAGGACATATTACCTTTATGTCCTGTATGCGGCAGAGAGCTTGACCCTGCCGGGATAAACGCCAAAGGCGGATGGGATTGCAAGTGCGGTGAGTTTATCCCTAAAAGCCTTATCATAAATCCATTTGAAGGCTGCACTCACGGGCTTAACTGTAACTGCGGGAGAGAGAGAAGGAGATGAAAAAAGGTTATTTCGGACAATACGGCGGAAGGTTCGTGCCTGAAACCCTTATGCCTGCACTCATTGAGCTCGAGGCGGCATATCTGAAGTCTAAAAAGGATAAAAACTTCCAGAAAGAACTCGTACACCTTCAGAAAACTTACATCGGGAGACCCACGGCCCTTTATTTTGCAAAGAGATTTACGGAACGTCTTGGAGGCGCAAAGATATATCTAAAAAGAGAAGACCTTGCGCACACAGGAGCTCATAAGATAAACAATGCATTGGGGCAGGCGCTTCTTGCAGAAAGAATAGGCAAGAAAAGAGTTATTGCAGAAACAGGTGCCGGCCAGCATGGTGTTGCAACTGCAACAGGAGCTGCCCTCATTGGGCTTGAGTGTGATGTATATATGGGCACAGAAGATATGAAAAGGCAGGCATTGAATGTCTTCAGGATGAGGCTTCTTGGTGCGAGAGTTATTGAGGTTCCAGTCGGCTCAAGGACATTAAAAGATGCGATAAATGAATCATTGAGAGACTGGACAACGAATGTAAGGACTACTCATTATGTCCTGGGAACTGTATTCGGCCCGCATCCTTTCCCTTCTATGGTAAGGGATTTCCAGTCAGTTATCGGGAAAGAGGCTAAAAAACAGATACTTCAGGCAGAAGGAAAACTGCCGGATTATCTAATTGCATGTGTTGGAGGCGGGAGCAATGCAATGGGATTATTCCATGAATTTTTGAATGATGATATAAAGATGATTGGAGTTGAGGCAGGCGGAAAGGGAGTCGAGACAGGAGAGCATGCAGCAAGGTTTGCAGGCGGTTCTATTGGAGTCTTTCAGGGATGCAAGACCTATCTTCTTCAGGATGATGATGGCAATGTACTCGGAACGCACTCTGTCTCTGCTGGATTGGATTATGCATCGATCGGACCTGAGCATCCTTATCTGAGAGACATTGGAAGGGTTCAATATACATACGCCACTGATGATGAGGCATTGGCTGCATTTGAACTTCTGTCGAAAACTGAAGGCATAATCCCTGCACTTGAGTCTGCACATGCACTTGCAGAGACAATCAAGCTTGCTCCAAAACTTCCAAAAGATAAGATTGTTATTGTAAACCTCTCTGGGAGAGGAGACAAAGATGTTCAGCACGTAGCAAGTATTAAGGGGATAGAGCTGTGAACAGGATTGATAAAACATTCAAAAAGCTGAAAACTCAGAACAAAAAGGCATTCATCCCTTACATAATGGCAGGAGACCCTTCTCTTGAAAAAACAAAGGAGTTCGTTCTCCTTTTTGAGGAATGCGGTGCGGATATTGTTGAATTAGGAGTGCCATTCTCAGACCCATTGGCAGATGGCCCGACCATACAGAGGGCAGCAGAGAGGGCATTGAAAAATGGCGTTACATTGAAAAAGGTCATAGCACTCGTAAGAGATTTAAAAACAAAAACCAATATCCCCCTTGTTTTAATGACATATTACAACCCTGTTTTTAAATATGGCGAAGAGCTGTTCATCAGAGATGCAAAAGATGCAGGTGTTGATGGAGTTATAGTTCCAGACCTTCCGCCTGACGAAGCAGGAGGACTTGTAAGGCTTTCGAAAAAATCAGACATTGCCACTATATTCCTTCTTGCACCAACGTCAACAGAAGATAGGATAAAAAAGGTTGCAAGCGCATCAAGAGGTTTTATATATTGTGTTTCAATGACTGGTATTACAGGTGCACAGCTTTTGCTCGATGGTTCGATTGAGAGATCAATAAACAATATTCGTAAAATCACGGATAAGCCGATAGCAATTGGGTTTGGTGTTTCAACGCCTGACGAGGCTGCGGCAGTATCCGTCATCTCTGATGGAGTGATCGTTGGGAGCGCAATACTCAGGAAAGCACAGGAAAACTCAGAAGAAGGACTGAAGGATTTTCTTCTTAAACTGAGGGAGGCTGCAAGATAAAAAATATATTAGATAGAAAGTTAACCCAGCTTAACACCCTGATTGAGTTAACAGCATTGATTAACTCCACGCTCGATACGAGGGAGGTTAGAAAGCGGGCTATTGAAGCGGCCACAAGACTTATGGATGCCGAGGCAGGAAGCCTTATCCTGATAGATAGTGATACAGGGGAACTTTTTTTTGAGGTTGCCCTCGGCGATAAAGGAGACAAGATTAAAGAGATACGGCTCAAAAAAGGGGAAGGCATTGCAGGCTGGGTTGCCGAAAATGGAAAGCCCGTTATAATACACGATGTCCAATCAGACCCAAGATTTTTCAGGGGTGCTGATACCAAAAGTGAGTTTGTCACAAGGGATATGATATGTGTGCCTGTAAAAACAAAAGATAAAATCCTTGGAGTGCTTCAGGCTATAAACAGGCGGTCAGATAATTTCAATAATGATGATCTGGAGATCCTCAGTGCGCTTGCCAACCAGGTAGCTGTTGCAATAGAAAATGCAAATCTCTATCAGGAGCTTAAGGATACATTCTATGGGACTGCCCAGGCGCTTGCAGAGACAATTGAAAAGAGGGACCCTTATACAGGCGGCCACACAAAAAGGGTCATGAATTACAGCCTTGCCATAGGGCGGATGATGGGGCTTAGCAAGACAGAACTTGAGAATCTGAAGCTTTCCGCAATACTTCACGATATCGGGAAGATCGGCGTAAGAGACAGCGTCCTTTTGAAGGAGGGAAGGCTTGAGCCTGTAGAGCTTGAGGCGATGAATATGCACCCAAAATACGGCTCAGAGATACTAAACCATGTGAAGCAGCTCAAAGAAGTTATTCCAGGCATGCGGGGTCATCATGAAAAATATGACGGGTCGGGATATCCAGATGGTTTGAAGAACAACGAGATACCACTAACAGCAAGGATTATTGCAGTTGCTGATACATTCGATGCCATGACAACAGACAGGCCTTACAGAAAGGCCCTCAGTGCCGAGGCTGCCTTTGAGGAACTCAGAAGGTATGCAGGCAAACAGTTTGATCCATTGATAGTAGAGGCATTTTTTAAAGCCTGGAAGGAAATGGAGATATTTATATGAAGATAAAAGTTCTCGGTTCTTCAGGAGCAGAATTCCCTGGATTTAATCCCCCGGGCTTTTTGATTGACGGGAAATTATTGCTTGATGCCGGAACTATTGGTTCGTCCCTCTCTGAGGAGGCTCAATGGAAGATACGACATATTGTTGTAACTCATGCCCATCTCGACCACATAAGGGGGATACCGTTCCTTGCAGACAATATAATCATAAAAAATAAGAGGCACGATGTGACAGTAATAGGAATTGCGCCTGTGCTTAAGGCTCTGAAAAATAATCTTTTGAATAACAAGGTATGGCCGGATTTTACGATGATACCAAGCCCTGAGAAGGCTGTGCTCAAATTTTTAGAGATAAAACCAGGCAGAACTATTATGATTAACGATTATAAGGTGACGGCATACAAGGTCAACCATTCTGTCCCTGCAGTCGGCTATATAATCGAAGATAAGAATGGGAAAAGACTCCTTTATACAGGTGATACGGGGCCAACAAATACTATATGGGAAAAGGCATGTAAGATAAGAATACACCGTGCTATCATCGAAGTTTCTTTCCCGGAGAAGATGAGGGCTATGGCCATTGCGACTGGGCATCTTACCCCGGGACTGCTTCAGAAAGAGATTGGAAAGATGAAAGTAATCCCTGGCGAAATACTCATAACCCATCCAAAACCCCAGTATATTAAGACTATTAAGGCCGAGATTAAAAGATTAAGGATGTCTAATATCAGGATACTCAAAGATGGGGAGGTCATAAGTATCTGATGTGGTTTAAAAAAACAAAAGAGCCAAGATTACAGAAAAAGGTTAAGATCCCTGAAGGTCTATGGGTAAAATGCGAGAATTGCAAAGAGATTGTCTACAGAAAAGAGATCGATAAGAACCTGAAGGTTTGTCCTAAATGCAACTATCATTTCAGGATAAGCGCTAAAGAGAGGATAAAACTTCTTGCAGACGATGGGAGTTTTATGGAGTTTGATGCTGATATAGTCCCTGTGGATCCCCTGAATTTCGAAGACACCATGTCTTATCCTGAGAGAATAAAAGAGAATCAAAAAAAGAGTGGACTTCAAGAGGCTGTAATCTCAGGGGAGGCATTGATAAACGGGCATCATGTTGTCTTTGCTATAATGGATTTTTCCTTTATGGGAGGAAGCATGGGTTCTGTTGTAGGAGAAAAAATTATGAGATCCGCTGAGATGGTACTTGAAAAGAAAATACCATTAATAAGCGTTGCATCATCTGGCGGCGCGAGGATGCAGGAGGGGATTTTCTCTTTGATGCAGATGGCAAAGGTGTCTGCAGTGATAGGGAGGGTTAAAGATAACGGGATCCCTTATATCTCAGTGCTCGCAGATCCAACATTTGGCGGGGTTGCTGCGAGTTTTGCTATGCTTGGAGATATAATAATTGCTGAACCAAGGAGTCTCATCGGATTTGCTGGCCCTCGTGTTATTGAACAGACAATGAAACAGCAGTTGCCTGACAATTTTCAGCGGGCAGAGTTTCTCCTTGAACACGGGTTAATAGATATGGTTGTCAACAGAGAAGATCTGAAAGAAACCCTGACAAAAATTATAGGATTTCTTTCGTAGCCGATCTCAAAAGAGATATATTAACCCTCTCGCTGATTGTCTTTTTGTGCTTTAATGCCTGTCATGGCAAAGCAATCTTATTTCTCCCTTCTTACTTTCACTGTGTTTGATGTAAAATATGGCATTTATGGGCTACGATGATACCATCGATTATCTCTACGGTCTCCAGAAGCACGGGATCAAGCTCGGGCTTAATAACATTACGCAACTTCTTTCTTCTTTTAAAAACCCGCAGAACTATTTCCTGTCCGTGCATGTTGCAGGGACGAATGGAAAGGGGTCTACATCAGCAATGTTGGCATCCATACTTCGGGCTGCAGGATTGAAAGCAGGACTATTTACGTCGCCACATCTTACAAGTTTTACTGAAAGGATCAGGATTAATGATGAACAAATTACAGAGTCAGAAGTGGTGAGCCTTACGGAGGAAATCAGGGAGGCAGCATCTCAGATAGAGAACTTCTCGCCAACCTTTTTTGAGTTTATAACTGCAATGGGATTCCTTTATCTCAGGAGGAAAAATGTTGACTGGGCAGTGGTTGAGGCAGGCATGGGTGGGAGGCTTGATGCAACAAATATCCTCATCCCGGAGGTGTCAGTTATAACAAGTGTGAGTTATGACCATAAGGAGTTTCTTGGTAATACTATTTCGGCAATTGCAGGGGAAAAGGCCGGGATAATAAAGGATAGGGTTCCTGTTGTCACCTCATCTCAAAACCCCGAGGTGCTGGATGTGGTCGAAAGAACAGCAGAAGAGAAAGGCTCTGATGTTTTTGTATATGGCAGGGATTTTTCGGCAGTAGTAAAGGCAGAGGATATTAACGGGAGCGTTTTTAGTTACTACGGTGACAAGAATTTTGAAGACCTCAGGATAAATCTTCCAGGTAGACACCAGGTATTAAATGCATCATTGGCATTAAAGGCAATCGAAATTTTTTCCAGGAAATCCTCGCATCACGCATTACGTATTACGCATAACGCAATCCGATACGGGCTTGAGAACATAAAATGGCATGGCAGACTTGAGTTCATTTCCGGTAATCCGCCAATACTGATTGACGGCGCACATAATCCCTCTGCCTCGGTTGTTCTGGCAGATTCGCTCAGGAATAATTTTTTTAAGACGTTCAAAGGGGGGCTGATACTGATTATGGGAATAATGGCTGATAAAGATATTAAG
>JAKALU010000082.1 GCA_021824065.1 Nitrospirota bacterium
TATCCCAATGACTGCAGATCAGCAAATGATGTCTTCAAATTTTTTCCTGCCTCGCCAGTAGAAAACGTGCTGTGTTTGATCCCAGGGTTTTTCTTGCTTGAGCCGTAATCTATCGGTTCAGGTTTTTTTGGAAGCAAATATCTTATCGGAAAATTGCCGCCGAGCATCTTTGCCTCATCAGGATTTACCCATATCCTTTTATCCATGCCAAGACCATGGATAAAGATGACAGCAGGTTTGTTTAATTGGCCCTTATGAATTGTGATGTCGTATTTCATGAGCCATCTTCCCTATTTTAAAACTAACCAAAATATATCCTCTTCTCCACCTGCGAACATATCCCGTGAAGCATTCTTAATTCCCAGTCTGTGAGCCCTGCACGTCCAATAAGATGTTTGAGATTTCTCATTATCCTAATCTCGATGTCTCTGTTACCTCTTGGTATATACTCGAGAAGCTTAAGAGTTGAATGAATGCGTCTGTAAATGGCTTCCATATCTTCATGCCCGACCAATTCTGGAGCCCCGGCCTTATATGTCTTCTGACTCAGTTCATATGCAACGAGTAATACGCTCTGCGAGAGATTCAGTGAAGGGGATAAGGGGTCCGAAGGGATTGTTATTAAGAGACCACATTCTTCTACCTCTTTATTACTCAACCCTTTATCTTCACGTCCAAAAAGTATTGCAACCTTGTTCTTTTTTGCAGCAGTGATAACTCTCTTCACAGCATCCTTCAATGGAAGGATAAGCCCTCTTCGCTTGCCCAATCTCCTTGTTGTGCCGATGATTATGCTTTTGTTTTTTATTGCCTCTTTGAAGCTTGAGTGGATAATTGCTTTTTCGAGCAAGTCGACAGCATTACACGCCATCCCTTTTCCTTCGTCGTTAAGAAACTTTTGAGGGTTTATCAGTTCAAGATTTTTAAACCCCATATTTTTTAATGCCCTTGCAGATGCCCCTATATTGCCTGCCTCTTTTGGCTCCACAAGGACAAAACTTATATTATCCCTCCAGTTTTTCATGTATATTAATTCTACAATAAAATTCAGACCTCTATCCCCAAAAATCTTTCTGTTTTTTATATAAGCAGAAGTTTTGTTAGCAGCGGCGGATAGGAAATAAAGACATTAAGGGACTCTGTCCTACTAAGGCAAAAAGGGACTCGATAGCACGCCTGGGAAGTCTATATCAAGATTTGAGTCTAAAATAAGAGCAAGTTATTTTGAATTCAAAAGTTCTCTGAGTTCTTTGCCCACTTTGAAATGGAGCACCTTTTTGGCTGGGACTTCAACGCTTTCGCCTGTCTTTGGGTTCCTTGCCTTTCGCGGGTTTCTTGATTTTACTTTGAAGGCCCCAAAGCCCCGAATCTCTATTTTTTCTCCCTTTTGCAAGGCTTCTTTAATGCTGTCAAAAACAGTTTCTATAACTATCTCTGTTTGTTTCTTGGTAAGCCCTTCGACCTTTTCAGACACTTTTTCTATGAAAGCCGACCTCGTCATGAAACCTCCTTTATGTCATGCTGAACTTGATTCAGCATCTGATAAAATCAATCCCGAATCAAGTCCGGGATAAAACCCTGAAACAGGTTCAAGGCGGCAAAAATATAAACTTTAAGAGCCGCGGACTAAGATAAATTTATATTGATTGGTGTTATAAAATCAAGTCTTTTCTGTCTCGGCCTCTTCAGCATCTCGCCTTGGGGAGCGAATCCGCTTTTCTTTATTATTTGTAGACCAGACCTCTATTGCAAGCTCGGGGCACATCTGGGCACAGAACCCACACCCTGTACACTTGTCAATATATTTTGGGGATGCCGGAAAATAGCCTGTTGTATTAAACTGCTTTTCCATTATTATTACTCCCTTGGGACATGACATCACACAGTATTTGCATCCCTTGCACAGTTCTTTATCTATTACAATCTTCCCTTTCATCAAATACTCCTGATTGTCGTGCCAAACTTGTTTCGGCATCTCTTGAGACCCTGAAACAAGTTCAGGGTGACGACAGTCTTATTCTGTTTGGACAGGTATTTCATACATTCCTTTCAAGAAGCTCTCCTGCGTGTCTGAGAGATACATCTGTTATCTTGCCGCTAAGCATTCGTGCTATCTCAGTCTTTCTCTCATCTTCTGAAAGCTCTTTTACCTTTACATATGTCCTGTCTTTTTTCTGAAACTTTTCTGTCATAATGTGAAAATCTGCTATCGAGGCTATCTGAGGGAGATGTGTTATGCATATGACCTGATGGGTCTTCGCAAGTTTTTTTAATTTCATGCCAACGCTGTCGGCAGTTCTGCCGCCTATGCCTGCATCGACCTCATCAAATATAAGCACAGGGATCCCGTCAACATCGGCAAGGATGTTTTTAAGCGCAAGCATAATCCTTGAGAGTTCTCCGCCTGAGGCGACCTTTGAAAGTGGTTTTAGTTGTTCGCCCGGATTCGCTGAGAATAAAAACTCAACAGCATCTATGCCGCTTGAAGATAAAGGGAAGGGTTTTATATCTACTCTGAATTCTGCCTTCTCGAATGCCAGTTCCTTCAAAATTTTTCCCACGGCCCTGCTTATCTCTTCTGCTGTTTTCTTCCTTTTTTCAGAGAGCTGAGCTGCGGTATCAAGGAGTTTCCTTTCTTTTTCCGCAAGGTGATTCTCTACAATCTCGGTCTTTTCATCTGTCTGCCCGAGAGATATAAGCTCTCTCTCAGCCTCATCCCTGTATCTGAGTATTGCGTCAATACTGTCACCATATTTTTTCTCAAGCTTTTTTATATTCTCAAGCCTTTCCTCTATATTCTCAAGCCGGTGAGGATTGAGATCGTATTTTGCTTTGCACCCCCTCAGGGAAACAGAAGCATCCTCAAGCAAGGGCATTGCTGACGCGAGAAGACTGAGTGTTTCATTAATGCTCGGGTCTATCGAAGACATTTCCCTGAGTTTAGAGATAACAGATGAAAGCTTCTCTATGCATGCGCCTTCTGATTCATAGAGCACTGAGTATGCGGTTTCTGTAAGTTCGTTTAGCCTGTTTAGATTTGATAGGATTAGCCTCTCTTCTTCCAATGCCTCTTTTTCTCCTGGCTTCAGGGATGCAGAGTCTATCTCGTTTATCTGAAAACTAAGAAGGTCTGTCCTGTGCGCCCTTTCTTTAATATTTGTTTTAAGTTCAGACAGTTCTTTTCTTAGAGATTGCACCTCATGAAACAATGTCTCTACTTCTATCCTTTTGTCCTGAAGTTTCCCGTAAAAGTCCAGCAAGGTTCTCTGATTGTCAGCGGAGAGAAGGCTCTGGTGTTCATGCTGACCATGCATGTCAACGAGAGCCCTGCCTATATCAGAAAGACTCTGTATATTCACAATAGTATCATTTATGTAAGCCCTGCTTTTGCCTGCTGCTGATATGTTGCGCCTGAGTATTATCCCGTCTTCAGATATTATTCCCATTTCCTTGAGCAAAGGATGGTCTGATATCTCAAAAAATGCCTCAACCGAGGCATCTTCTTTACCTGTTTTTATCATATCCGTTTGGGCCCTTTCTCCAAGTGCAAGACCGAGGGCATCTACAATAATTGACTTGCCGGCACCTGTTTCCCCTGTTAAGACATTAAGACCAGCTTCGAATCTTATTGTGAGGTCATCGATTATAGCAAGATTTTTTATCCTGAGTTCTTTAAGCATAGGATAAAATAATCCCCCCACGCCCCCCTTTAGAAAAGGGGGGTGAGGGGGGATTTGATAATTTTATAAAGTATTGCATGTGAAATATATTTATACTACAAACGTTGCTGCTTCACTTTTTCAGAATATCCCTGAGTTCTTTTGCATTTTTAGGTGCATGACCATGGGCATCATTATTAAAGTAGATAAAAACATCTTTGCCCTGTTTTAAGAACCTGTTTATAAACTTTGCATCGGTCTTAAGCTGCTCTGTGTTATAGCAAGAAATATATTTCCCATCAACCCCGTGCCTCCTCATGTAAACAAAATCAGATGTAACTGGTAAGTCGCATAGGAATTCAGGCCAGTCAGCCATACACATGCCCATGTTATTTTTCTCGAGAAGAGAAACGATTTTTTTATTTATCCAGCTTTTATCCCTGAATTCAAATGTGTTTCTTACCTTATACTGGCTGAGTGCCTCAAGAAATTCTTTCAGTTTTTCTGGGTCTGCTTTAAAATCAGGCGGGAACTGCCAGAGGATAACACCGAGTTTTTCTCTCAGGGCATTTGCCCTTGAAAAAAATACATCCAGAGGTTCAACAGGGGATTTTAATTTCTTAACATGCGTTATAAATCTGCTTCCTTTTAAAGAAAAGACAAAATTGGCAGGGGATTCGCTGTACCATCGCGAGAATGTCTCTTTTTCAGGAAGTCTGTAAAAAGTAACGTTCAGCTCAACAGTCTGAAATTTTTTACAGTAGTGTTCCATCCACTGTCTTTTA
The DNA here is from genome assembly GCA_021824065.1 of Nitrospirota bacterium. Classification (GTDB taxonomy): domain Bacteria; phylum Nitrospirota; class Thermodesulfovibrionia; order Thermodesulfovibrionales; family UBA1546; genus JAKALU01. Next base: position 4,445 of record JAKALU010000082.1, read on the forward strand.
GAAAGTTCATGAGGATAAAATGTACCCTTCCAATGATCATACAGGAAACCGCTACACCCTATCTTCACACAAGACATAAAATAGTATATCATATAACTGCCTATATTGAAAGAATTTTTTGAGTTTTGGAGGCACAAAATGGAAAGACAGGGCTTGGATTCGAGGCTTCGTTTGATTCAGGATGCAGATCTTAATGAAAAGGTTGTACTTGTCAGGTTTGACCATAATGTTGTAAAAGACGGTGAGATTAAAGACCCTTACAGGATTGATAGAACATTCGGCACCCTATATAACATTGTTGAGCGTGGAGGCAGACCAATACTTATGACTCACGTTGGAAGGCCAAAAGATAAAAAGACAGGCGAAATCAGATGCAGGCCGGGCGAATCAGTGGAGCCTATCGTTGAATATCTCGGCCACAAACTGCACACAAAATTTCATGTTCCAAAATTTAACATTGACCCGAAACTCGGGATTACAGGCATTGACACATCAATCAACCTTGCTATACGTAATCTCCGGGAAAGGAAGATCGGGGGGATATATCTCCCGAACACACGCTGGTTTCAGGGCGAGGAGTCAGAGGGAGGAGTAAGGGAAAACTTTGCACTCCAGCTTGCAGGACTTGCTGATATCTTCATAAATGACGCATTTGGCTCATGGCAGCCGCATGCCTCAACCTATGACGTTACAAAACATCTTCCCTCTTATGCAGGGTTTTTGATGCAGCAGGAGATAATTAATCTGAACTCTGTGATTAATCCTGAGAGGCCGTTTGTGGCTGTTGTTGCAGGTGCAAAATACGACACAAAGATAAAGCCCCTTTATGCAATATATGACAAAGTGGACAAGTTGATACTCGGCGGGGTGATATACAATACATTCCTTTGTGCCAAATACGGTATAAGCATATCAGGTGTTTCAGATAGCGATATTACAGCAGCAAAAGACCTTGTCGAAAAAGACAGGGCTAATCAAAAGATCGTGGAACTCCCTTATATTGTCGAATCAGACACTATAGAAGGCAAAGTAGAGGGTAAATACAGGACGATATTAATAAAAGACTTCAAACAGGGCAATAAGTATAACTATATCCTTGATATTGACCCAAAATCTCTTGAGGACAGGATTGTATATGAGAGCATCTCAAATGCAAAAACAATATTTGTTAATGCTGTTATGGGGTTCACGCCCCATTTTACTGCTGGCTCTGCAGCTCTGGACAGCACGATTGACATAACAGGACTGCTATTAAGATGTATGGAGGCGGTGATACACTTCAGGAATTTAAAAACCTTTGCCCCGGCCTTTATCTCTCAGTTCTCGACAACACACAGTATTATTTCTTCACAGGCGGAGGAACTGTCCTTACAGCAATAGAGCAGGGAAGCCCTTATGGGCTGAAGCCGGTTCAGGCATTGATGGGGAAAGAAGAGAAAACCTCCTGAAATATTTGTTTTGCCACCAGATTTCTCTTTATTTTTCGAACTGTTAATCTTATAATTTCACCATAGGAGTCTCGATATAAACCCAAAAGAAGATGAAAAAAGTTGATATAATTCCTATTGCAGTAAGAAAGTTGGCAAGAAGAGGCATAAAAAGAGAATTGGTAGAAGATGCAGTTATAAATCCAGCACAAATAGTAGAGGGTTATGCGGTCGGAAAGTTGCACATAAAAAAGTTTTTTCATATGATAAGGAATATCTTTTAAGGGCTGTTTATGAAGAAACAGAGGAGATGTTTATTGTAGTAACAGCATATCTTACATCACAGATAAATCGTTATTGGAAGGAGGAAGAATAGATGAAAATAGAGTACGATCCGACGCACGACCTTTTAAATATAGAATTCATTGTTGATGAGGCTATAGCAGAATCAGTAGAACTTGACGGTGTTATAATTGACTACTCAAAGGATGGGCGGATTGTTGCTATAGAAATACTCGATGCAGGCAAGCGGACAACTAAAAATCCTCTCGACTTGATTGATTTTTCAATAGTCAAAGAAAAAGCAGCGGCTTAAAGACAATAAGGGGTAAGGTTGTATTTTGCAGGTTAATTGTCTTGAAAATGTTTCTATCATTGAGCCAGACAAGCGGAAGAAAAGACAGTTTGAAGATAGGCCAAGTCTTTTGGATTTTGTGTCGGTGTAAATTCCCGCCCCTGTTGAGTCCACATATTTATGTTGCAGGTTCGATTTCTTCTGAAACATTAAAAATCCGGGAAGCGGAGCTATGTTTTTTTCTCTATGTTTTTTTCTCGAACCGGACATTTTCATTTTGCTAAGACCAGACATTTTCACTTTGCTGTTACAGGGGAAATGGGGAATTGCCTTCAGCCTGCCGCGCTTCTGTATAATATAAATAATGTATTTCCTTGCAATCCATAATCTCCCTGAAGACAGGGCAGCTTTCGCACCGGCACTGGCATCCGCTCTGGGAATCACTTCCTATGAGGCAAGTGTTCGCCTGCGGGTTTCAGGGAGCGGGCCATTCGTGATCGCCACCTTCGGAGAGCGGGTTGCAGCCGACGAGGCCAGCCGCAAACTCAAAGCCTCAGGACTCACCACGGTCATGATCTCAGACGAAGAGGTCGCGAGCAGCCAAAAGGGATTTCCTGTGCGGACGTTCAGATTCAACGAACATACGCTCCATGCGGAGTCACGGCAGAAGGAGACGCTTGCCGTTGATTATCAGAAGATCTTTCTGATAATCCGGGGCATGGGCATGAAACAGGAAACATCCACCGAGACTGCGAAAGAGCGGAAGTTAGATATTGGGAAAGCTGTTCTCACAGGCGGGCTGGTAATATCCAAAACCGTGAAGACCACCGAGCAGAAGATAACAGAAGAACGGGAGGGGTTTCTTTTTGTCTATGCCGAAGGGGTCCTGCCGCTCGTATTTAGAGAAGGGGCGCTGGACTATAGTTCCCTCGGACCGGATCTTCAGCCTTCACGGACAGCCAATTTCACTGCGCTGCTTGCCGAAATACGGAGCCGCTCTTCTCAGGCGCGCTTTGACGACCGGCTTACCACAAGGGCGGGTCAGGTACAGTTGCTCGGCCCCTCGCTTGATGTGCAGAGATATATCGGGGTCGCGATAGAGCTTTTAGTGAGGGTATTACGGTAAGTCCTTCATGGGTAATCGCATGAGCAGGCGATTTTTATGTTTTAATGATGCATCACAGGAGGTGAGTTTTTGGGAAGCAGACAACGAATGAAATTCAGAAAACCCCTTCCGCAAAAGCCCGCGGCAGGCAAGACCGCCGCTGAAATCGTCAGGGAATTAAAAGAGGGCAATGCCCCTGTCTCCGATTACAGGGAGCAATCCCTGAAAATCCACGGCCTGATATGCGCCAAATGCGGAAGGGAGTTCGATTTCAAAGACCGGCGCCTCCTCACAGTGCATCATAAAGACGGCAACCACCAAAACAATCCTCCTGACGGTTCCAACTGGGAGAACCTCTGCGCCTATTGCCATGACGATGAGCACAGCAGAGGGCTACTCGGAGATTATCTTAATGGGAAGGGAGGGGGAATTTAGATTTTAGAAAATAATATGATGTGTCCCGGATTAATTTACTTAAGGAAGCACGGGAATATGATGCTGAGATTTTGTTTGAAAATGTCTCCATTATTGAGCCGACCAAGCGGAAGAAAAGACGTTTTGAAGATAGGCCCAGTCTTTTGGATTTTGTGACTCGGTAACTCGTATGCTCTGTGATATTTTTAATTGTCGCAAGGTTTTTCTGCCGGTATAACTTCAACTGTGCCAAACGGTGGAATAGAAACAATAATATTTTCAGCACATAAACCACATTTTCTGGGATGAACTTCTCTGGAAGGTGACGATAACGCTATTTCCATGCTTGAAGGTAAGCCCATTGAATTTTCGGAGGGCAGATAAACAGCACCTTTCTCATCGCAAAAACTTGAAAAGCCAGTACATCTTACTTTTATGTCTCTATTTTGCTTTAAGCGTTCAACAACATCTCTATATGGTGATTTTTCATTAAATGATGGACATGATATAACAGCAATCATGTTTTTCCCAGAATGAGTTTTTAATGAAAAAGAATTTAAACAATTTTTTCTACCATGGTGAGGAACTTTTAAAACAACAGGACAACAAATAACCCCATCTGTGTAAATTTCAAGCAAGGCGTCACCAGTTGCATCTCCACACAAAAGTACAATATTTTCACCATACGTTATTCTAAGAACAATAGATAATCGATTTCGATTTTCCGAATAGCGCAGATTTCTGCTACATAACCACCAACGTATGTAAAGACAATTCGTGAAGAAATCTTATATGAATATGCAAAGCTGATCTCACGTTCAGCTTATGGAACGCTTCAATAAACAATCTTTCACGAGCTTGAAAAATAGGACAAAAATTCAAAGGCTGGTGGAAGAAAATTAGGGTTATGATAAAATAAGCCATGAAAAACCTTAAAGAGATAAAGCAGGTGACTAACATGGTTTCAAGCGGCATCAATAAAAAATTAATCTATTAAATTTTCAGGAGGTTTTTATGGCTAATATCAAAAGAATCGGCGTTATCACAAGCGGTGGGGATTGTGGAGGTCTTAATGCAGTAATAAAAGGTGTTGCGCGCGAGGCATTTGCGCTGGGGATAGAATCAGTTGTCATTCCTAATGGATATGCAGGTCTTTATAACCTTGTTGATTTAGAGCAGGTTGTTGTGCTTAATGCTGAGAGGGTAAGTCGCATTGAGGCATCTATTGCAGGCTCTGAGGCAGGTCATTCGAGGGTAAAGATAAGCAAGATAAAAGATGAAAAAAAATATGAGCGCATAAAGGAAGGATTAAAGAAGTTCGGTATAGATGCCCTGATTATAAGCGGCGGTGATGATACCGGAAGTGTTGTTGTTGACCTTACCTCTCAGGGTATCCCCTGCATTCATGTCCCAAAAACAATGGATCTTGACCTTCAACCATACAGTGTCGGCGGCGATTCAGCGATTAACAGGATAGCCATTTTTACAAGAGATATTAAAACCACGGGAATGAGTCATAACCGTGTTATTGTAATGGAAGTTTTTGGAAGGTATGTAGGGCACACTGCATTAAGGGGCGGAATTGGCGCTGAGGCTGACTGCATATTGCTGCCGGAGATACCTGTAGATTTTAATGTTGTATATGAGCACATGAAGTTAACGTTCTTTGCAAGGGTGCTGAGAAGCGACGTCAAGGCAGGAACATATATCATTGTTGTAGCAGAGGGTATCAAGACTGCAAGCGGAGAATTGCTCTATGACGAGTCCGCAGGGGTTGATGCATTCGGACACAAAAAACTTGCAGGCGCAGGGAAATATGTGAGGCAGCAGCTCGAGAAAAGGCTAAAGGCAGACCCTGAAGTCGTGGAATTTATGAAAAAAACCGGGATGTATGCGCCAGGTGTTTATGAGATACCGGAGGTGAGAGAGGTCACACCAGGTCATCTTGTACGCTCGGGACCGTCCTCTGCATATGACGTCAATTTCGGTCACAAAGCAGGTTCTGCTGCAGTGTTCCTTTTGCTTGAGGGCAAGACCGGAAACACGATCGTCAATGTTGACGGCAACAGGATACATTATATGCAGACTTCAGAGGCTATAAAACGCAGAGAAGTGGATATCAGCGAGATTGCACTTTTCGAAAGCCTCGGAACATGCTTCGGGAGGAAAGCCGAGAAGTTTGAGTACGAACTTATCGAGTCGAAGGCGCCAATAGTGAGGCATTTATAGTTAGGTAGAACCCACACAAGCCAGTGGGGGCCGCTAAAGAAATAGGAGAGGGATTAATAAATTCGAAATTCCTTGACAAATGATTCTGGTAGATGGTTTAATTATTTGCCGTGATTTATCCTAGATGCTTGATAGAAGATGAAAAGGCTTCTATCCTCATAGTGGATGATCTCATATCAAACCTTGAGCTGATGGAAGCCACTTTCGAAAAAGAGGGGTTCAAAGTTCAGACTGCCTTAAATGCCACGAATGCCCTTCAATTAACAGAAAACTTTACACCTGATCTGGCTGTTCTTGATGTAATGATGCCAGGGATGGATGGTTATGAACTCTGCAGAAGGCTAAAAGCGAAGTTTGGTACAAGGTTCTTCCCGATTATTCTTGTGACTGCGCTAACAGAAATCGAGGACAAGGTAGCCGGTTTTGAGGCAGGGGCAGATGATTTCATAAGTAAACCCTTCAAGAGTATTGAACTTCTGGCAAAGGTTCGGTCCCTTCTAAAGTTAAAAAGGCTTCAGGAAGAGCTTGACCATTCGGAAAGTATAATTCTTACCCTGGCAGTAGCTTTAGAGGCCAAGGATCCTTATACAAAAGGTCATTCAGAGAGGGTTGGAAATCTTTCAGCAGAGTTTGCTAACTTTATAGGACTTTCAGAAAAAGAGCAGAACCTTATCAAAAAGGCAGGCACACTCCACGACGTCGGCAAAATAGGGATAGGAGATTTTATCCTCCATAAAACAGGCATTCTCACAAAAGAGGAATTACGGCAAGTAGAACAACACGCAGTAATAGGTGAAAAGATATGCAGGCCATTACATTCTCTCGATGCAATCCTTCCAGCCATCAGGCACCATCATGAGAGATGGGATGGTGGTGGGTTCCCTGATGGGCTGAAGGGTGAAGATATACCGCTTATGGCGAGGATTCTACTAATAGCAGACTCCTTTGATGCAATGGTATCTGAAAGGCCATATAGAGGTTCAGCCACTATTGAGGATGTTCTTAGTAGGATGGAAAATGAGAAGTCTTCAGGGCAATGGGATCCATGGCTACTTCAGAAGTTTATTGAACTGATGAGGAGAAAAGAAGGAGAGGATCAAAAATGATAAGAGTTGCGATAGTAGGGGCAGGAAAGGGTGGGAGTTCCCTCCTTGATGTATTTCATACCAATGGCGAGGTGAAGGTGATTGGAATAACCGATAGAGATAGAAACGCCCATGGCCTCACTCTCGCAAAGGAATGGGGCATCTTTGTTGCAAAAGATATAGAGCACCTTTACAGCCAGAGCCCCGAGATTATAATAAATGCCACAGGGAAGCCCGAGGTGAGTGAATTTATTAAAGAGACCGCTCCTTATCCCGTAGAGATCATTGAGGGCACAAGCGCAAGATTTCTGTGGGAGCTTGTAAGGAGGCAACAGACGGCGAAGAATGATATGGGTGTCCTCTACCAAAATGGCCTCCTCATTACAAAGGCTCAGAACCTGAAAGAGGTTTTAGACGAAGTGCTTCGGTCTGCTATGAGACTTACAGATGCACCCGCCGGGAGCATCGCCCTTATTGAGGGCGAAGAGATGGTTATGGCTGCCCATAAAGGACTAAGCCCTGACTTCTTTAAGGAACCATGCTGGAGACCGAGAACACAAGGGCTCACAGCTTATATTTTAAAACACAGGATGCCTGTTGAGTTTCAGGATATCGGGAGAGAACCACTTTTTAAAGGCACTAAAATATCAAAGGAAGGGATAAGGTCTCTTCTTGCATCTCCCCTTCTCCTCGACAGCGGCGTGGTTGGCATCCTTTACTTAGATGATTTTAAGCCAAGGGTTTTTACAGAAAGACATAAAGATCTTATAAGGCTTTTCTCGGCCCTTGCAGCACAGGCGATAGAAAAGTTCAAA
>JAKALU010000083.1 GCA_021824065.1 Nitrospirota bacterium
CCGATCTGGAGGACTCCTTTTTTTGTTTTTCCAGCAACAGACTCTGACATCATTCCATCTGTCCCAAATATGTTAAAGGCAGCTATCCTGTAGTAGAAGGTCAACCCCTCCATCATATCATCAGTGTCTTCATAAAGAGTATTATCCCTTCCGTCAATCTCACCTATTTTTTGATATGTGCCATCAACCTTTGAACTCCTGTAGATTCGATATCCCTTAACTTCAGGTTCGCGGTTAGGCGCCCATCTCAATGTTATCTTCGTAGCGAGATTGCCTTCTGTTACAACTCCTGTAGGCGCTGATGCCTGTTTTCTGATCCTGTCGTCTTTGGCAACAGGGATAACAATGTCATCTATGTCTGCATAAGCAGTTCTCGGCATGAGTTCCCTTACCCTGATCGTGCCAACAAAAACCTCTTCTATCTGCAAAAGTTCGCCTGTCTTTGGGTCTCTTAATTCTTTCCCTGCCCTGAATACTATATACCTGTCTCCTTTTTTGACATCATCAGCAGAGCCGAGAGAGATTGTCACCTTATCTTTTTCACTGTCAATATCAAGGACAAACCCTTCTGTATAGGGTTCAAGACTTATTACCTTAAGATGATGTGGCGCCTCTTTGCTTCCTGACACCCCGCAGTTATTCTGTATATCGCACGCTACTATATAGTATTCGAGAATAGCCCCTTTTTTCAGATACAGGTCAGGGATTACCGCCTCATAAATGCCCTTTAACGGGCTTGACATTCTTACCCCCTGAAAATTCATCTCGCCTTCCATCCTCAGCATGAGCGAAACATCCCCGACTGCCTGGTTATCAACAATTCTGGCCCTTATAAAATTTTTATTTTCCTTTATTGCCTTTGCAACGGGTTCAAAGATAATATCTGGTTTTTGAGTATCAATCTCTAAAAGGATCTCGTTTATCTCTGATGCCTTGTCTCTGGTAATGATTACTGTAATATCTTTTTCCTTGTATCCTTCTTTTCTCAGTTTTACAAGATATTGTTTTGCCGGGAGGGCACTAACGCTCAGAGGTGTTGTGCCAATATTTCTATTATTAATGATTACCTCTACGCCTGAAGGCTCTGTCTTAATATTAAGGCTTCCTGTATAAGGGTTGAGACGATAAGTTTTTTCGGTCAGGGGTGCCCTGACGTCAATGGTGTCGCGATGCTCTTCGTAACCTTCTTTTACAATCCTTATCTTATGTATCCCCGTAGTAACATTCTCTATGGTAGCAGGTGTTGTGCCTTTAGCAGTCTCATCCCAGAATACCTCGGCACCTTCAGGCACAGAGTAGAGCCTCACAGAGTAGGATATTGATGTTAACCTGATATTCACATCTGTGATCTCATTTCCCTTTACAGTGACCCTCTGAGTTGATTCAATATACCCTGTCTTTGAAATCTCTATTGCATGTTCACCGGCAAGGACTTCTTTTATTAATAGAGGTGTTACTCCGACCACTTTGCCGTCAAGGGAGACAGTCGCAGACGATGGCTCTGACATTACAGACAGGGATCCGGCATTCTGGAAGTCAACCATGATGCTCGTATCTCTGCCTGGTTCAAGGCTAACAGTTTTAACGATCTCCTGGCCTGATGCCACGACTTTTACTGTGTGCATGCCGGATAGGAGGTTACGGATAACAATAGGTGCGCTTCCTTTCTTAACCTCATCTACAAATACCTCTGCATCAGGGGCATTGGATTTTACAGTTAGACTTGAAAGACTCTGCGAAGCAACCTCATTATAAAGCGAAATCACTTTTGGCGGATATTGTTCAGGGCTCAGGGTTTTGGAAGGGGATGCTCTAAACGCATTTTTGAAAGACTCCCTTGCAAGTGATTCCTTCCCTTTGCCGAGATAGGACATCCCGAGGTAAAGGTTTGCTGTAAAGAGTCCTTCATTCCTCGCATCATCTTCGGGTCTGTCTCTTAGCGCGCTAATAACCTCTTTAAATTCCCGTATTGCTTTATCGAAATCGCCCTTTTCATAAAGGGCTATGGCTTTCTCTATGCTTTCTAAATAATCTTCAGCGCCTTTTGCGTAAGAACTAAAAATTAATAAGACAGAAAGAAAGATTAGAAGATAAGGAATTATTTTATTTCGCTTCATGCTTTTTGAATTTTGCATTTTCTATTACCCGCCCTCCTTCTTAAGGCTAACGCTCAATTGTTCGGCAGCCCCTTCATTTATCTCTATGGTCTTACTGAATTCGACAAAGCCTTCTCTAACAACCTTTATCTGATGTTTACCTGCTGAAACCTTTTCAATGGTTAACGGGGTCTGGCCTTTTGAGGTTCCATCTAAATAAACATTGCCCCACGGCGATGCATTTATGATTACCTTCCCGAAACCTCCAAACTTGTGCGACACCTTTGTTGTTTCTCCTTTTGAGATACGAACCTTTGTATCCCATGCAGGGAAATTTGGATTCTCAAGCCTTATCGTATGTGTCCCGGCCTTCAGTTCCTCTATGGTTTTTGGAGTTGTCCCGTAAGGTTTCCCATTAATATATACATTTGCCCATGGTATTGCATTTACGGTCAACCCTCCCGTATTTTCTTCCTCAGAGGCTTTTTGTGTTTTATCCTGTTTCTCTGCTTGTGATTTTGGTATCTTTTTCTCGGTTTTATCAACAGCAGCCATTGTGTTAACAGAGGTTATATTCTGTTCATTAGTTTTTGCTGTCTCATTTTCAGGCACGGCAACAGGCTGGACAGCGACAGAGGGCATTATCTTTTCAGCAGTGTAAGGCCAGAAAATAAAGGCAGCAATTATTATGACGGCAACTGTGATAGATGCGGCGATTGCATAGGGGTATATTTTTCGTTTCTCCGGCGCTGAAGCCCTGAAACTCCTGGGTTCTGGAGTTTTGGATTTCACTCCAGCCTTCTTTTCTTCCGCTCTTCTGCCCTTCTGTTCTTCAGCGGGCTCTTGTTCAAACTGGATACGTATGGTTTCCTCTTCCATCTCAGACTTTTGTTCTGCCTCGATCTCGGTCTTAAAGAAGTCATGCATGAATTGCTTAAGGGATAAAGCAGGGTCACCGGACAGGAGTTTAAATATTATGTCCCCGAGGTCAGCCTCCATATCCGATGCATTTTGATAACGTTCTGTTACCTCCCTTGCCAGTGCCTTTAACATCTTTGCCTCGAGCTCAGAAGGCAGATCAGTATTGATAGTGGAAGGCAATGGCTCGACTTTTGCTTCTCTAACCCTTTCGAGTGTATTTAACTCTGAATCTCCTCTGAATAGCCTTTCGCCTGTCAGCATCTCATAAAGCACAATCCCGAGCGAAAATATATCTGAGCGATGGTCAATAGGCTTTCCCCATGCCTGTTCAGGGGACATATAGGAAAGTTTTCCTTTAAGGACACCTGTTGTTGTCTTTGAATGGGCGCCTGCCTTTGCAATCCCAAAATCTACAACCTTTACATCACCATCGTAGGATATGAGGATATTTTGAGGGCTGACATCCCTGTGGATGATATTAAGGTTTTTCCCCATGCTGTCTTTTTGCCTGTGTGCATAACTCAGGGCAGATGCAACCTCTTTTGCTATAAATACCGCAAGGGCTACAGGGAGTCTAATATTTTTTTCTTTGCACCGTTTTAAGATGCCTCTCAGGTCTTTGCCTCTTATATATTCCATTGAAATAAAATAGTTCTGCCCTATCTTTCCAAAATCATAGACCTGGGTAATATTCTTATGGCTTAAGCGCGCAACGAGTTTTGCTTCAGCTATGAACATGTCAATGAATTCTTCATCTGATGAGAGGTGAGGCAATATTCTCTTTATTGCAAGCACACGCTCAAAGCCCTCTATGCCGAGCTTTTTTGCCTTGAAGAGCTCTGCCATTCCGCCAGAGCCGACTTTTTCGAGCAATATGTATTGACCGAATCTCTCCATGCCTATTTACACTTTACCAGTATTGCTGTGATATTATCATCTCCACCTTTTTCATTCGCCCTTTTGATCAGTCTTTCACAGCATTCTTCTATACCCCCCCCTTGCCCCCCCTCGGTAAAGGGGGGTGAGGGAGGATTATTTATTATGTTCAGGATCTCGGAATCTTCGAGCATGCCTGAGAGACCATCGCTGCAGAGCAGAAACATATCTTCACTGACCACGTCTTCCACTGTGCAATCACATTTTACGTCCGGACCAACCCCTATTGCTCTTGTTACTACGTGACGCAGTGAATAATTCCTGGCCTGTTCTTTGGTAATCGTCCCCCGCCTTATTTCATCTGCTACAAGTGAATGGTCTTCTGTTAGCTGGGCAATCATTCTGTCTCTTATTCTATAGATTCTGCTGTCTCCGACATGACAGATGTAAGCCTTATTATCCTTTATGAGCAGGACCACCATTGTTGTCCCCATGCCTTTTGATTCGCTGAATATATGTTTGTTTGCCAGCCTCATCCCCGAAGAGATGATATTAATCTCTCTGGGAACTGAATGATCCACACCGAATGGCCATGTGATTTCACTGTCTGAGAGTGCTTTTTTTATGAAGGCCCTGACAGTTTCTATTGCCATACCGCTTGCCATGTCTCCGCCTGCGTGTCCTCCCATCCCATCAGCTACAACAAACAGCCCGAAATCAGGTTCGACTGCATAACTATCCTCGTTGCGTTGTCTTTTTAGTCCGATGTCTGTTTTCCCGCATGCATATACGTTATTCATATCAGCACCTCGTATACACCTACTTCCATGGTCTTGCCCTTCACCTTCTGCATTCCAATAGCCCTTGTCTTGAAAATGTTCTTTATCTGTTCATATGTTGTCTCACCTATGTATATTTCTCCGGGAGCAGCCATTTTTTCCAACCTGGAGGCGATATTGACCGTATCGCCGATTGCTGTATATTCTACCCTTTTTGTAGAACCTATATTACCAATAACAGCAGGGCCTGTATTCACACCTATTCTGATCATATATTTATTCAGCTTTTTAATTTCCTTCTGTATATCGATTGCTGCCCTCACTGCCATCTCAATATAGTCTGTATCCTGAAATGGAGCGCCGAATATTGCCATAGCAGCATCACCGATAAATTTGTCGATGCTGCCCTTATATCTGAAAACCACATCGGTTATAATATCAAAATACTCGTTTAAAAGCCTTGCTGATTCCATCGGACCGAGTTCTTCCGAGAGCCGGGTAAAGTCCTTTATGTCTGTAAAAAGGACGGTTATCATCCTTTCGTTTACCTCGCGTGTTCCTTTCCCCCTGATTATCTCCTCAACTACCTGCGGAGAATGGTATCTCATCAGACTCTGTCTTGCCTCACTCTCTCTGCGTATCTTATCTCTCAGGTCCGCCTGCTCTAAACCGACTGCTGCAAGATTTCCTATGGTGGTAAGAAGGTGGAGTTCATCGTGAGTGAATTGTCTGTCAGCATGTAAGATATCTACATAGATGGTGCCTACCACACTTTCTGCACCGAGCAGAGGGACACACATTGCAGAGCGTATGCCGTAGAGGAAAATGCTCTCGGATTCTTGAAACCTCGAATCCCTTTTGGCATCAGCCACTAACAGGGAGATCTCTTCGTTCATGACCCTGTTTATTACGGTCCTGCTTAGCATCAATTTGTCCTTTTCTCCTGACATTTCATGGCTATCCCTGGTAAACACAGGCTTTATAGAGCCTGTTTCATTATCTTTCATTAGAATATACACCCTTTCAGCCTTAATATTGCTGAGAATTGTATCGGCTGTCAGTTTTAATATGGGCCCGATCTCTGATTCCTTTAATATATCCCGGCTTATCTGGTAAAGGGCGCTGAGCATCGCAGTTCGTCTTTTAAGAATATCGAACGAGGAATCTTCAGCCCTTTCTTCTACGGTATCTTTCAGTATATCTTTTGCGGGTTTAATAGTGGTTTTAAAATCTGAAGTATCGTCTTCTATGAAAATGTCTTCTTTTTCATAATCAAACAGGAGGGTATTGCCGCCTATGATAATGGCATCGCCAGCTTTGATGTCTGAAGTGTTGACTTTTATCCCATCAACCCATGTGCCGTTCTGGCTGGAGAGGTCTTTAATGATATACCTGCCATCTATTAGAAGTATCTCGGAGTGATGTCTGGAAACCTTTTTGTCTTCAAACACTATGTCGTTATCTGCAGCCCTTCCGATCCTGAATGGAAAATTCAGGAGAGGATACGCCTCCCCTTTTCTTTCGCCCTCACTAATAATAAGCTTAAAAGTGTCTGGCATTGTTCACCTGTTATTGCAATGACTACCCTGTTATTGCAATGATTCTATTAATTTATTTACGCAATAACAGGATTCATACACTATCTAACATATGCCCTAATTTTTTCTTTTTGGTCTTGAGATAAATGATATTTTTATCATGGGGCTTTGTCTCTATCGGAACCCTCTCCACAACTTTAAGTCCGTATCCTTCCAGTCCAACGATCTTCTTTGGGTTGTTTGTCATCAGCCGCATCTTCCTCACACCGAGGTCAACAAGTATCTGCGCACCTATGCCATAATCTCTGAGGTCAGGTTTGAACCCAAGTTTTATATTAGCCTCAACTGTATCGAGCCCTTTATCCTGAAGCTCATATGACTTTAATTTGTTAACCAGGCCTATCCCTCTTCCCTCCTGCCTCATGTAAAGGACTACCCCCTTGCCCTCTTTTTTAATGAGTTCCATAGCCTTGTGGAGCTGCTCGCCGCAGTCGCATCTCTTTGAACCAAATACATCACCTGTAAGGCATTCCGAATGTACTCTTACGAGGACTTCATCGTCCTGCTTTATCTCTCCTTTTACAAAGGCGATATGGATATTGCTGTCCATATCATTGGCATATGCAATAGCTGTAAAATCACCACCATATTCTGTGGGCAATTTTGTTACGGCAATGCGTCTTACAAAAAGCTCTGCCCTCATCCTGTATTTGATGAGGTCCTTTACGGTCACTATCTTCAAGTTGTGTTTTTTCGCAAATTCCGTTAGTTGGGGCACTCTCGCCATTGTACCGTCGTCATTCATAATTTCGCAGATAACCCCTGCGGGATAAAGACCTGCAAGCCTTGCAAGGTCAACAGAGCCCTCTGTCTGGCCAGCCCTCTGGAGCACACCACCTCGCTTTGCCCGTAAAGGGAACACATGTCCTGGTTTTGTTATATCTTCAGATTTTGTGTTTGGGTTGATTGCTGTAAGTATTGTAGTTGCTCTGTCAGAAGCGGAAATCCCTGTTGTTACACCTCTTTTGGCCTCTATAGAGACTGTGAAGGCAGTGCCAAAGGGCGAGGTGTTGTCATCTGTCATCATCTGGAGTTTTAATTCTTCTACGCGTTCAGGCGTAAGTGAAAGGCATATAAGCCCTCTGCCATATTTTGCCATAAAATTGATTGCCTCTGGCGTTACCTTCTCTGCTGCCATGCACAGATCACCTTCGTTTTCCCTGTCTTCATCGTCAACGAGGATGATCATCTTTCCCTTTGCTATGTCATCTATGGCTTCATCGATAGTATTGAATTTGTGTTTTTCCATATTCAGACATATCCTCCCTCTGTCAAGGTTTTCATAAACCCTGAATCCCTGTCTTTCTCTTTATTCAAAAATTTTGCAACATATTTCCCCAGGATATCTGCCTCAATGTTTACGGTATCGTCAACTCCTTTAAAACCGATTGTAGTAAGCCCTGCTGTATGCGGGATGATAACAACTGTAAAACCATCTCTCAATACATCAACAACTGTAAGACTTATCCCATCTACAGCAACCGAGCCTTTTTCAACAAGAAGATTTATTACCTTTGCCTGCGCCTCGATCTCAATCTTCAACATGTCACCAATATTTGTCTTTGAGCGCATCTTTCCCACTGCATCTACATGGCCTGTTACAAAATGACCCCCGATCTTTGAATCAGGCCTTAATGAAGGCTCGAGGTTAACCCGGGCGCCTGTTTTAAGACTGCCGAGGTTTGTGCTTCTAAGGGTTTCATCAGAGAGGTCGAATGAGAGTAGGTTATTGTTTTTGCTCACAACAGTCAGACACACGCCGCTTACAGAGATGCTGTCTCCGAGTTCCGCTGCAGATGCCACTTCATTAGCCTTAAGCGAGAGTATCGCGCCCCCGGAACGTTTTTTAACGGCTGCTATTTCCCCCATCTCAAGTATAAGTCCGGTAAACAAAACTATTCCTCTACATCCACTGTGAAGTCAAATGTTTTCTGGTATATCCCGAGTATATCGACTGTTTCCGACCATGATGTTTTTACCCGTGTTCCTCTGGTTGACCTCGTGACCTCTATATCCTTCTCCTCGAGAGGGAGCTTAAGTTCCTGTGCCCGCTCAAAAATCTGTGCTCTTGTCTTTTCAGCTTCTCCGAGACTGATCCTTGCAAGCTCTTTTGCATCATTCTTAAAGGCTGAATACCTGTAAAATGGCATCCCGAACTGCAGACCTGCATAGATTAAAAAAGCAATGAGTCCTGTGACAAAGATGAATTTAAAAAAACCATCTTCGTTGTTGAGCACTTTTCTCTTTTTCAATTTACCAACCTCCCGATTCTGTTAAATCTTACCCAGTGGTCTTTGCTATCCCATGACCAGTAGAGTATAAGCGCCTTCCCTTTTATGTCCTTCATATCAACATATCCCCAATAGCGGCTGTCATAGCTCTGGTCGCGGTTATCCCCCATCACAAAGTATTTATTCTTAGGCACTATATATGGCCCGAAGTTGTCTCTCGGCTCAATCCCTACCGGCCGTATAGAATTATCAGTGTGCTGTGCGTAGGGCTCGCTTGTTGGTTTACCATTAACATATATAGTCTTGTTCTTTGATTCTACTACATCGCCTTCTGCTGCAACTATCCTTTTTATAAAGTCTCTTTTCGGGTCTTCGGGATATTTGAAGACTATTATATCTCCTCTTTCTGGTTTCTTAAGGATTAGGATCCTTCCGTCAGAGAAAGGAATCCTTGTGCCATAAAGGAACTTGTTGACGAGGATGTGGTCTCCTATAAGAAGTGTGGGTATCATCGATCCTGATGGAATCTTGAATGCCTGGATTATATATGCCCTTATAAGCAATGCCAGGACAAGAGCAGTAATTATTGCCTCTGTATATTCCCATATCAGTTTTTTTCTGTTCTTTTTCATTATCACCTTATTCTTTAGTTTGCAGTTGTTAGTTTTTAGTCCGGCAATCAATATCTGGCAACTAACAACTAATTATTCAGTTTCTCGAATACAATCCCTGCTGAACCTATTATACCAGCATCATTTTCAAGAGAAGATGGAATTATCTTTACTCTGTCAAAAAGACCTTTGAACGTCCTCTTGGATGCCTCCTTGATAGCCTCCTGCACATAAATATTCCACGCACCGATAAGCCCTCCCATGAGAATTATAGCCTCAGGGCTAAGTATATTTATAATATTTGCCAAGCCAATGCCAAGGTATCTGCCTGTGTCTTTAAGAACCTCTCTTGCAAGGTTGTCGCCTTCGAGGGCAGCGTTATAAATATCCTCTGTTGTAAGCTTATAAAAACTGCCTTTACAGCATTCTCTCAATATGCTTTCAGCATCTTTCTCAAGCGCAGAGACCACTTTTGCCTTCATCGCCTTTGCAGCCGCATATAATTCAAGACAGCCATAATTTCCACAGGGACATTTCTCTCCATCTGCATTTATGCTCATATGTCCAATTTCAGCAGCAACATTAGCAAGTTTTCCTTCATAGACTATGCCTCCTCCAATGCCTGTACCGAGGGTGAGGAGAACAAAATTATTGAACTCTCTGCCAGCCCCTATCCATTTTTCTCCAAATGCCGCGGCATTGGCATCATTTTCAATAAATACAGGCACTGAGAATTTGTTGTGCAAGGGTTCTACAAAATTAACTCCTTCAACAGCATGCAGATTTGGTGAAGCGAGTACAGCGCCTTCTTTTCTATCTACAAGCCCTGCTATCCCAATGCCTATCCCTGCAATATCATCCGTGTATAAGCCTCCTATAATCCTTTGCAGGGATTCGAGCACGTTTTCCCCTGAGGGCTCTTTTACCTTTTTAATGACCTCTCCTTCGTTGGATATTAGAGCTGCCCTTAAATTTGTCCCGCCGACATCTATCCCTATGGCATATTTTTTTAACATAAATGCTGTATGAGGCTAAAGATGAAGATTGAAAATTTTAACACAAAAATATTTATAGTGTAAACCCCGTTTGAAAACTGTATAGGGCTTTTAAATCCCTTGAAGACTTATTTGTCTAACATATAAACAGTGGATATTGTATCCTTGACATGCAGGGCGATTAACTGGTAGAGTATCCGTACTTTACGAGAGATTACTTAACTTTAAATTTATAAAGAGGGGGGAGGGATATATGAATGCCCTCTGTAAAGGTGCGCGAGAGTGATTCCTTTGAAAATGCTCTCAGGAAGTTTAAGAAGCAGTGCGAAAGAGAAGGAATACTCTCAGAGATAAAAAAGAGGGAGCATTACGAAAAGCCGAGTGTCAAAAAGAAGAAAAAGGCTATCGCGGCGCGTAAAAAGGCTCTCAAAAGAGTAAGGCTTATGAGTGAGAGGTAGTCCTTACCCTTTTTCTCTTCTGACATTGGCTCCAAGGCGTTTGAGTTTCTCTTCCATTTTCTCGTATCCCCTGTCAAGGTGGTAGAGTCGATGGAGAGTTGTTTCGGCTTCAGCCCTGAGTGCTGCAACAACAAGGGAGGCGCTTGCCCTGAGGTCCGTAGCCATGACATGTGCCCCCTTTAATTTTTTAACTCCTCTTACAGTTGCTGTGCTGCCTTTAAAGCTTATATCAGCGCCCATCCTCATGAGTTCGGCAACATGCATAAATCTATTTTCAAAGATTGTCTCGGTTATTATGCTTGTGCCCTGTGCAATACTCATCAGTGCCATAAATTGCGCCTGCATGTCTGTTGGGAACCCCGGATAAGGGGCAGTCTTTATATCTACTGCCTTTGGTCTCATCGGTCCTATCACACGCACACCATTTGATACTTCCTCAAATTTAATACCTGCTGCTTTCAGCTTTATCAGAAATGCATGGAGATGATCTAACATGCATCCCCTGATTGTGACATCTCCGCCTGTTATTCCTGCTATAGTCATAAATGTACCTGCCTCAATCCTGTCCGGTATTACCGTATGAGTGAATGGTTTAAGCTCATCTACACCCTCTACCTCTATAACGCTCTCCCCATCGCCTTTAATCTTTGCCCCCATTGCTCTCAGGGCAGATGCAAGGTCTATTACCTCTGGTTCTCTTGCTGCATTCTCGAGTACTGTTACACCCTTTGCCAATGCTGCTGCCATCATAATGTTTTCAGTTCCTGTCACTGTGGAGGTGTCGAAATATATTGATGCGCCTTTTAACCTCTTTGCTGTTGCTATTACATAGCCTGCTTCGAGTTCGATCTTTGCACCCATCTTTTCAAGTCCCATGAGATGGAGGTTTATTGGCCTTGCACCGATTGCGCATCCACCCGGCAGGGATATCTTTGCACGGCCGAATCTTGCAAGCAGGGGACCAAGCACAAGCACAGAGGCCCTCATCTCCTTAACAAGCTCGTATGGTGCCTCGCAGTTGTTTATCTTATCTGTGTTTATAATCGCCTTGCTCCCTTTATGGGAAAATTCTGCGCCCATGTTTGTAAGGAGTCTGCCCATTGTTTTTACATCACGAAGTCCGGGGACTTTATTGATTGTGCTTTCCCCTGAAGCAAGGATGGAGGCAGCTATGACCGGCAGCGCAGCATTCTTTGCGCCGCTTACCTCTATTTCACCTTTAAGCGGCCTGCCGCCGTTTATAATTAACTTATCCATAGCAGGGATTTATCATAGCATAAAATTCATATCTAAGCAGATATGTCTGTTTGGGATATCTCAAACACGGGAAACAGGACATTTCTAAATTGGTAAGAATAGGGTTTCTAAACTGGCTTGAACCATCCGTAAAATTCAATTCTCAAAATCTACAATCATTGTAGACAAGAATTTACTTGATTTATCCAATTTTCTTTCTATACACTCAATAAGTCTTGCATAAAGCCATTAGAAAGGCTCTAAAAAGGAATAAAGACAATAATAATGAGA
>JAKALU010000007.1 GCA_021824065.1 Nitrospirota bacterium
ATCTCGAAACTAACACTCAGGGCGGATTATTCTTTTGAGGATATAAGGAGGGAAAATGCCGATGAATGGGGGCTTACAGATTCGACCCGAAGAAACACTGTATCATTGTCAGCTGATACAAGGATACTAAAGAACTTAACTTTCAAGGCAAAATACACTCACAAAGAAATAGATGATCCTGCATATAATACAGAACCTAACCACTCTGATGAAGGCAGATTGTCAGTCTCATTTATACCCCTGCCGCAGATAAATGCGTTGTTGAGCTATAGCATTGCACAAGAAAAACGGGACGACCTTTTTTATTTAGATACTGAAGAGGCTAAAAACAAAGATGCAAAAAGAGATAAGTTCTTAGGAAGCATTACATTTCTGCTATTAAAGAACCTTTCACTTACAACGAGTTATGCCTACATGCATAATAACGTTACACAGGATATAGAATACCACGATACGTCAGGCAACCCAAAGGTCGATTATGGTGTTCCTTACAAGGATATTGCTCATAGTTATTCTGCTAATGTCAATTATATGGCTAAAGATAATGTGAATCTTAATGCAGGGATAACCCATACGCTGAGTAAGGGAGCGTTTTATCCAAGCAGTCAGGACCTCCTCGAACCAACATCGGTAGCGTCATTCTCCGATATTAATGTAAGAGAGACAAGCTATGCTGTCTCCGGAGAATACCAATTAAAACATGGCCTTGCACTGAGAATAGACTATAGATATAGTGTTTTCAATGATGTTCTGGACAACCCGTATGATGATGTAGAAGATGGGACTGCACATATTGTATTGCTGACATTGTCAAAGAGGTGGTAATGATAGTAAAGTGCAGGGGCCAATGTTCGGGTTTCGAAGCAAAAGGCCGATTAATCCTATATGTTGTGACCTTGGTTGTTTACCTGTTTGTCGTCTCCTATAGCTTCGCTGCCGAAAAGACTATAGGTGTTATTATGACAGGCGATATCCCATATTACAAAGCTATCCATAAGGCGTTTCTTGAGGGGTTGTCTGCTGAAGGTCTTGGTCCTGGAAAGGTTAATATTGTTCTTCAGACACCTGCTCCTGAGGCAGTGGCATGGGCGAACGCAGCGAGAAAGCTTATTGCTGTAGATGTAAACATTATAGTTGCCTATGGAGCGCCTGCGACACTTGCAGTAATTAACGAGGCATCAGACATACCCGTTGTATTTGCAGGGGTTTATGATCCGTATGTACTGGGCATAACAGGTAAGAATGCAACAGGGATCAGCTCAAAGGTGCCAGTTGCAAGTGTAATTAAGAATCTTAAGGGCATATCGAACTTTTCAAAACTGGGTGTTGTATTCAATGACGCTGAGAAGGATACTGTAAAACAGGCTGAGGAAGTTAGACAACTCGAAGGACAGTTTGGATTTCAATCAGTTAGATTTAATATAAAAAGGCTGGGTGATGCAGCAAAAATATCTAATGTTGATGCCCTGTTTATTACTACGAGCTGCAGCGCAATGCAGTGTGTTGATAATGTTGTAGGTGTTGCCCGCAAGGCAAAAATACCCGCAGCTACAACTATAAGCGGTGGCGAAGAAAGGGGTATAATATTGACCATCGCAGCAGACCCGCGCGAGCAAGGTAAAGAGGCTGCAGAAAGGGTATCTAAAATTCTTGGAGGTGCAAAACCATCAACTATCCCTATAGAACCTCCAAGGAAGATAGAGATGGTTATCAATCTTAAAGAGGCAACCGCAATCGACCTTAAAGTGCCGTTTGACATCCTCACTTCTGCGACAAAGGTTATAAAATAGTAGACAGCATACAATAGACGTTGTAAAATACAGAAGAATGAAAATAAAATCGAATCTTCAGACAAGGTCAATCCTTATGATTGCCCTTGTGCTATTCCTCGCGCTCAGTATAAATACTGCGGTTCTGACGTTTGTCGCATCGGATAAATTTAAGAGCGCCATCCATTCAAAAACAACAGCCATTGCCGAAGGGATGCAGAGGGAGATTGGAAAGGCATTAAATCTGGGCATCCCTGTCGAGTATATTGAAGGCGCAAATGAAAAACTTCGGGAACTTGTAACGAGAGACAAGGATATAGCCTATTCAATGGTCATTGATACAAAAGGAAAGATATTATTCCATGACGATGCATCAGTGGTTGGTAAAGAGCTTAAGGATAAAGTAACGCTGAATGCTGCTTCTTCTAATAAGTTGCTGATACAACATTATGATTCATACTATGACCTCTCGTTGCCGCTGAATGGCGCTGATGGCAAACAGGTCGGCGCACTCCGCGTAGGCATTAAGGCCAGTTCGGTAAATGCACAGATTTATAAACTGATATTCTGGGCGCTTGGTGTGTCTTCATTAAGCTTTTTACTGTCCCTCGGTCTGGTGTACTTCTCTGTTTCTAAATTTATTACAAAGCCTATAATGAAGATGGAAAAGGCCGCTGAACAGATAGCTTCAGGTGACCTCACAATCAAGGTAGAAATGAAGGGGAACGATGAGATTGCTTCCCTTGGCATGGCAATAAACAGAATGGCATCTAACCTTAAAGATATGCTGACAAGGGTTAGGTCAATAACAGATAGTGTTTCTGGTGTTACAGAAAATATAGCTTTATCTTCCAGTAAGGTACTGACAGGAGCCAATGTTCAGCATGACACAATAGAAAAAACTGCAACCTTTATTGAAGAGATTGATAATTCGATATCCTCAGTTTCAATGGGTGCTGATAGCCTTGCCGCCTCTGCCGAGGAGACATCCTCTGCAATAATCCAGATGGCTGCCTCTATCGAGAGGGTTGCTGAAAGCGCAAATATTTTCTCGGTCTCTGCATCTGACGCTGCCTCTTCTATCGAGGAGATGGGCGCATCAATAAAAGAGATTGCCGAGAGTCTTGAAATGTTGTCGGCGTCTTCCGAGGAAACAGCTTCATCTCTGACCGAAATAAACACTGCTGTAAAGGAAGTTGAAAACAGCGCTGTGGAATCGGTTGGTCTTGCAGAGCGTGTGACAACAGATGCATCAGATAGAGGCATGACCGCTGCAAACGCTGCAATAAAGGGGATGGAGGATATAAAAAATAGCGTAGGCGCACTATCTGAGGTAATAAACAGCCTCGGTAAAAGGTCTGAGGAGATAGGGCAGATACTTAATGTTATAGATGAGGTCGCAGACCAGACAAGTCTCCTTGCTCTTAACGCGGCAATTCTTGCGGCACAGGCAGGTGAACATGGAAGGTCTTTTGCAGTTGTTGCAGATGAGATAAAAAGTCTTGCTGGTAAAACGTCTATATCTACAAAGGAAATAGCAAACCTTATAGAGTCTGTGCAGACGGAAACAAGGGCGAGTGTTGAGATGGCAGAGAAAGGCATAGATAGCGTTGAAAAGGGTATGAAACTTGTCAGGGAGGTAAATGTAGCCCTTAAAAGTATTCTTGATAGTTCGAATACCTCTACAGAAAAAGCAAAGCTCATACAAAGGGCGACAACAGAAGAGGCATATGTTATAAAACAGATAACAGAGGCTATTAAGACTATGAGTGAGCAGATAGAGCATATCTCAAAGGCCACAAAAGAGCAGAGCAAAGGAAGTAGATTAATCATAGAGGCTATAGAAAAGATAAAGGAATTATCACAGCATGTTAAGACTGCAACAAGTGAACAATCTCACGGGGGCAGACAGATATCAGAGACCGTAGGAAATGTATCCCACCAGGCAGAACAGATAGCACAGGCAACAAGCAAGCAAAGGGAACGAAGTAAAGAAATAGTAAAGGCAATTGAAAGCATAAAAAAGATTGCAGGGGAATCTGTTAATCTTGCTAATAATATGAATGCTGCAATAAAGTCAATGGAAGAAGAGGCAAAAACTCTTCTCTCAGAACTTCAGAGATTCAAGGTATAATATAGTGTCGGTGACAGTAAATTTGTAGGGGCGTATTGCAATACGCCCCTACAAATTGACACAGACACTAAAAACTGACACTGATTTTATCGGAGGTTTAAGGCATCCCGTCACTTTACGGTAATATATCAGGACTGAAGGGGAATTACCTTTATTCGCTCGAAAAGATTTATCGCCGAAAGATTTCCCATAGTAAGGTAGTTACCCCTGAACTTGCAAGATACCTTACAGAGCTTTCATCGGAGATCGGAAGGCAGATAGGTCTGCTTATAGCGAGAGATGGCAGGATAACCCATGTGATAGTTGGCGATGCAAAGGGCATCTTTATCCCCGGTCTCGAAGATTTTCCACTCGGCAGACGTGCGCTCCGCGGTCTTCGCCTGGTGCATACCCATTTGAGAAATGAGCCGCTCAGCCAGGACGACCTCACAGACCTTGCCCTTCTCAGACTTGATATTATTGTTGCAGTTGGAGTGAAAGATGCTCTTCCAGAAGACATTCACGTTGCCCACCTGATGCCACAAGGCTCAGAAAAACCTATCGAGATATTGTCTTCAATGAATTTTCACCGTTTTAATCTCGACTTCCTGTCATTTATAGAGTCACTCGAAGAGGAGATGGACAGGAAAAGGGTCTTCAGTCAGAAAGATCAGCGCGAGAAGTCGATTCTGATAAGCGTATCTCAAAAACCAAAATATGAACAGGAGGATTCATTAGAAGAACTTAAGGAGCTTGCTTTTTCAAGTGATGTTCTTGTTCTCGATACAGTAATCCAGAGGCCAAAAGCGATAAATCCAAAGTATCTGATGGGCGAAGGCAAGCTTAAAGAAGTCATTATCAATGCCCTGAATAAAGGGGCAACGCTTCTGATATTTGATCAGGACTTAAACCCTTCTCAGGTAAAGGCGATAGGAGAGCTTACAGAGATTAAGGTAATTGACCGCTCCCAGCTCATACTCGATATATTCGCAAGACGAGCTCATAGCAGAGATGGAAAGGTGCAGGTCGAACTCGCGCAACTAAAATATAGGCTCCCGAGATTAACAGGCAAGGGCACAGCGATGTCCCGGCTGATGGGAGGCATCGGCGGCAGGGGCCCCGGTGAAATGAAACTCGAAATAGACAGGAGGCGAGTCAGGGACAGGATAATCCTTCTTGAAAAAGAACTTAGATCTCTAAGTGAGGCGAGAAAGCAGAGGAAACAGAGAAGGGTTGAGAAAGGAATTCCTATTATTTCGATTATCGGATATACAAATGCAGGCAAATCAACACTTTTGAATTCGCTTACCAAAAGCGCGGTATTCGTGGGAGAGCGTATGTTTGCGACGCTTGATACCGCAAGCAGGAGGTTGAGGTTCCCGAAAGAAAGAGAGGTTATCATTACAGATACCGTTGGGTTTATAAGAGACCTTCCAAAGGATTTAATGACAGCTTTTAAATCAACACTCGAGGAACTTCAGGATGCTGACTTACTTTTACATCTTGTGGACATATCCAATCCGAGATTCGAGCAGCAGATAGAGTCTGTTGAGAATATACTCAGGGAACTTAATCTGTCTGATAAAAGGAAGGTAATTGTGTTCAATAAGATAGATAAACTTGAAGCCGACGAGATAGAAAATATTACTCTTCGTTATAATGCGGTTTCTCTATCAGCCCTTGATCCGTCGACCTTTAAGCCGCTTCTTGATGTAATAGAACAAAACATATGGGGTGAAAAATTAGCAGAGGTAAAGTTATAATAAAACATTATGGAATTTGCACCTAAATGGATAGCATGGGAGATAACAAGGAGATGTAACCTGAGGTGCGTTCACTGCCGCTCTTCTTCCGAGATGGAAGTGAAAGGCCATCCCGATTTTTCTACTTCCGAGGCATTCAGAATTATAGATGATATAGTAAGTTATGCAAAGCCTGTTGTTGTCCTTTCCGGCGGAGAACCTCTGGTAAGAGAAGATGTCTTTGAGATTGCAAGATACGGGACAGACAAGGGCTTGAGGATGTGCCTTGCAACAAACGGGACATTGGTTAATGATGAGATATGCGAAAAGATAAAGAACTCAGGAATCAGGATTGTTTCTCTCAGCCTTGATGGTTCTGAAGAAAAAGTTCATGATAACTTCAGAAACCAGAATGGTGCATTTGCAGGGGTGATAAACGCTGCAAGACTTTTTAAAAAACACGGAATAGAGTTTATAATAAATTCTTCCTTTACAAAAAGGAATCAGGAAGATATCCCGAAGGTGTATAAACTGGCAAAAGAACTTGGAGCGGCTGCGTGGTATATGTTTATGATAGTGCCCACCGGCAGGGGCGAGGAGATGATGAGCGAGCTTATCTCAAAAGAAGATTACGAAGAAATCCTCGGCTGGCACTATCAGATGGAGAAAGGCGAAAAGGATATGCTTGTGAGGCCGACATGCGCTCCTCATTATTACAGGATAGTTTTGCAGAAGTCAAAAGAAGAAGGCGTTAAATTTGAAAAGAGGACATTGAAATTCTCTACGGGTGGCGCAAAGGGCTGTATTGCAGGGCAGCTCATATGCCTGATTGATGTGGACGAAAATGTGTTACCGTGCAGCTATTTCCCAAAACCTGCAGGGAATATGTGTAAACAATCTTTTAAAGACATATGGGAAAACTCAGAGCTTTTCAAGGAACTCCGTGACTTCAAAAAATACAAGGGCAGATGCGGTTCATGCGAATACATAAATGTCTGCGGAGGGTGCAGGGCAAGGGCATATTCGGTTTATGGGGATTATCTCGAGGAAGAGCCTTTTTGCGGGTATATGCCGGTGAAGATGAAGAAGAAAAGTAGTCAGTAGCAAGTAGTAAGTAGTAAAGGGGAAGATAATGGGAAATGCGAAATCATTTAAGGATTTGGTTGTTTGGCAAAAAGCCCATGAACTTGTAATTGAAATTTACAAGATAACGAAACTGTTTCCCCGTGACGAAAAATTCAGTCTTATATCTCAGATGAGGCGTGCTGCTATATCTGTTCCCGCTAACATAGCAGAAGGTTTCATAAAACGAAGCATAAAAGATAAAAGCAATTTTTATAACATGGCACAAGGCTCTCTTGAAGAGCTAAAATACTATCTAATTCTGGCAGGAGATCTCGGTTATGCAAAAAATGAGAGCCTATCGCCAAAGGCTGACGAAATAGGTAGGTTGCTTAATAGGTTATTATCTTCTTTACCTTAGCTACTTACTACTAACTACTTACTACTTTTATTTGTGTGGAGGTTAAATGAACGATACTTTTCTTAAGGCTTGTCGCGGTGAAAAAATTGACTACACTCCTGTCTGGCTAATGCGCCAGGCAGGGAGATATCTCCCTGAATATCAGGCAGTCCGTGAGCAGGTTGATTTCCTCACGCTCTGTAAAACTCCGGAGCTTGCTGCAAAGGTTACGCTCCAGCCTGTTGATATCCTTGGAGTGGATGCGGCAATACTTTTTTCAGATATTCTGATTCCTGTTGAAGCTATGGGCATGCACCTGGAGTTTTCAGAAAAGAGAGGGCCTGTCCTCAGTGAACCTGTAAGAACCAAATCTGCTGTTGAGAAACTCATAATCCCTGATGCTGAAGACTCCATGTCTTTTGTCCTTGAGACCATAAGGATTCTCAGGAGAGAACTGGAGAATAAAGTTCCATTAATAGGGTTTTCAGGCGCTCCATTCACACTCGCAACATATATGATCGAGGGCGGAAGTTCGAAAAATTTTCTCAATACAAAAAAGATGATGTTTCAAAATAGCGGGGTATTTAATTACCTCATGAAAAAACTGACCAAGACCGTTGTTTCATACCTTTCCAGCCAGATAACTGCAGGCGCTCAGGCAATACAACTCTTTGATTCGTGGGCAGGCATACTTTCGCCTATGGACTACAAGGAGTTTGAACTCCCGTATGTTAAAAAGGTAGTCGGTGCGCTTAAAAAACAGCACCCCGAAATGCCTGTAATCTATTTTGCAAATGATTGTGCAGGGATTATAAAAGAGGTCAAAAAATCCGGCGCAGATGTTATCGGGATTGACTGGAGGATTGATATGGCCGAGGCAGTAAAAAAACTCGGCAAAAAAGTTGTTGTGCAAGGCAACCTCGACCCGTGCGCACTTTTCCTTCCAAAGGAGAAGATAGAGGAAAGGGTTCAGGACATACTATTCAAGGCAGAGGCTGCAAGAGGTCACATTTTTAACCTCGGGCACGGGATTCTGCCTGAGACGCCTGTGGAAAACGCAATTGCAATGGTTGAGGCAGTGCACAAATACGGAAAGAAAGAATAAGGGAGGACAATATGTCTGAAGCAAAGGTTACTTATGTTGATGGTCTTCAATTTGTTGGTGAGGCGGCATCAGGACATGCAATAGTCATGGATGGAGATATCGAAGTTGGAGGCAGAAACACAGGCACCAGACCAATGGAACTGCTCTTAATAGGGATTGGCGGATGTTCAGGGATGGATGTCGTCTCAATACTGAAAAAGAAGAAACAGGAAGTAAGGGGGCTTGAGATAAAGGTGAATGGCCAGAAGGCTGAAAATTATCCCAAGAAATTCACTGATATAGATATGGAGTTTATAATAAGAGGGAAAAATATCGCTGAAGAAGCTGTGAAAAAAGCTGTTGAGCTTTCAATGGAAAAATACTGCTCTGTTAAGGCAACCCTCGAGGGTTCTGCAAAGATAACATGGAGCTGGAAGATAGTAGAGGAGTAAAAATCTCGAGGTGCACTAATATTATGAAATGAAAAGGATTTGTCTTATCAGAGACAGAAGGCCGTTTTGGGAGATAATAGCGGCGTATCTAAAGACTGTGAATGCACATCTTTCTCTCATTGATAAACCTGTGTTACAGATCGTATCAGAGAAAAATCCAGACATTGTAATAACTGGTGGAAGTGCGTATAAAGAGATATCAGCCCTTTCTCAAAACATACCAAAATTGGTTATCACAGAGGGGGACATTGCTGAAACCAGATCCAGGGATGTTTATTTTTTAAGCTGGCCTGTAGGTAAGGAGGCATTTCTTGAGATGACCTCAAGGCTTCTTTATATCTCTGAGAGGAGGCTTTTTAAGGCCGTAATAAGCATTGCTCCAAAAGGCAGGGATGAGACCTATCTGGGGAAGTCTTTGAATTTCAGCATGAGCGGCATGGCCTTTAAGGTTGAAAAACCTTTGAATGTGGGTGATATCCTGACCATAAGCTTCTTCATTCCAAACTCTGATGAGCGACTGAGTATTGATGCAGAGGTAATGAGAAATTCTATCGACCCTGATGACGGCTCTGTCTATTATGGAGCCAGATTCCTCAGCATCGAAAAAGGCGTAAGGGATGTTCTCGATGGCTTCGTAAAGAAGATTAAATGACAATTTCATAGCTCTAAATTATGAAATAAAACCGTTTCAAATTCAATTCACAAAAAAAGCAATCTTTGTGAAGAAGATTCCCCTTGTCTTTTTCATTTTATCCCCATATACTTGAAAAGCTTTTGCTGTTTGGAAGAAAGAGTCTTTTTGGTGCTGTGTTTTAAACAGCATTTATAACTGGAGGGGAAGATGAAGAAGATAACGATTATTTTAACGGCGTTGTTATTTGTAGTTCTTTTAATTATATCCTGCCGGAAGGCAAAAGAACCTGAAAGCAAGAAAGAGATTCAGGTTCAACAGGCACATGAGGAAGTCAAGCAGGCTTCTGAACAGCAGCCTACTGAAGTGAAACCTTCGGAGACGAAACCGGAAGCTCAGCCAAGACAGGAACAACCACTTGCTGAAATCAAATCAAGCCCGGTAACAGAGGCAGAGCGAAAAAAGGTTGAGGCAAAGTTTCATGGCGAAATACTTCGGGAAGCTTTCAAAACCGATAAAGAGGTCATTGAATATTTAACAATTCTTTTAAAAGGCAATCATAAGACATTTCATTTGAAAACACCCGATAAACCTGGCGCCACTGAAGGTGAGCCTCTCCGCCGATTTCAATATGGAGACGTGATCAGAATATTGTTGTCTTATCTCAAGATAAAAGACTCCTTCCCTTTTGCCATAGAGATTCTAAAGACCAAAAAAGATTATCCTGAAGCAATGTCAACCGCTGCGAAGATATTAAAATTTGCTCAGGATAAAAGTGTTATACCGCTTTTAAGAGAAGTTGCAAAACATCCAGACCCCACAGTCAGGTTTGAGGCAGCAGGCTCTTTATTATCGCTTGGAGATGCAGATACGGCTTTGCCGATACTTGATGAACTGACTGAAAAGGAAGGGTATTCAAGTACGCTATATTATCTATTCAGTAAGCTTGGAAAGATAATTGACGAGCGGGGATATGCAATAGTCGAAAAGGCATTAAAACACCCAAAGGCAGAGGTAAGAATACATGCTGTAAAGCTCCTGCTGGATTCAAAAAAGATAACGAGGGATAAGGCAGAGGAGATGGCGATTAGGATACTTGAAGAATTAAAAGATAGAAGAAGAAGTTCTTATGGTATAGGAGGCCGGAAACCTCAAAAACAAAGTTATCCTGCAGAAACAGAATGGTTTGCATTACCTGGATATGAGGGAAAAACTATAGAAGAATTAGAAAAACCATACCATAGTGACAGCAGAGCCTGTGAGTATACAGTATCTATTTTAAGTGAACTAAAAAGTAAAAAAGCTATTCCAGCATTGAAATATATAAAGAAAAATAATATAGAAAAAACAGAATATGGGGCATTGTATATAGGATATGTTTGTTCAGAAGACGAAGTAACGACGGCATTGGAAAATATCCTTGAAGGTTGGAGAGATAAATGAAAAATAGTATGAACTTATCCATTTCTATTTTGATAAGCACTCTTCTTCTTTTTATCGCCACAACAAATGCGGGAGAGATAAACTATAACCGTACCGGAGCAAGAGATTATGCCGCCAAACACTGCGGTGCTGAAGGCTCTGGAACAACATATAATTTCACTCAATACAAATGCTATAACGGAGATTTGTCGGAATGTGAGAATTATGGCCAGGACAACGATGGAGACGGGGAGGTCGATCACGTCGATTGCGCCAATTTCGCTTCGCAGTCAATGATTGCCGGAGGGTTAAGCTTTGGATGTGTGGGTAGTGCCGACATCGTCGGTAAAGATGACTCCACCAAAGGAGAAACATCTGTATCTCAGTTGAAGTCTGCTCTAACAAAAAGCTTTTGCTTTGAGGTAATAACGGACACTTCGAAGGCTAAAGAAGGAGATATTCTCTCGGCTAATTCGTATAGTCATGTAATGATATACTCAGGAGAGGAAAGAAACGGCAAGGCCGTTTTTTATGCACATACAAACGACAGGTGTGGATCATCTATCTCATGGTCTGACGTAACTATTTACCACTTCAAAGATGATGAAAAATGTAAGAAATGTGAGAGGGATGAATCTACCTGCGAAGCTGAGATGAAGGATAAGTGCAGTAAGTGTTATATCTGCAATTCTGATACGGGCACTTGCGATCCGAAATGTCCAAATTCTGGCGGTGGAAGATGCGAACCAAAAGAGGATTGCGACTCTGAAACAGGAAGTTGTATCACCAGTCAAGGTGGTGATTGTCCGGATGATACTTTGACAGTAGGAACTGGTGTGATCTCTCAATCCACCCCTTTAACAAGTTCTTCTGCTTCTGTTGGCGTATTAGAAGCAGGCTTTACTTATGATATGGTCGGACTTTTAGAGTCTTTCAAAGAATCTGCAAGAATTATTAAACGTGGTGATATTTCACCTGAATTAGTAAAAGATGTGCCTTTACTAATAATCCCAAGTGCTGGTCTATATGGAATGGAGAATTCCGAATTCTTTAAAAATGCATTGAACGAATATGTGAATCAAGGCGGTACGATTTTGGTTCTTTCTCAACAACACGGATATGAGTATTTTGTTCTTCCGGGAGGGCTTAGTGGTTACGGCTGGTTAGAAGACCAATCATGCCAATCCAATTCCTCATACATTGATACATGGCACAATGTTCTCGCAGGACAAACTAAATCTACGCCGAGCCTTAATGTGGACGGATACTTTACCAAATACCCAGAAAATACCACTGTTCTTTTAAGAAGAACTGCTAATGGTCAACCTGCTGTGCTTATGTATCAATATGGTTCAGGTTATGTGATTGCTTCTACAGTTTACACAGATACAGCCTATACAAGAGGAGAGTCATCTGAAGATGAGAGAAAATTAATAAGAGATATTATCACGTGGGCAAAGTCACCGGCAACGTTAACTGAAATTAAACCAGGTGAAACCATTACAGCAAATCTTACTATTGCAAATAATGATACTTCTAAGACAGCCACTGCTGCTGAGATTGAGCTATATGACCCCGATAGGAAAGAAGTAAAACTCAGAACAAAAGCTTTGGTAAACCTTGCGCCCGGGCAAAGCACACAAATTCCAATAACCTATACAACAGCGTCAACCGACCCAACAGGGGTCTATCATATAAAATATGACCTCCTTACAGAAGGGTACGAGCTTTTGACAAGCGAAATGGAACCGGAAGGAGTTAATATAAGGAGTTAATATCTGGAGCGAATACTTATTACAACCTCCAACCGAATCCTCCTCCGGCCGTTTTGTCGTCAGCAATCCGCCGAGCAGTACACATAAGAGTTCTGATTTCAATTTCTCTATTAACTCTGATAGCGAATACTACGCCTACGGTTCAACAGCAACATTTACAGTGACTGCATGGAATAACACAGATAATGATGCAACGATAACTTTCAAATACATCCTTGCTCATCTCGGACCTGGCGGCTCTTGGAGTTATGGGACTCAGGACATCAATGTACCTGCTAAATCATCAACATCCTTCAATATTATTATTCCAGAAGTAGCATGGCAGGGATGGTTACAGGGGACATTTCATGCTGAGACAGGCAAACAGATAGGATTTGCTTCAAAGGGCATTTGGATGTTTTATCCCGCTGTCAATGTTACTGCACAGACAGACAAAACTCTATATGCCGAGGGCGAAACTGTTAATCTAACTCTAACTCTCCAGAATAAACAGAATGCGGGTTACACAACTACATTAAAAGTAAGAGTATCGGATCCTTCCAATACGAGCATCTATAATACAACAATAGATGTAAGCATGGGTGTTAATGCAACCTCAACACAAAATTTAAGTTTTGCTCTACCGTCTACTGCTCAAGGTGGGTATTATATTGTTTCGGCTGAAGCGTATGATGCAACAAACAAAAAGATAGGAGGAGATTCTGCAAGTTTTGAATTACCCTTGAGCCAGATTTCAGTTACGCCCAACCTGCCATCCGGCATCATTGCAGGGGACAACACTTTCTCTTTTACATTAGATAACAAAGGAAAGACAGGTGTATCATCCGGTACTCTCGATATTTCTTTGAAAGACCCCGATGGTACCGTTATTTATTCCGGCACTCAGCCTTTTGCAATTGGAGTTGGGCAGAACATAACATTAAATTTTCCTATCTCCATTCCCTCTCTTAAATTCGGCAATTACACATTAACATATACTCAGTCTGATGAGACAAGGACAGGGAAACCTTCTACTATTAGTATCCCCGATACTACTACTGTTGTTCTTTCCTTTGACAAAGATTCTTATAGGATAAGAGAGACTACAAATCTGATTGTGAGTTTGACGAATACAGGGAAGTTTAATCTTGACCCTTCGACAGGCTCAGGAGTGTCAGTTACAGTGTCAGTGCCAGATGTTGGATTTACGAATACTCAGGCAATATCACTGTTCACAGCTTACGGTTCACAGTTCACTTACCCTATTCCAATCCCTGAAACCACCGTAGCAGGACAGCATGATGTGAATGTAACATTGGCATTACCTTCAGGGAGTTCGATAGCTCAAAGTTCTAAATTCACAATCCCTGAGTCATCATTAACCATTGATTATTCAGGCTCAACTGCACCCACAGCAGGTGAAACGATAAGTTTGGCAGTAGAAAATATTGGAGGAGTTGATACAAGTTATACAACAGAAAAACTTTCTATTACAGATGGCAGAGGTGTAGTAATTTATCAGGGAAGTGTTACAGGGTCAATCTTAGCTGGGGAGAAGAAGACCCTTGCAGATATTCAGATTCCATCGCAAACTGTTAATGGGCCTGTCTTTTTAGATATCCAGATTAGAGATACTAAAACCTCGAAGCCATCCTATCTTTACAAAACTTTTGAAATTACTGGTCTGACAGCAACTTTACAAACAATGACAAATAAAGAAGCATACTTAAAGACAGAAGCGATAACAGGTCTGGCGAGCATTGCCAATGGGGCATTTGGAATTGAAGGCGGTAGCCTGAAACTTACTGTAAATAAAATAAAAACATCTGGTACGGGTCAATTTACTTATTTCTTCGGGGGTTTTGGAAGTGGGGATGGGCAGTTTTCTCATCCATACGGTATAGCTGTAGCTTTTGATGGCTCTGTATACGTGACGGATTGCTACAATTATCGAATTCAAAAGTTTGACAACAAGGGGAACTTTATTACCAAATGGGGAAACTACGGTAGTGG
Source organism: Nitrospirota bacterium (assembly GCA_021824065.1). Classification (GTDB taxonomy): domain Bacteria; phylum Nitrospirota; class Thermodesulfovibrionia; order Thermodesulfovibrionales; family UBA1546; genus JAKALU01. The sequence continues at coordinate 14,443 of JAKALU010000007.1, forward strand.
GGACGGACAGTTTAAATGGCCATTTGGAATAGCTGTTAACCAAGGTGGTTTCGTGTATGTTGTAGATCACGAAAACCACCGCATCCAGAAATTTGATAGTAATGGAAATTTTATAAACAAATGGGGAAGCTACGGTAGTGGGGACGGACAGTTTAAGCGGCCAACTGCAATAGCAGCAAGTTTGGATGGTTTTATATATGTGACAGATATAGATAACCACCGAATTCAAAAGTTTGATAGCAACGGGAACTTTATTACCAAATGGGGAAGCTATGGTGTAGGGAATGGGCAGTTTAAATGGCCTCTTGGAATAGATGTAGCATCTGATGGTTCAGTATATGTAGCTGACACATGGAACTATCGCATTCAGAAGTTTGATAATAATGGAAACTTTATTACTAAATGGGGTGTTCAAGGTGTTTATTATGACGCTCGCATTTTCGGAATAGCAGTTGGTCTTGATGGCTCAATATATGTAGCTGATACAGATAATTATAGCGTTCAAAAGTATGACAGTATCGGAAACTTTATTACTAAATGGAGTGAAGGGCAGTTTTATAGCCCAATAGACATAGCAATTGATCCTGATGGCACTGTATATGTAGTGGAAGCAGGTAATCACCGCGTCCAGAAAATGACACCAGTTGGAGGTGGCACTGAAAAACTCTTTGAGACCACCATCCCCATCAACCAATCCGCCAACACAACACAGGAATACACAACCAACATCGGCACGTTGAACATAACAGGCAAGCTTTATCTCAATGCAGAACTAAAAAATAGTCTCGGCCAAATAATTGCAACTTCAGAGTATCCATTCTATGTAATTGGTGGGAATACCCTGCTTTTATTCTCGACAGATAAGAAATATTACAGACCGAATGAGACTGTAACAATCACAGGTGAGGTAAGGAATCTGGCAGAAATAACTGCATCAGCACTCAGCCTTCAGCTATCAGCTAATAGCCAGAATATTTATACTGCCACTTTTGATGTGCCTGCAAATGGGGGTTATCCATTCATAGTAACAACAACCGCATCTACAGAAGGGACATATACATTAACAGGCAAAGTCACCCAGAACAATTCAACACTCGTTGAAATCGCAGACCAGTATGAAGTGGCACAACCAAAAGTGTCAGTGTCTGTGTCAATGTCAGAAGTCGTAGGTAACGAGCCATTTGATATTACTGTCGAAATGAAGAATGAGAGCAAAGTTGAGGCAGCTTTGCAGTTCGGAGTTCAGAGTTCGGAGTTCGGAGACTCACAGACAATAACAATACCTGCAGGGGAGACGAAACTTCTGCAATACCGCCAGCAGATAACAGGCGATACAACCTATACATTCACATTCACAGGTGATCTGGAGCAGACAATAACAAAGACGGTCTCTTACGGATTAAGTGTCAGTGTCAATGCCAGTGTCAGTGCAGTCTATCCTGAGGGAAAGATTGCAATACCTGTGACGATTACGAATACAGGACAATTGGATGAGACATTGACTGTAGCCTTCGGCCTTCAGCCATCAGCTATCAGCCAGAATAAATCTTACTACATTCCGAAAGGCGGAAGCACGACGGATACATTATATTATGATTTAACAGAGGGGAGTTATCAGCTTTCAGCTATCAGCACTCAGCCATCAGCAAGTGTAACAGCAAATTTCTCAGTAAGAAAAGAGAACAAGGTAGGAATGACTGTGGCTGTTGGTTCACAGACCAATGGGCTCATTCCAGTGACAGTTAACCTTACGAATCTTGGATACAATGAAATCAGTGGCAGTGTAAGTGTAAGTGTCAGTGGACAGAACGCAGTTGTTTGGAGTAGTTCTCAGGGTGGAATTCAACTTACGCCTAACGCCTCACGCTCTATGATCTTTAACATCAATCCATCAGCAATTGAGCCGGGAATTTATACTTTAAAGGCAGAACTCCTCAATAATGGTGGTCAGCAATTGGCTGTTTACAGTTCACTGCTCACTGTTCACGGTGCAACATTCCAGATTACTCAACTGCCTGAGTATCAGACATTTACAGTAGGACAGGAAGCAACATTCACCTTTAAAGTCAAAAATACAGGCAATCAGGAAGGCGGAGTTGATCTTAATTTCAAGGCATACGACCTGATTGATTCAACGCAGACTGAATGGCTCAAGCCCGGCGAAGAAAAAGAAATAAGCTTCAGCTTTATGCTTCCAGAGGATTTAGAGGAGAAGGATTACTTTGCAGACTATGAACTGAAAGTAACCAGTAGCCAGCAGTCAGTAGCCAAAGGGCAAGTAAAATACCACCTTGCAGGGATAAATCTCAATGTAAGTGCAATGCTTGATAAACAATATTACAGTGAGGGAGAAACTGCACATCTGACAATCACTGTTTCAACTCTTAACTCACAACTCTCAGCTCTTAACTTATTCGCAAGGGTGAATTACAATGGATATGAAAACCAGCAATCATTCACTTTGAATGGAAGCCGGACCCTAACTTTTGACATCTCTCTGACACAAATCACAGGTGAGAAACTCTTCTATGGAATCTACTCTGAATCAGGAAGATCGATACATCTCAATTCCATTTATATATATAAAGCAGGAGATGTAATCACAATAACAACGGACAAACAGGTTTATAATCCTGGGGAGACCGTGACAGCATCTGTGACAGGTAATACCAGTGGAACAATGACATTAATAGGACCTGGTAACTACACCGAAACATTTGAATTTGCAGGCACTGTAACAAAGTCATTTCCCCTTCCCTCAACAATGTCTGCAGGCACATACTACATTAGTGGCCAGTTGTCAGTGGCCAGCGGCCAGGTATACACAGAAAAGCATGCAATAGACGTAGACGGGATACAGGTTAAAGTTCTTGAATGTAAAAACGACAAAGGCAAATATGCATCCTCGGACTCAATAACAACAAACTTTACAATATCGAGCAACACAACAATGTCTGCAACTTTAAAGGCATGGATAGCCAATCCTGAAGGAAAATACACAAGTGCTGGAGAAAGTAGTATTAGTCTTTCGTCTTCAGAGAATTTACTATCTACTAACAACTATTCACTATCCACTGCCGTTAGCGGGATTCACCGTCTTGTCTATGGAATCTATACAGGTGGTTTGTTGTTAGCATCAGGTTCAGAGGCATTCGATGTTGGAGATGCTGTAATACTCGGACTCTCAACAGACAAAACAGATTACCCTACAAATACAAAAACAGTCAATGCAACAGTGAGTTTGTATGGGGCAGTTGATGCAAGCCTTGAACTTCAACTTGATGGGACAACCGTAAAGAGCGAATCAGTTTCTCTGAACGGTTTCTCAACTTTAAATATCGAACTTGGGACTGTAAAACCAGGAAATCATACATTGAAAGGTATTCTAACAGCAGGGGGTCTCACAAGTACAAAAGAGGCAAGCTTTGTTTATGGAAGTGATCTGCCAGATTTAGTAGTCAGCAGTCAGCAGTTAACGGCCAGCGTAGAAAAAGACAACACAGTAAAACTTACATTCACAGTCACGAATCGGGGCAAGACCACTTCAGATGCGACAACAATAGCATTATACGATGGAAATAGCTTAATTGAAACAAAGGCGATAAATGCATTGAATTCTGCAGAATCACAGGAAATAACGTTCATCTGGAATATACTCGGAAAGGCAGGGGAACATACTATAAAAGCAGAGGTTGATCCGGATAATACAGTCATAGAATTCAACGAAGAAAACAACACTGCTCAGATGACTGTAACCATACCTGAAATAACACTCATAACAGAGACAGACAAAGATACCTATAAGATAAGGCATAAGGTGAATATCAACACAACAATAACAAATCTCACATCCACAAAGGCCTATCAGAACCTTACATTAGTTACATCAGCAAAAGACCCTTCAGGCAATGAAGTATACCAGAGTAGCACACTTATCAGTACCATTGAACCTTTAAACACTATAACGCATACAGAGACATGGAACACATCAGGATTACAGACTGAAGGGGCATATACAATCACACAGACAGTAACTTCTAATTCCCAACTCTTAACTCAAAATTCCAAACTCATAACTCTTCAAAAAGCACCTGACTTCACAATGAGGACTGATATTGATTATCAGAAGATAAAACAGGGTGAAAGGGCAATGTATACAGCCTATCTCGAATCTGTAAATGGATGGAATTCAGAGATTACACTGAGTATTGAAGGGCTTCCTTCAGGCACATCAGTTTCATTCAGCCCTGGCAATCTCATTCCGCCGGGAGAATCACTGACAGTGATAATAACAACAGATGCAACAACTACAGGCACGCACAGCCTGACTCTCACAGCCCAAGGTGTTGATGAAGGAGAGATTGTAACGCATACATTACCATTGACACTGGATGTATCAGGTTTTGAGTTGAGTGCAGAGCCATCAAACAAGACAATAAAACAACTTGAGACAGCAACATTTGATATTAGTATTAATTCATTAAATGGCTACGAAGAAGAAATTAACCTGAATGTTGATGGGGTGCCTTATGGGATGAAGGCATCCTTTGATAGCACAAAATCACAGGTGCCGGGAAGAGTGAAACTCACAGTCCAGACATCAAAATATGCAAAACAAGGGACATATGCGCTCACTATTATAGGTGACGATAGTCTTGTAAAACATAAACTCGACCTTAACCTTATCTTAAACCTTAATCCCGATATCGCAGCAGGAATAATCACTACACAGGGCTCGGGGCCAAACAATGAAGCAGAAGTAAAGGCATTTAACTCAAATCTCCAGACGGTTTTAGATTTAATAGCCTTTAACACAAAATATGGAGCGTATGCAACAGGAGCAGACATAGACGGAGATGGTTATGATGAGATAATTGTCTCACAGGGGCCAGACCCCAAAAACAGCGCAACATTACGGGCATTCAAGCGAAATGGGACATTCATAACAGAATACACAGCCTTTGATACAAAATACGGATTAACATTATCCTCAGGTGATATTGACGGAGACTGGAAAGATGAGCTCATTGTTGGCATGGGGCCAGATCCAAAGAATCCTGCAACATTAAAGATATTGAAATACAATGGAACAGGATTTACAGAGGTCATGAATTACACTGCATTCGATACAAAATATGGACTCAATACAGCAATAGGAGACATAGATGGAGATGGAATACCTGAGATAATAGCAGCGCCAGGCCCTGGGTCAAACAATTCTGCCGTTGTCACAGTATGGAAATATGAGGGACAGTTACTTACAGAGGTAAATACCATTAGTGCATTTGAAGGGAGTTATGGAGCTAATATTGCAGCAGGCGATATTGATGGCGATGGGAAGGCAGAGATAATCATAGGCACAGGACCTAACCCAAAGAACCCTGCAATAGTAAGGGCATATAAAGCAGACGGCACCTTAATTATGGAACTCAGACCTTATGATGCTGAATATGGATATGGTGTTTATGTTTCTTCGGCAGATATGAACGAAGACGGGATTGACGACATAATTACAGGACTTGGTTCCGGACCTCAGAACCCTTCATGGGTAAAGGTCTTTAAAGCTGATGGCTCAGAGATTGCAAGTTTTATGTCTTATTCAGATAGCGTAAAATACGGCATTAAGGTATTTTCAGGGAGGATAGGAAATTAACACCGGATGCTGATAGCCTTGCATGACTTTAGGCAAATAATATAAATTAAACAATGTGAAGACCGATACCTTATTCTCTTTGTTTCTTAAAAACATAGCCACGCTCGGCTTCATAGGCTATCTTCCTTTTGCACCGGGGACGTTCGGCACTTTAGCAGGAGTGGTTGTCATGGTTCTCCTTAAGCCTCCTATCCCTTTACATATTGCTCTGTCCATTTTTTCTATAGCCATTGGTATTTTGTCATCCAATCAGGCAGAGAAACTTTTCAGACAGAATGACCCAAGTTATATAGTTATTGATGAGTTTGCTGGTTATATAGTGTCTTTGTTATTTCTGCCTCTGAATTGGGGTTACATGCTCTCGGCATTTATCTTATTCAGGTTTTTCGATATAATTAAACCACCACCTATAAAAAGAATTGAGTACAGTTTAAAAGGCGGTCTTGGGATAGTGGCGGATGACATAGGCGCTGCAGTATACACAAATCTGGTGTTACAGGCATGGAAATTAATGAATTAGAAATAATCGAAAAGATTCACAAGGTTTTTAAGTCAAAAAAACTTAAACTCTCTATTGCTGAGTCGTGCACTGCAGGGTTCATAAGTCATCTGGTTACATTATTGCCTGGCGCATCAGAGTTTTTTGAAGCCTCGATAATATGCTATTCATTCAGGTCAAAGAAGAAATTGCTTGGTATAAAAGAGTCTTTGTTAAAGAAACATGGCGCTGTAAGTGAGGAAACAGCAAAGGCAATGGCAGAGGCTGTAAGGCTAAAGACAAAGACTGATTTTGGACTGGCAATTACAGGAAACCTCGGCCCTGCAACCATTGAAGGTAAAAAGGTCGGCCTCGTCTTTATTGCTGTAGCTTTTGATGCTGGTACAGAATCAAAAGGAATGATATTTGATGGTTCAAGGGATGAGATAAAACACGCTGCCTCAATGTCTGCCCTGGAATTCCTGCACGAGGTTATCTCCACATGGACTTAAGGCTTTTTGAGGAAAAATTTTTGGAAAAATGACTTGCCTTGAAATTGCTTTAAAGCTAAACTATTATCAAAGGAGGTATTGAAATAGCAGTTATAGATGCAGTGGCGAAAGATTTCCATATGAAGCCTAAAGAGCTTCTGAAAGAGAGTTTAAAAACCTATCTTGAAAAGAGACTTTCGAAAGTAGAGGCGGATATTTTTTTATTAGCAAAAAAATATGGTGTTAAGGATGTATTTGAACTTGACGCCAAAGTAAAAGAAGGGTTTTTTACAGAGAAAGAGGCATACGAGGATTACTTTACGCTGGATAATCTTGAGGCCGAAAGAGATAAGATTAAGAAATATTTAGAAAAGCTTTAATGCCATCTATTGACGATATTAAAAGAATAGCAGAGGTAGAATTTGCCGATATCGTCAAAAGCTTATACCTTATTGACTCCAAGCTAAGAATCATCAATTCAGTATTAAAAGGATTAGTCCTTTATAAAGAGCCGGATATCTGTTAAAATTACTTCACAATCAGGAGGCAATAAGTGAAAACTGTATATGACAAGAAACATATAGTCTGGTTTGCAGACATTGAGAAACTAAACCTTAATGAAGATCAAAACAGGAAATGGTGGATTAAACAGGTTCTTCTAAAAGGCCGTCTGGAAGATATTAAAGACCTCGACTTTAATGAAGTTGAAAGGTTATTACCGGAACTTTATTTGCCTAAACCTATAAAGAAATTATGGGAGAACTACTTTGAGTGGAAAAGAAAAGGGACCATTGACGGGTCTCCAGCAAGAGATCATTAACACCCTTAAAGAAATAGAAGAATCAAAAGAATTATATTTTACCGGCGGCTCAGCCCTTTCTGCTTATTACCTTCACCACAGACTTTCCGAAGACCTTGATTTTTTTACCCCTGCCGAAGACATGATTCAGCTTATTTCGAGAAAGCTATTACAATCTCTTGAGAAAAAAGGCATTAAAGTTGAGATGGTTAGAAACTTTAAAAGCTTTGTGGAGATGATAACAAGCCGGGGTAATGAATCAATGAAAATTCAGATTGCCCTCGACAGTCCGTACAGGCTTGAAAGAACCAAAGAGATAGATGGTTTGATAGTTGATAGCCTTATGGATATAGCAGCAGGCAAACTTCTTGCCCTTTTCGGCAGAGCAGAAGAAAGGGATTTTGTGGATATTTATTTTTTGATAAAAGAAGGCAAGTTTACTCTCGACGAATTGGTTAATAAGGCTTCAAAAAAAGATCCGGGAATGGACAAGTACTATCTTGCGATAGCCTTTGAACAGGTCAGGGAACTTCCTGATAAGGCGGAAGACCTGAGATTAAAACTTCTGAAACCATTGGACATGAAAGATTTAAAGAGACTTTTTATAGAGGGCGCAGTAAAACTGATTGAAGAGGCCAAGAAAGAAAAAAATAGAGATATGGATAACGTGTGAGAGTCTGTGTTCTGATTGTCTGTAGTCTGTATGCTGACACCGACACTGACACTGATTTTGGAGAGGAATAGGATGGAGGTTTAGGGGGGATGAATGGTTTCAAGGGTATTTGTTAGTGAGGCAGTCTTATGAATAAAGTACATATTCCGCAATATTACGATTGGTTGAACTTTATAACTCCACTAAGTCTCAGAGATACTTCCAATAAAACAAGGATTGATGCGCCTTCCTTTTATTTAGATTTTTCGATATACTAAAGCCGATTTCATCTGCAAGATTAGAAAAAATTTATAAGCGAGTTAACATATGGACTTAAGGTGTTTCATAGCCATAGAATTTCCAGAAGAACTTAAAAATAACATTGACACTTATATTGAACAACTAAAGGCAACGAGGGCTGATGTGAAATGGGTTCTATCAAAAAATCTTCATTTGACATTAAAGTTTCTTGGCGGAACACCTGAATATCTATTAGTAGAAATAAATAAAAGACTCCTGTCAATAGCAAAATTACATAATAGTTTTTATATCCAGATATTTGGTGCAGGCGTGTTCCCAAATATAAAACACCCACGTGTTGTATGGCTTGGGATACAGGATTCAGAAGAGATAATAAAGCTTCAGCAGGATATAGATGAATCAATTGCAGAATTTGGCTTTGAAAGAGAGGATAGACCATTCAAACCCCATCTGACCATAGGCAGGGTCAGGTCAATGAAAAATAGGGATATGATGATAAAAGAACTTGCTACACTTAAGGATGTAGATTTTGGTAAGATAGAAGTGAGATATATATCAGTGATGAAAAGCGAACTAAAACCAGGCGGGGCAGAGTATTTTAGATTAAGCGAGATCCCTATTGGTAAGGAAATATAATTGACGAGGAGGCATGATGAGCAAGGACGTGATGAGTAAGGATAAGACTAAGGCGCTTGAGATGGCAATCTCGCAGATAGAGAAGAATTTTGGCAAGGGTGCGATAATGAGGCTCGGTGCCGGGGAGGTTGCAGAAGGGATTCAGGTTATACCAACAGGCTCCATAGCCCTCGATATGGCAACTGGCATAGGAGGCTATCCAAGGGGAAGGGTTGTAGAGATATATGGGCCTGAATCATCCGGTAAAACTACCCTTGCCCTGAATGCAATAGCACAGGCTCAACAGGCTGGAGGAACTGCTGCTTTTATTGATGCAGAACATGCACTGGACACAAACTATGCAAAAAAACTTGGTGTAAAGGTTGAAGACCTGCTTATATCCCAGCCTGATACAGGTGAGCAGGCACTTGAGGTTGCAGAGGCGCTGGTAAGAAGCGGCGCAGTTGATGTTGTTGTTATTGATTCTGTTGCAGCATTGGTGCCAAAGGCAGAGATAGAAGGTGAGATGGGCGATTCCCTCCCGGGATTACAGGCAAGGCTCATGAGCCAGGCTTTAAGAAAGCTCACTGCAGCAATCTCAAAATCATTGACTACTGTTGTGTTTATAAACCAGATACGCATGAAGATAGGCGTAATGTTCGGAAACCCTGAGACAACAACAGGCGGGAATGCCTTGAAGTTCTATTCCTCAATGAGACTTGATATCAGGAAGATAGATAATATAAAGGAAAATCAGGAGACAATAGGTGGAAGGGTTAGGGTTAAGGTTGTAAAAAATAAAGTTGCACCTCCATTTAAACAGGCAGAATTCGATATATATTTCAATGAAGGCATATCAAAGGCTGGTGAGCTTGTGGATATTGGTGTTGAAAAGGGCATTATCGAAAAATCAGGCGCCTGGTATAGCTATGGAGGCAACAGGATTGGACAGGGCAGAGAAAATGCAAAGGAATTTCTGAAAAACAATCCAGAGGTAGCAAAAGAGGTCGAAGGCAAAATTATAGAAACCCTTAACATGAGGAAATAGACAGTGGAAAAAACAGACAAAGATAGAGGAGGGGGATATGGAAATAAATGAACTCCTTAAAACTGCTATTGCACGGGGAGCATCCGACCTCCATATAAAAGTCGGCTCTACGCCCATACTGAGGGTTAATGGCGAATTAATGCCGATGACCTCAGAGGCAAAGCTTTCGCAAGAGGATGCACTAAAGATTGCATTCTCTGTGATGAGCCCGGGACAGAGGGAGGTTTTTAAAAAGAAAAATGACCTGGACCTTGCCTACAGCGTACCGGGGCTCGGAAGATTCAGGTGTAATGTCTTTATTCAGAGAGGGGCCATTGGCGTTGTCTTCAGAGTAATTCCTATGAAGATACCAACAGTTGAGGAACTCAACCTCCCTGATGTTTTGAAAAAGATATCACTTGAACCGAGAGGACTTATACTTGTTACAGGTACAACAGGCAGTGGCAAGTCCACAACCCTCGCTGCCATGATCGATCATGTAAATGCCAGCAGGACAAGCAATATTGTAACAATAGAAGACCCGATAGAATTTCTGCACAGGGATAAGAGAAGCATCATAAATCAGAGAGAGGTTGGCACTGACACAGAGTCTTTCAGCAAGGCGCTAAGGGCAGCATTAAGGCAGGACCCTGATGTAATACTTGTTGGTGAGATGCGTGACTTCGAGACAATACAGACATGTCTCACTGCTGCTGAGACAGGACACCTTGTGCTAAGTACTCTTCACACAATTGATGCAACAGAGACTGTAAACAGAATAATCTCGGTGTTTCCCCCATACCAGCACAAACAGGTCAGGATGCAGTTAGCTTCTGTTCTTAAAGGAATAATCTCGATGAGACTTATGCCGAGGGCAGATGGTAAGGGCAGGGTACCAGCGGTTGAGGTACTCATTGCTACAATAACAATTAAAGATTGCATCCTTGACTCTGACAAGACAAAGGCGATCCCCGATGTGATTGCTCAGGGTGCACTTCACTATAATATGCAGACCTTTGACCAGTCATTGTTTAACCTCTATAAGTCGGGTCTTATCACTTATGAAGAGGCTTTGAGAGGGGCAACAAATCCTGATGACTTTGCCCTTAAGGTAAAAGGCATTCAGTCTACGAGCGACCTCACATATGAATCACCCCAGTCCCAGAAGGATCAGAAGGACCAGATGAAAATTGAAAGGTTCAGCAGGTAGACCCCATTTGAAAAAAAATAATGTTTGAGATTGCAAAAACAATGCAACTACGGGGTGAGGGCAGGGCAGATTTAAAAGGGGCGGATGCGATTCGGTATGCTTACAGGCTATTAAGTTACCGGGACAGGAGTGAAAAAGAACTCAGAGAACGATTAAGAAGGAAAGGTTTTTCTGAAGAGACCATTCAGCATGTTATCAGCCATCTCAACGAGAAGGGATTTATAAATGATGAGAAACTTGCTCTATCCCTTAAACGGGTTGCTGAAGAGGTAAAATTGCTTGGGACACAAGGCATCAGGTTATTCCTTCAGCGCAGAGGTTTATCAGAAAGGATTGCTGATAATGTCCTTGAAGATAACGATTCCGATGAAGTAACCAGGGCAAAAAAACTTGTAGACAAAAAACTCAGAACTATGGGAAATTATTCTGACGAAGAGATTAAGAAAAAAATATGGAGAACCATGGTGAGAAAAGGGTATTCTTTTGATACAATCAAACAGATAATCAAAGAATTCAAAATAAATGGAAGCACTATATGACAGCACTGCATGATAGTGCTTCATAAAGGGAGACGAAGAATGAAAAGGAATCTTTTAATATTGGTTGCATTATTATTACTACAGTCAGGATGCGTTGAATCAGTGAGGTATTCACCCGATGAAATAAAAGATTTCCCCCCAGCGGTACAGGAACATATTAAACTCGGGGAGGTTGTAACAGGCATGACACAGCAACAGGTCAGATTTGCATGGGGTTCGCCTGCAACTATAAACATACTTCAGCCATCTGAAGAAGGAAAATATAGAGAAGAATGGGTATATACAAAAGTAGGTATTTTTAAAACAAAACTTATATTCACCGACGGGAAACTCACATATATAATAACCAACGAGCCAGGGATAATAAAAAAGTAGTCAGTAGTAAGTCATAAAGGGATTGTTCATGAAAAGCAAAGAGATAAGACAGGCATTTCTTGATTATTTTCTTTCTAAGGGGCATGAGATAGTAAAAAGCTCGCCTCTTATACCGAAACATGACCCTACGCTTCTTTTCACGAATGCAGGGATGGTGCAGTTCAAATCTGTTTTTTTAGGAGAAGAAAAAAGGCCATATATAAGGGCAGCCTCATGCCAGAAATGCTTAAGGGCCGGCGGAAAGCACAGCGACCTCGAGAACGTTGGTCATACTGCAAGGCACCACACATTTTTTGAAATGCTTGGGAATTTTTCCTTCGGGGATTACTTTAAAAGGGATGCAATACTCTTTGCATGGGAGCTTCTGACAGACCGGTTTAAACTATCAAAAGATAAACTATGGGTATCTGTTTATGAAAATGACGACGAGGCTGAAAGATTATGGAAAGAGCTTACAGGGATCTCTGCTAACAGGATTGTGCGGCTCGGCGCAAAGGATAATTTCTGGCAGATGGGAGACACAGGCCCTTGCGGTCCATGCTCTGAGATAATAATTGATCAGGGAGAACATATAGGCTGTGGCCGCCCTGAATGTAGTGTGGGATGTGACTGTGACAGGTTCCTTGAACTATGGAATCTTGTATTTATGCAGTATAACAGGGATGAATCAGGTAACCTCACACCATTGCCGAGACCGAGCATAGACACAGGGATGGGGATCGAGAGAATATCTGCTGTTCTTCAAGGGAGGATAAATAATTTTGACACTGATCTGTTCTCACCTATTATATCTGAGATAACAGCACAATCACATAGCAGTTACGGGAAGAATACCGAAAGCGATACATCCATAAGGGTTATTGCCGACCATATCAGGGCAATAGCATTTTTGATTTCTGACGGCCTTATGCCCTCGAACGAGGGAAGAGGTTATGTGCTCAGAAGGATTATAAGGAGGGCATCAAGGCATGCAAAACTGCTCGGCATCACTGAGCCCGTGCTTTATAAGTTTATTGCCCCTGTGGCAGATTCCATGGGTGATGTCTATACAGAGCTTGTGGAGGAAAAGGAAAGGGCAGCAAAAGTTCTGAGGTTTGAAGAAGAGCGGTTTTCGAGAACACTGGAGCAGGGCATGAAGATTATAGACGAGATAATAGCCGCAACAAAGAAGGCAGGATTGAAGTCAATCCCGGGAGACGAAATATTCAGGTTATACGATACATATGGTTTCCCGGTTGACCTTGCCCGTGATATAGCATCTGATAACAATCTCGTTTTAGATGAAGAGGGGTTTCACAAGGAGATGGAGATGCAGAGGGAAAGGGCAAGGGCATCATGGGTTGGCGAGGAAGAGGCTGTTTCATCAATATATAGAGAACTGCTCTCCGAGATAGGGAAGACAGAATTTGTCGGTTATGAAGCAATACAATCAGAATCTATAGTGAAGGCTATATTAAAAGAAGGCAGGGTTGTCAGGGAGGCATCTCAGGGCACAGTTGTAGAGGTATTTTTGGATAAAACTCCTTTTTACGGTGAATCAGGAGGTCAGGTAGGGGACACTGGTGAAATAACATCTGATGGGGTTAAGGCTTTAGTTACAGATACAAAGAAGGTTGTCGAGGGATTACATTCACACATCGTAAAAATCAAAGAGGGAAAATTAAGGGTCTGGGATAAGATAACCTGCGCTGTGGATTACCAAAAAAGAAAGGCTATAATGAGAAATCATACTGCAACGCACCTGCTTCAGGCGTCATTGAGAAATATAGTCGGCGAGCACGTAAAGCAGGCAGGCTCTCTTGTTGCTCCTGAGAGACTAAGGTTTGATTTTACGCATTTCTTCCCATTGAGCAATGCTGAGATAGAAGAGATTGAAGATTTGGTCAATCAGAAAATACTTGAAAACCTTAACGTTGGAGTCTCGGTTATGGAGATAAAAGAGGCGATTGCATCAGGGGCAACCGCCTTATTTGGCGAAAAATATGGTGAGACAGTTAGAGTTGTCAGAGTCCACGGGTTCAGCTCTGAACTGTGTGGAGGCACTCATTGTAAGACAACAGGAGATATAGGCCCATTTGTTATAGTCTCAGAAGGGAGCGTTGCATCAGGCATAAGAAGGATAGAGGCATTAACAGGGAATGCCGCTCTTGACCATTTCAGGGAAAAAGAAAACGAACTGAGAAAGATTATAGAAATGCTTAAAACAGATAAGCCCTTTGAGAGGATTGAAAAGCTCCTTATCGAGACAAAGGCATTAGAAAAGGAGATAGAAAGACTTAAAGGCAGGGCAGCATCTGAAAACTCAGCAACACTGATTGAAAAAGCAAGAGATATAGATGGCATAAAAGTTATTTCCCGCAGGGTTGACGGCCTCGAAAAGAAAGACTTAAGGGTTCTTGCTGACAATCTGAAAGAAAAACTTGGCTCGGGCGTTATTGTGCTGGCATCTGCTAAAGATGGCGAGGCAGCAATACTTTCCATGGTTACAAAGGATCTCGCTGGTAAGGTCAAGGCTGGAATGCTACTTAAAGAGATTGCACATCTCACAGGCGGCAGAGGCGGGGGCAAACCGGAAATGGCAGAGGGCGGGACAAAAGAGATTGAGAAGCTGGACAAGGCACTTGAAGCAGTGTACGATATAATAAAACAACAGGTTAAGGTAAAGGCCGAGGTTAAGGAAAATTAAAGATTTTTAATCTTAACCTAAACCTTAGCCTCAACCTGAATTTATACGGAGGTGTTTTATGACATTTTTTGAGACGGTAAGGAATGCGATGCTTGCAGGTTTCGGGATGCAGCAGAAGGTCAAGGAATTTATTGACGAGCTTGTTAAGAAAGGTGAACTGAGCGAATCACAGGGAGCAAAACTCGTAAAAGAGTGGTCTGAGAAGGCTGAAAAAAGCACCGAAGGGTTAACCAAGAACTTTTCAGAGATATTGACTAAGACCTTAGACAAGATGAACCTTCCAACCAAGGATGATATTGAAAAACTTAATAAAAAAGTCCAGACATTGTCGAATAGAGTTAAAAAGCTTGAGGGCGTAAAAGGGGAGGAGCAGGAAGAATAACCGATGCCTTTCAGTCTGCTCAAACTCAGGAGCACTTATAAAAACATCAATAGGGTAAGGCAGATTATAAATGTCTTTCTGAAGTATGGATTCGGGCATGTAATAGATCAACTCCGCCTCCACAGGTTCATCCCCCTCAGGAAAAGGCTAAAGGCATTCGGCCAGTGGCCAGCAGTAAAAGGGCCAACCGTCCCTGAAAGACTCAGGATGGCATTTGCGGAGCTCGGTCCAAGCTTTATAAAACTTGCGCAACTCCTCTCAGCGAGACCAGACCTTATTACTGCTCCTTTCGCTAATGAATTCAAGAAACTTCAGGATAAAGTACCGCCATTTCCAGTCGATGAGGCAAAAAAGATTATAGAAGATGAGATACGTCTGCCGATTAATAAGATATTCTCTGATTTTAGGGATGAACCAATTGCAGCTGCATCAATTGCGCAGGTTCATCACGGAACCCTTATCGATGGAAGCGATGTGATAATAAAGGTGCAGAGACCCAATATCAAAGAGCAGATAGAGACAGACATAAATATCCTTACAACAATAGCTCAGCTTATGGATAAGCACATCCCTGAAAGCAGATTTTTTAACCCAACAGGCATTGTAGAGGAGTTCTCAAAGACTGTAAGAAAAGAACTCGATTTTCTTGAAGAGGCTAAAAACTGTAATCGTTTTGGGAAAAACTTTGAAGATAATCCAAATGTGTATATCCCCAGAGTATATGGTGAATTTACTACCGAAAAAGTCCTTATGATGGAGAGAATTGACGGCGTCAGACTCGATGACATTACTGAAATAGACGCAATGGGGCTTGATAGGAAAGAGCTTGCAAAGATAGGCGTTGATACATATTTTAAGATGATACTCGATGATGGGTTCTTTCACGCCGATCCTCATCCCGGTAATCTCTTTGCAATGCCTACAGGGCAGATTGGATTTATGGATTTTGGAATAGTTGGAAGGGTTACAGATGAGATGAAAGAAACTATGGCTAATACATTCCTTGCCCTTATAAATAAAGATTTTGACAGGTTGATTGACCAGTATATTGAACTCGGGCTTGTTCCTGAAGAAGTTGACCTGGTTGCCTTCAGGAAAGATTTTAAGGCGGACCTCACTGACTTCTTGGAACCTCTTTACGGCCTGACTCTGAAAGAGATAAATTTTGCTGAATATATGGACACTGTAACCCATCTGGCAATAAAACATAATATGAAGATCCCGTCAGACCTCCTCCTTATTAATAAGGCAATGCTGATTCTCGAAAACATTGGAAGAGAACTCGATCCCAATTTTAATTTTACTGCTGCAGCAGAGCCTTATGCCTCCAAACTTGCCAGGGAAAAATTGAGCCCGTCAAGGATATACGATAAGGCAAAGAAAAACATAGAGGAAGTCGGGGACTTTGTAGTCCTGTTCCCGAGACAGATGAAACAGATTATAAGAAAGGTTTTAAAAGATGATATCCATCTTAAAATGACTCATATTGGTCTTGAAAAGTTTATCAGAGATATGGATAAATCCAGTAACAGGATAGCATTTGCCATGATTGTGAGTGCTATGATTATAAGCTCTGCAATAATGCATGCAACAGGTGTCCGTCCAACCATATTCGGTTTTTCCTTCCTTGGTCTTAGTGCCTTTGCCTTTGCATTTCTTCTTGGTATCTGGTTGCTTATTTCTATAATACGTTCTGGAAGATTGTAGGCTGTCAGATGATTATCTCCTGAGTAACGTCATTGTAAGGAGCAGTGGCAACTCTGTAATCCAATACACATGTTAAGAAGTAAATTACCTGAAAGCAATGATTTATTGCTAAAGCTATTAAGATCCGAACAATATTCGCTTTTAAGTTCAAACAGCAAATAAACCTGATTTTATAAGCCTTTAATAGAGACTTCAATTGTCCGAATATCTTTCTTAATCATTTCAATGAAGCATGGAATGACATTTGCTACAAAGGAAACGGGGGGAAAGGCTGATGGCAAGGACATTGTTTGACCATCAAAAACAGGAGGGCGTGGTTATGGGATTTGAATATATCACTCCTTTCGTTGACTCTACCCAGAGTGTTATCGAGAGCTTAATATCGTCTACTGTAAAAAGAAGCGCCATAATTTTAAAAGATTCCCTCGATACAAATGGTATATCTGCAACATTTTATCTGTCCGGCAGCATTGAAGGCCGCATAGTCCTGGATATTGAGCCTGAATTGGCAAAAAAGATCGCTGGTTTCATGAATGGCATGAGATTTGACCAGCTTGATAACCTTGCTGTAGATACAATCTGTGAACTCGTAAATATAATCCTCAGGAAGACTGTTTTGATACTTAATAGCAGGGGGTTCAGATTAAAGGTATCTCCCCCGTATTACTTTATAGGCGAAAAAATATGTTCTGGTCTTGAATCCATCTGTATCAGCCTTATTACGAAGTGGGGTAACGTGAGGATACTGGCTGCAGTAAATGAAAAAAAAGGGTTCAACTGATATCAGAATGTTAATCCCTGTCTTTCAAGCAACATCTGACCTAAAAATGATCCGGGCTTTATCTCCGAGTTGGGAATAAGCTCTGCCTTATCAAGTTCGTAATGCTTTACACATGATGCACAGATGTAGAATTTTACATTAAAGTCTTCGATGAGTGTCTTTATGAGAGATGCCACGGGAGAGAATTCATCCTTTGCCTGCCATATCAATGTTTCGGCAAATCCCTTTTTTGCAAGCAACGCCCCTTTGTCCATAAGGAAAAAGTCGAGTTCTACATCGAATGCCCTCATGTTTGTGGCAAGCTGCAAAGCACCTGCGACCTTGTCAGGATTATCATAAGAATGAGTGATTATAAAAACAAATTTTTTCTCTGCCATTTTGAACCTCCCTTGTTAATTGGGTTAACGTTACAAGAAAATTGTCATTCCCGCGAAAGCTGGAATCCGGATGTCGTCCCTGTGAAAACTGGGAACCCTGGGTGCCCGATTAAAAACTTCGGGCATGACAAATATAAGACCGGATTCCACATCAAATGTGCAATGACAGCTAATACATAAAAAATGCTCAGGATGAAGAGTAAAGGGCACACCTGTAAAGGTCTTTCCCTAAAGGATCGCCAAGAAGTTCTGCCCTGTATCTGCACCCGCCTCTGCATGATTCAATATGTTCACAGTCACATTTTAGTTCATCAAGCCTGATTGGTCTAATCCTCTGCCAGCATTCCCTTAGCCCATCTTCAATTCTGCCAACAGCCTTATCAGAATAAAAAGTGCATTTTGAGACTTTGCCGTCTGCCATAATAGACATCAGGTGCAATCCGCATGCAAAACCTGCTGCACTTGCATGAAGTCCATCTCCATAACCATATCTGAGATATTTCCCGCTCAGTTCAGGATTTATTTGAAATTCAATGTTCTCTTTAAGTCTGCCGGTTATACACGGGACATCAACTGTCCAGTCCTTTATCCCTGTATTTTTAAATAGTCTTTCCATTTCATTAAAATCCTCAAGATTTTTAGAGTGAACCATTGTCGAAATAGAGACCTCAAAACCCGAATCAATAGAACGCTTCACAACTCCCATTGCTGTTTTAAAAGTTCCTTTGCCTCTCAGTAAATCATGTGCATTATCAAGACCGTCTATACTGATCTGTATTTCGTCAACGTTTAGATTCTTAAGAATTTTTTCATTAAGCAATGTGCCATTTGTGAATAAAACTTTTCTCACAGAAAATTCAGGAAACATTTTATTGATTTCTTCGAATCTGCTATGAAGCAGCGGCTCGCCGCCTGTGATGAGTACCCTTAGCCCCTGCATCTCTTCAAATTCATGGAGAATTCTTTTAACCTGAGACGGTGAAAGTTCATGTTGAGTATTAACATCATCCTCAATATAACAATGCCTGCACCTCAGATTGCACCTGTCTGTAATCTGAAGTTCAAGGTATCGAAGCGAGGGCACAGGAGACTTTATAAGAGGAGGGCGTTTTATTGAAACTTTATCAACGGTCAGTATCACCTCATTCAAACAATAATCAATAAATTCACTATCTTTGGCATTGCCTCCATAGTCAGAAGAACATTTTTTAAGAAATTCAAACGCCCTGTCATCAAGCTCATAAAGCTCGTCTTTCTTAATATGATAAACAGAAGGGGCTTCAAGCCATTTAAGCACAGCTCCTGCGGTCAGGAAATAATTCATGTCTTATTATACATGACATAAATACCAGTTCTGAACTTTACCCCCTTGCCCTTAGCCGAGAAAAGTAGGAACCGCTAGGAACCGCTAAGTCCTTGACAGGCATAGCGTTTTGTGATAGTTTCTGTTTATGGTGATGGGTAGCAGCATTCTGTAACAAATGTTTACGCTATCTCGGGGGCAGGAATAGCATGATTTTTAAGAATCTGTTGTCCAAAAGAGATGCCATTTCTCTGCTGGAGTTAATCCATACAAGCCTCTTTTGTTCAAGCGAGGAAGATTTCAAAGAACTTGTAAATAAACTAAATGAAGTGATTTCATATGATTTTGCTATCAGCGGCGTTGCCAGAACAGACAGCTATGGAAATGTAGTTTCATATAAAATTGTAAATGTGAATTATCCTGCTGAATGGCTTGATATTTATACAGCTAAAAACTTATATAGCATAGATTCCATTGTTAAGGAGAACTTCACTAATTTTAGGTTGCAGCGGTGGAAGGATACTTTTAGAAAACACCTCACCCCGAGAGAATTCTTATCCCGTGCTGGAGATTTTGGCCTAAGGGATGGTTTTACCCATGGGCAGAGAAACCGCACCGGCAGCAGAGGTAGCATCTTTACAATCTCAGGTAATTCGATAGAATTCAATAATCGCACGGAAATGATTCTGGAACTTGTTGCCCCTCATCTTCATCAGACAATTGCCCGTATAGCCGATGAGCAAAACAGAAATAATACCATCTCTCTTTCAAAGCGGGAGAGAGAAGTTCTTAACTGGTTGCGAGAAGGCAAAAGTTCATGGGATATATCACAGATACTCCATATTAGTGAGAGAACAGTAATATTTCACATTGAAAATATCAAAAAGAAACTCGATGTTGTAAACAGACTCCAGGCTGTTGCTGTTGCTGTTCAGCAAGGGCTGATTGGTGTTGAGTAAACCACTTCAGCATATCAGGCCGTTTTTCAGCATTTAATGTTTCAAATTCTCTCCAGTCCATAATAACTGCACAAGCCTTTGCGCCGTCAGGCATTACCTGTGGTTCTCCTATCAATTTGCAGGGGAATCCTGCTGCCCTTAATAGCCTCCAGACCTTATTCTCCACGACTGTATAAATATACTGAATATTGTTCTTGAGACACCAGTGGTAAACGCCTTTATAAAGGAACATGGATATGCGGTGAATGCTAAAATTACCGTTTATGCTATCGGTTCTTGCTTCAGGCGCTACGCATATCCTTGATGTTTCTACCGTAGCACCTTCACGCTTGACTATATATTCGGAACTGACAAGAGATTTGAATTCCCTGTCTATCATGAAAGGGTATTCAGCCGATATCAGTCTTATATGTGCAAGCATTCTGTTATCCCTTTCAAAGACGCCGAAGGGGATTGCGTACTTATCATAACCATCTGTTTCAAGTCCATTTTCCGATTGAGGCACCCAGCCCAGTTCCTGTGCAAAGATTCTGTGTCTTAAATGATAAGCCTGAATCTTTTCCTCCTCTGTTATCAGGTTTTTTACAACCAGACCTTCTTCTTGAATAAATATCGCGTGGTTTTCACTGCTTTCAGTATGCTTCCTGTCCTGTTGCTTTAACGATGCCATAATTGCCCTCCTTTTGTGATTTTTTATTTATTGAAAGATGAAAACACTAAAAAAAGCACCTGTAAGAAATTACAGGTGACAAGAAATGGCATGTGTGCTATTAGATAATGTATATATGCCAACTATGGCTGTTAATAATGAGAGGGAACTCTACAATGTGCTGGAGTACGTGAAGGAGTTGCGAGCAATTGATTTCAGCGCCTACAGATTAAATACCATAAGAAGAAGGATTGCACTCAGGCTCCTTTCAGCCGGGATACCCGATTATACTTCTTATCAGCAGTACCTCAAAGAGAACCCTAAAGAGATGGATGCCCTTATAGATGCCCTTACAATAAAGGTTAGCCATTTCTTCAGAACCCCGCTCATTTTTGAAGCCCTGAGAAGTTTTATCCTCCCTGAACTCGTTGACCTGCATAAAGATGAGGGCTTGAGAATATGGTGTGCCGGGTGCGCAAGAGGGGAGGAGGCATACTCACTTGCCATTCTCATAATGGAGATTACCGATAAAGAGGCATTCCCTCCGAATGTCCTTATTGTAGGGACAGACATATACAGGGAGTCACTTGAAGATGCAAAAAAAGCTGTATATAAAACCGGATCCCTCTTAGAGGTTAAAAAAGGTTATCTTGATGACTATTTTATCAGAGAGAAAGATTTTTATAGACTAAAGGAATCAATAAAGTCTATGGTTACCTTTGCCTGCCACGATATCACATCCTGCAAGCCGCCAAAAGAGGGTATATTTTCGGATTATCATCTCATCCTGTGCAGGAATGTTCTCATATATCTTGAGCCCGAACTTCAGAAAAGAGCGTTGAGATGCTTTTCGGATTTATTAACGGATAACGGATATCTTGTCCTCGGTGAGGCTGAGACAATGCCTCTTCAACTCATGAAAGGTTTTCAAGAAATCATTCCACGCATGAAGATCTTCAGGAAAGGCTGAGGGAGGTTGCTGAAATGAAGAAATGGATTTTAGAAAAGAGATGGAGGGTTATCATTGCGGGTATCCTTATTTCTACAGTGCCTGTTATCAGTCTTTCTTTATTTATCTATTTTGAAGTCACCGGCATTCTTGAGAATTTATTAATAAAAGAAAGCGAGATGAGCGCAATTATCGGTGCTAACCATATCGAGGAAAGGTTAAGCAATGACATTAGTTTTGGCAGAGCCTATGCCGCAAGGCGAAATCTGATAGCAGCATTAAAGAAAGGTGACAAGAGGGAGATAAGCAGACATCTCAAGAACATCATTGATACTTCCAATAGCATCGAAAGGGTATTTATAACATCGCAGAAAGGAATCCAGCTTGCCGCTTATCCTGAAGACCCCTTCACTATCGGCAAGGACTTTTCACACAGGGATTGGTATAAGGGCGTCTCAAAAAACTGGTCTCCCTATGTATCTGAATTTTACATGAGGATGGCACAGCCGCAAAGGTACCTTTTTGCCATAGCAATACCGGTAAAGACAGAAGAAGGTAGTGTTGCGGGAATCCTTGTCCTGCAGCCTAAGGACAATTATATAAAAGATGAAGTAAGCGATATACATGTTGGAGATGGTTTCGCCTACGTTGTGGATAAAAAAGGCAATCTCATTTATCACCCGCGGTATCCCATGGACAGGATTGTAGATTTCTCGCATGTCCCTGTTGTTCAGAAGGTTAAAAATGGACTGAAGGGAGTTGGAAGGTTAAAAGACCCTATAAGGAATGAACCAGTAATCTCAGCATATACGCCAATTAAAGAGTGGGGATGGGGTGTGATTGTAGAGAGGCCGGAAAAGGCAGTTTTTTCCCTTGTCAGATGGATAACTTACTGGCTTGTTAGCATTACAGGGGTAATGCTGGTTCTGGGGGGATTTTTAGGTTATAAAGGTTCTGAACTTCTATTTTCAACACAGAAGCTCACAAAGGAGCTGATGGAGAAAGAACTGTCTGATAAGGCATATAATGAATTTTTAACCCTTTTAAACAGGCAGTGGTCTGATATGGGAGAGATGTGTGATGCAGTCCTCAGGAAACTGAGCGAACGCACATATGTTGACGCAGGAATTTTTTATGTGTTCGAAAAAGGCAGGCTTAAACCTTGTTCTACCCTTGCTGTTCAAAAACCTTCTTTAGTTGAAGACTTCTCTTTAGAGTGTATCATTCAAAAAAGAATGCTCAGAATCAGGGATATCCCGGAAGATGCACATCTAAAGGTTGGCACAGGTGTTAATACCATCATGCCTAAGGAGATAATAGCCATCCCTTTGATTTACAAGGACGAACCAATGGGCGTACTTGAACTTGCCGGCATACACGGCTTCAAAGAGAAGGATTTATATATACTGGAGCATATTGCGCCGCAGCTTGCTATAGGCATCAACACAATCAAAAAACAGATAGAAATGAAGATGCTCTCAGATGAGCTTTCCAGCTCAAATGAAGAGCTTCAGGCGATGAACGAAGAGCTCATGAACCATCAAAAGGAGCTTGCAGAAGCCAATATAAGGCTTGAGGAAGTATCAAGGGCGAAATCCGACTTCCTTGCCAATATGAGCCATGAGCTAAGGACACCACTCAATTCCATAATCGGATTTTCAGAGGTCCTTCAGGACGAGTTATATGGAAAGCTCAATGAAAAGCAGCTTGAGTATGTATGTGACATCCTTACCAGCGGCAGACATTTATTAAGTCTCATAAACGATATACTCGACCTCTCAAAGGTAGAATCAGGCAAAATGGAGCTTGAACTGAGCAGTTTGATTTTAAGGGACGTTCTCAATTCATCAATAAGGATGTTTAAAGAAAAGGCAATGAAGCATAATATAAAACTGAGTCTCGAAATCGAACCAGATGCAGATACAGAGATAGAGGCAGATGAGAGGAAACTTAAACAGATAATGTTTAATCTCTTAAGCAATGCCTTAAAGTTTACGCCTGATGGAGGCAGCGTGCAAGTAAGTGCACATAGGATTGCGGATTTGCGATTGCAGATTGCAGAATCAGGAGCAGAAGAAAAATCCGGAATCCGAAATCTTCAATCCGAAATTGGCAGAGATTTCATAGAAATCTCTGTGGAAGACACCGGCATCGGAATAAAAAAAGAAGACATTAATAAGATATTTAAGGAATTCACACAGATCGAGTCTGCATATACAAAGGAGTATGAAGGCACCGGGCTTGGACTGGCTTTGACAAAAAGGCTTGTTGAACTTCACGGCGGTAATATCAGGGTTGAGAGCGAGGAGGGGAAGGGAAGCAGATTCATATTCACTATGCCACTTAGACAGTTTATTGAGCCTGCCCCAACACGTGAGATGCAGTCGGAAGGGTTAGTTTTAAATGGTAAACGTGCACTCGTAATAGACGATGACCCGAGGGCACTCGCAATAATGGATGAGGCGCTGAGGGCTGAAGGATTTAGTGTGATTAAGGCATTGGATGGAAATAGCGGCATAGAGGCTGCAAAAAGACTACTGCCTGACCTCATAGTGCTCGACTTAATGATGCCTGGCACTGACGGTTTTCAGGTAGCCAATGCGTTACATTCCGATGATAAGACAGCATCAGTTCCGATTATCATCCTTACGGCAATGGACCTTTCACCGGAGGATAAAAAGAGGTTAAAGGGCAGGGTTCGAGGTATTTCAGAAAAAGGCAGGCTCACAAAGGAAAGATTTATTGAAGAAGTCAGGAAGGCGTTAGAGAAATAAAGGAGTGGGAGTTTCATGATTGAGACAAGGCCGAAGATTCTATGTGTTGATGATGAACCAGTAGCCCTTAAACTTCTTGAGGCTGTGCTCGTGCCAAAAGGCTATGATGTGATTAAGGCAGAAAATGGCGAAGAAGCCCTGATGAGGATTCGAGAACAGAGAATAGACGTTGTTCTTCTTGATGTTATGATCCCTGTGATTGATGGTTTTGAGGTATGCAAAATAATAAAAGGAGACGAAAAATATAGAAACATTCCTGTTGTCATAATTACATCCTTAACATCAAAGGGAGATAGAATCAAAGGTATCGAGGCCGGCGCCGATGACTTTATATCAAAGCCTTTTGACCGCGGAGAGATTCTTGCGAGGATAAAGATGCTTCTTAAGGTAAAGGATCTTAATGACAGGCTCAATTATGCCTATGGGAATATTAATAGTCTGATAAACTATGGAGAACATATTATAAAGACCTTTGATCCTTTAGACTTAGACCTTCTCTCGAAGATTGACAGCATTGTTACCCAGATTATAAGACAATCATCTGACATGGAAGAAAAACCAGAAAAGATTGTTGTTGGTATGCTCCATGTAAATGGTGACTGGTTGTGGTACCAGTACGATTGGATTTTTAAAGGGCTAAAAAGGAGTTTACTTAAACTCGATCTTCACTATAGCCTTGATATACCAGGGAAGGGAAAATCCAGAAAGTTTTTTTATAATAGGGCAGAACTTGAGAGATCAGAATTTAAACCTTTTATTACACGGCTTGAATCTGCCATGATATCTGTATCAAATATGGTTTCTTATCTGAGCAGTGATTTTTGCATCTTTGCCGTTAATTATGGCAAAAATGTCACGTCCTATGACGCTGCAGTATTAAATAGCCTTGTCATGCATACTGTATTTTTAAAGTCCCTTACATTGCAGGTGAAAGAGACAGAAGATGCTTTCGCATACACTGTTCATGCCCTTGCAAGGGCGTCGGAGGCTAATGATGACGATACCGGCAACCATGTATTGAGAGTGAACGAATGCTGTGCTGTACTGGCAGAAAAACTGGGTATGTCTGAATCATTTGTGAAGACAATCCGCCTTCAAGCTCAAATGCATGATGTGGGAAAGATCCATACCCACCCTGAAATCCTGAAAAAGCCGGGTAAACTAACCCAGGAGGAATTTGAAGATATGAAGAAACATACGATATACGGTGCAAAGATACTGGGAGACCATCCGAGACTGAAGATGGCAAAAACTATAGCCCTCACACACCACGAGAGATGGGACGGGAGCGGCTATCCCTATGGATTAAAAGGTGAAGAGATCTCTGTTGAGGGCAGGATAGTGAATATAGCCGACCAGTATGATGCCCTGAGAAACTATCGGGTATATAAACCTGCATTTGACCATGAAACTACATATAAAATCATTACAGAAGGCGATGGCAGGACAATGCCTCAGCATTTTGACCCCCAGGTGCTTAAGACATTCAAAGAATTAGCCCCTCAGTTTGAGGAGATATATGAGAAGCTGAAGGGGTAGAAGTGAGAAGCATCAAAAATTTCGTAATGTCCGTTCAAGGACATCTCTTATAATCTATACGTAAGCCTAAATTTTGGATGCTATCCTTCTAAAAGCTTACATTTATTCTTAGTAGATATATAATATAAAAATGCAGTATGATGTTAGGGAAAAACTCTGCCTGAATTTCTGCTCTTATTACAAGTCTTCAAAAGACAATAAACTCGCCTGCAAGGGTTTCCTTGTTATAGAGAAATTGATTGAGAAAAGGAAGAATATATCATTTGAAAAATCTGACAAAAGGCTCGATGCTGAAACAGAGGAAAAGCTTATCCAGAGTCTATGCATAAACTGTCCATTTTATGAGAATGATTGTGATTTTGTTGGCAGGGGGGAGAGCAGGGGTAAAGTAAAAAGACCCCCGCCCTGCGGTGGATTCATATTGTTAGGGCATCTGCTTGAAGAAAAAATTATTACCATTGACGATATAAAAAACACAGACTAAAATCTAATTATGAAAATCTATAATATTTCAGATCTTGCTTTAAAAAAGGATGGTGAATATGTCCTTGGCTCAGTAGACCTTCACACCCACGCCTGTTATTTCATTTACGGGATTTTAAAGCCAGATGAGAAAGGGAGAGTTATTAAGCCCGGCAAAGGACATGAGGAGATTATCTGTCTTGTCCATGGCGAGGTCATACTGCGCAGAGAATTGGAAACTTTCAATTTAGAACAAGGGCATGCGTTCCATATTAAAGGAGAGGAAACATATATTATGGATAATAATGGAAAAGGTGATGCAGTTTATGTGATTTCAGGCGGACACAGTGAAGGCCATTCGCATTAGATTAAAATTCAAGTATAATCTGATCTAAGGAGGGATGATGGAAAGATATTCTTTAAGAGAGGTCATTGAACAGGCAGTTCGGACAGAAAGACTCGGATATGAATTTTATACCAGAATGTCAAAGAGATTCGAAAGGAATATTGATTTGCAGAAGCTTTTTAAGAAACTTGCAGAAAAGGAGATTGAGCATGAAAAGACCTTCTCTGCGCTAAAAGATACGATCGAGGACGAAGAGCCAGAAGGCTGGGAAGATGTTTCAGAGTATCTGAGAGCTATTGTTGAGTCAGAGTTTTTCCTCGGAAAGAGTAAATCTTTGCCGAATCTTGCAGCAGTGACAACAGTAAAAAAAGCAGTTAAGTTCGCACTCGGTTTTGAAAAAGAGACGTTGCTTTACTATTATGCAATCAGGGATACTATTAAAGGTGAGGAAAAGAAGATTGTAGAAAAGATTATCAGCGAAGAGAAGAGTCATATAAGATGGTTGAGCGGGGTTAAAAGCAGCGTTAAATAAGACACGTTGTTGTCACCCTGAATCCCGAAGTGTCATTCTGAACTTGACTCAGAATCTCTTCAGGGCAGGCTTGTTTCAGGGTTTTTTAGATGCTGAAATAAATTCAGCATGACATATACGTGAAGAGTTTATGGACTATTCAATAAAAATAGGCGGTGAGGCAGGGCAGGGTATCCAGACAATCGGGGATACGCTTGGCAGGGTGTTTTCGAGGGCAGGCTATCATGTATTTACACATCAGGATTACGAGTCACGCATAAGAGGCGGGCATAATTTTTTCCAGATAAGGTTTTCAGATATGCCTGTGACGGCATCACGAGACAGAATTGATGTCATCGTTGCACTGGATAAAGAGAGCATAGCGCTTCATGAAAACGAGCTTACAGAAAACGGACAGATAATATACGATTCATCCGCATTGAAACAGAAATACGAAAGGCCTCAATTCTTTGATGTCCCTTTTGTTAACCTCGCAGTGGAACACGGTGGAAATAAGATAATGGCAAACACGGTTGCTACCGGTGCGGTATTGGGAATGATAGGGATGGAGCTTGATATCCTGCTCGGAATCATAAAGGATGTATTCAAAAAGAAAGGCGAAGATATTATAACGGCAAACATTGCTGCTGCAATGGCAGGACATGATTTTGCCGTGAAACAATGCCTGAGGTGTTCTTTCTCAGTTGCACCTTTATCTGAACCCAAAATGCTTATATCGGGGATCGATGCAATAGGGTTTGGCGCTGTTGCATCAGGCTGCAAGTTTTATTCGGCCTACCCAATGACCCCTTCTACCGGCATTATGAATTATATTGCTAATAAAGAAAAGGAATACGGGATTATTGTAGAACAAGCTGAAGATGAGATTGCTGCTATTAACATGGCATTAGGAGCTTCATTTGCAGGTGTGAGGGCAATGACAGGAAGTTCAGGAGGGGGTTTTGCTTTAATGGTTGAAGGGCTATCCCTCGCTGCTATGACAGAAACGCCGATTGTTATTGCACTTGGCCAGAGACCAGGTCCTGCCACAGGATTTCCCACAAGGACAGAGCAGGCAGAACTTCAGTTTGCAATGTACACTGCTCACGGAGAATTTCCGAGGGTTATATTTGCACCGGGCACTCCTGAGCAGGCATTTTATCTCACGAATAAGGCATTCGACCTTGCAGAAAAATACCAGATACCTGCGTTTATTCTTTTTGACACATACCTCGCAGACTCGGAGTGGACTTTCCCCGGGTTTGATTTAAAGAGAATTAAATATAAGGATTATAGACTGAGGGGTGATGCATTCAGAAATCTCAAAGAATACAAAAGGCATGCATTTACCGACACCGGAGTTTCACCTCTTGGTGTTTCCGGTGATGCGACGCACCTTGTAGTAACAGACAGCGACGAGCATGACGAAGAAGGGCATATTGTTGAGGATGCTGAGACAAGGATAAAAATGGTGAATAAAAGGCTATTTAAGAAATTGCCATTGATAAAGCAGGAGATTGAGCCTCCAGCTCTTTACGGAGATACAAAGCCTGAGATAGTGCTTGTAGGATGGGGATCAACATACGGAGTAATGAAAGAAGCGATTGATGAATTATCACCCCCCCATCCCCCCCTTGGTAAGGGGGGGGAAGAGGGGGGTATCGCGATGCTTTATTTCAGCGAGATTTTTCCTTTCCCGTTAACAGATAAGTTCGATTATCTGAAAGTTCTTAACAATGCAAAACTTGCAATCTGTATTGAAAACAACGCAACAGGTCAGTTTGCGCGCCTTATGCGGGCAGAGACAGGATATGAGTTTAAGGTAAAGATAAATAAGTTCGATGGAAGGCCGTTTTTGTTGGAAGAACTTATAGACGGGATAAAACAAAAAAGATGATTTCGAAGACACGGCATAGTATTTTCGCTCATTCTCGCCCCGATAAAGTCGGGACTCCGAGGATTTTGCCTCTTTATTTTTATAACATTTACTGTCGGAATATCGGCAAAATAAGCCGCTCGAACACCATGCCGTGTCTTTTAGCCCAATTTAGGATCCTAACAAGTCTCATTTTGCTGTCATTGCGAGGAGCGGAAGCGACGTGGCAATCTCGCAATCACAACTCACTGAGGTTTTTCAGTGTTCAATTTAGTTCTAAGAATGGGAGAGGTTTATTAGATGCCCACATCAGATGACTATAAGGGTCAGACACCTGCATGGTGTCCTGGATGTGGTAACTTTGCCATTCTTAAGACTTTTAAGGATGCTGTGGTTGAACTCGGCATAGAACCTCATCAGATGACTATGGTCTCCGGAATAGGGCAGGCAGGAAAATTCCCTCATTATATCAGATGCAATACCTTCAACGGCCTTCATGGAAGAACACTGCCTGTTGCAACAGGGATAAAGCTTGCCAATCATGGAATGCTCGTTATTGCTGTTGCAGGAGACGGTGACTGCTATGGCGAGGGCGGTAATCACCTTACGCATGCAATGAGAAGAAACATCAATGTGAAACTTTTTGTGCATGACAACCAGATTTACGGTCTCACAAAAGGGCAGGCATCTCCAACGAGCATGAAAGGTATGAAGACAAAGAACCAGCCATTCGGGGTTTTCTCCGAGCAGTTGAACCCGATTGCCCTTGCAGTTGCACTTGACTGCAGTTTTGTCGCAAGGGGATCTGCAGGTGATATGCCGCATCTGAAAGAACTTTTTAAGGCGGCAATAAAGCACAAAGGATTTTCATTAGTTGATATACTTCAACCATGTGTCACATTCAATAAGATTAACACTTATGAATGGTACAGACAGAGGGTTTATCATATAGAAACTGATTACAATCCTGAAGACAGATTGGAGGCATTTAAAAAGGCACTTGAATGGGGAGATAAAATTCCGATAGGCATTATCTACAGAAATAATCGCATGACTTTTGAAGAGAGAATGCCCATGATTAAAGATATGCCATTAGTCAGGCAATTATTTGATAGGTCAAAGATAGGTAGTACGATCAATGAGTTTTATTAAATCTTTTCCCTGACAGTCTCAGGATATGCTACTTATCACAGGTTCTTCGCATACAATCCTGATTATGTCTGCCCGAGATACAATCCCCTGCAACCTGGTTTCAGCATCTACAACAGGAACCCTCGGGAAGGGACATATATGGCTACATTCGGCATGAAGGGTGTTGGATTAAGCAACCAGGACATCGCTGATGTGGTTACGTACGCAAGGACGCTTTCAGGTAAAAAATAGCTTATGATTCTTACATGTGCTGCATTAGAGACATTCTGGATGCATAAAAAAAGAAACAGTTATACAATATCTATATGTTGGATAAACAGACAATAGCTTACCTCAAGCTGGTGCATGGTTTTTATAATGCTTCCATGATGCTGCTGTTTATTTATCAGGGCTGGCTTGGATTGAGAATAAGAAAACAGAGGATGAGAGGTGTTCAGGCATTTGAAGTTATAAAAAGGCACAGGAAATTTGGGCCTGTTCTGGCATTGCTGGGAGTCGCTGGATTTTTTGCCGGCTTGGTTCTTATCTATCTCGACACAGGAAGGATATTAAAATACCCGCAGCATTTTATTACTGGTTTAGCTGTAGTTTTTTCGATAATAGCAACATTCATTATATCAAGGAAAATAAAAGGTCTTGATTCGCCGTGGAGAACTCCTCATTTCAGACGCGGATTAGCAGTCCTTATTCTTTATACGATTCAGGTATTTTTTGGATTGAGAATACTTCTTTGAATAATTCTTGAGTAACAATTTTCCAATGCCCCGGGTTTTGCCGCAGGGTTCTTTATTTTCTATCCAAACGCCACATCCAATGTCATCATTAATGCAAAGCCCGTCATAGCGCCAATGGTTGCGTAGTCTGTGTTGCCGCTGCGCTGTGACTCAGGAACCACTTCTTCTACTACAACAAATATCATGGCTCCGGCTGCAAAACCTAAAGCATAAGGCAAGATGGAATGTGCGATCAGGATGGCTGCTGCGCCAATAACACTGGCGAGAGGCTCGACCATCCCGGATAACTGGCCATACCAGAAGCTTTTTAAACGGGATAGACCTTCTCGCCTGAGAGGAACAGAGACAGCGGTTCCCTCTGGAAAGTTCTGAATCCCGATGCCTATGGCTAAAGCGATAGCCCCTGCTAAAGTTGCGGAGGGAAAACCGGCTGCAACTGCACCAAAGGCGATTCCAACTGCAAGCCCCTCGGGAATGTTATGCAGGGTTATGGCAAGGATAAGAAGGGTATTCCTGTGCCACGATGTCTTGACACCTTCAGCTTTCTCTTCGGGAACCCCGAGATGTAAATGGGGGAGTAATTTATCAATACCCAATAAGAAAAATCCCCCTGCCAGGAAACCTGCCGTAGCCGGAAACCATGCAGGAATATTTTTACCTTCCGACATCTCGATAGCCGGGGCAAGCAAAGACCAATAGCTGGCAGCAATCATAACCCCGGCGGCAAAACCGAGCATACTATCAAGCAGTCTCCTGCTTATATCTTTTGCAATGAATACCACAGCAGCCCCGAACCCTGTCATTGCCCATGTAAATCCTGTGGCAATTAATGCCTGTACAATAGGGTTAAGGTTTTGCATGAAGTCCATCATATGCTGATAAGCATAGCGAATATGCGTTCATATTTCAATATTCTCGTTTTAGCTGGAAGCAACAAATCACGAATGTGGTATTAAGAGATTTTTTTAAAATCCCCCTTTAGTAAAGAGGGGATTCTTACAGATACCCCAACAAGGTTTTGTTACTTACTAAATAATTATTCTTGATTGCAAAGAACAAAAAAAGGAAATAAAATATCTCTTATGGAAAAGGAACTTGTCACAGAAGATGTAAAAAAAGTCTTGAGGGATGCATTCAGGGAACTAAGGGACGTTGTCTTCATTGAAGTTTACACAAAGGTCGGCGTAAACGATATGTTCAATGACATTGCGGTAGACCTTATGAAGACAATGTCAGAGCTTTCTGACAGGATTAAAGTGAGCTTTTATAAGATTGGCGATGAAAATTCTAAGAAGCGCAATGTTCTCAGATCACCGACCGTCCTTATAGCACCTGATAAATATGACATCCGCTACACAGGCGCACCTGTCGGCGAGGAAGGCCGATCAATTGTTATGACTATCATAATGGCATCAACAGGCCAGACCCTTCTTTCAGATGATTCAAGAAAAAGACTGAATAGGCTTGAAGAGAAAAGACATATAAGAGTCTTTGTCAGCCCAACATGTCCTTATTGCCCTCAGCAGGTCTTGTATGCTGTTTCTGCTGCTATAGAAAAGAAGGGCATTGTGTCAGCAGAGATGATCGAAATTTATGAAAACAGGGATCTTGCGGAGAAATACTCGGCCATGTCTGTGCCAAGGACATTTGTAGGAGAGACACTCATAGCGCCGGGGCTTCAGCCTGAGGAAAATTTTATAGAATCAGTGATTGAAGAAAGACCTGTAGAATATGTTGCACCTGTAGGAAGGGAAGAACTCAGGGAATATGATGTTGTGATAATTGGCGGAGGACCTGCAGGATTGACAGCAGCTATATATGCTGAAAGGAGCGGGTTGAAAAGCATTATATTTGAAAAAGCGAATGTAGGAGGTCAGATAGCTATAACGCCTGTTGTTGAAAACTATCCTGGTTTTGTGAGCATCGCAGGAAAGACACTTGTTGATCTAATGGCAAAGCAGACAATGGAATATGCATTAGTTCTGCAGGGAGTCAGGGTAGATGACATAAAGAAACTTAACGGAGGATTCGAGGTAAAAACGGGTAGGGGAGATTATAAGACTAAGGCAATAATCATCGCCGCTGGCGCTGGCAGCAAAAAGCTTAATACACGCGGGGAGGAAAAACTTGCAGGCAGGGGTGTAAGTTACTGCGCTACATGCGATGGCTATCTTTTCAAGGACGGTAAAAACGTCATAGTGGTTGGAGGCGGAAACAGCGCACTCACCGATGCACTTTATCTTGACAGTCTCGGCGCCCATGTTACCATAGTTCATAGAAAAGATGCTTTCAGGGCAGAAGAGAGGTTGCAGCAGAGTGTTTTTCAGAGAAATATACCAGTTCTCTTGAACAGTGAGGTTAAAGAAATCGTTGGAGACAGAGTTGTTGAAAAGGTAAGAATAGAAGATATTAAGACAGGGCAGACAAAAGATATTAAGGCAGATGCTGTGTTTATAGCCATAGGTTATGAGCCTAACAATGAGATAGCAAAGAAGCTTGGACTTGCGCTTGATGAAGAAGGATATATTAAGGTTGACGATAAAATGAGGACATCAATGCCAATGGTTTATGCTGCAGGAGACATAACAGGCGGGGTTAAGCAGATTGTCACGGCAGTTTCTCAGGGCGCTGTAGCTGCTTTAACTGCATTTGAAGACGTTTTAAACCCTTACTGGAAGGAAAAATCAGGGCAAAAATAGTTAAAGTAATAATTTAAGTTATCTGGCAAACATCCTGAAATGTAAATATTTTTGATTATCATTATAGTCAACAATTATCCCGTACCCATATGATTGGTGATAAGGATATGTTGTATGCCCTTATGGTAAATGTAAACCGTGTTAGAAAGCGAGCAGGTTTCTTTTAACAGCGTAAAGGTTATGTCACTGTACAGAACAATTGTCTTATGATATAAATCATAATAGGCATCTATGCAGACAGATTAAAATTTAAATCAATAAGTGAGGTCTTTATGGATAACGCACATGATGAGATTTCCGATGAAGATCTGGGTGCAGCGCTCAGAGAGATGAGAACTTATGTGGACATAACTGCTGAGGATCTGAAGAAGATTTATGTTATTGCCCTGAAATATGCAAAGGCAAGGCTTGTCTCTAAGGTTCTTGTCCGGGATGTAATGACTAAAAATGTTATCGTTGTTCAAAAATACGATGATATTACTAAGGCAGCGAGAATTCTTTCAGAAAATAATATCAGCGGTCTGCCTGTAGTTGATAAAGAAAATTATGTTGTCGGCGTTATTTCAGAGGCAGATATTCTTTCGACTGCGGGGATGAGGAGAGGACATACATTCAAGGACGTCTTAAGACATATTCTTGGCGAGCCGCTGCCAGAACGTAAATCAGGGGATTTAGTGGGGGATATTATGACCAAACCAGCTATAACCACGAGACCAGATACGGATATAAGCGAGGTTGCAAGGATTCTGGATGAGCGAAGAATTAAGAGGCTCCCTGTTGTGGATGAAAAAGGCAGGCTCATCGGGATTATATCAAGGGCAGATATTGTCAGGGCAATAGGGAAGAAATGAAGCTGAATGAATATCTGTCAAAAATGAAAGGAGGGGCTAAGAGCCCGCCTGGTGTTGGTTTTACAGAACTTCTCTGGTCGTGGCTCGGTGCTGTTATGGGAATCGGAATTTGCGGTTATCTCTCCTCAAGATATTTTGAGCCGAGGGATCTGACTCTGCTTATAGGCTCTTTTGGCGCATCAGCAGTTCTTGTTTATGGCGCAATCAAAAGTCCATTAGCACAGCCAAGAAATCTTATTGGAGGACACATAGTATCAGCACTTGTCGGTGTGGCAAGCTATAAACTATTCGGAGACACTATCTGGATAGCTTCTGCCCTTGGTGTAGCATTTGCCGTTGTTGCTATGCTTGCAACCAAGACGCTTCATCCCCCCGGGGGCGCAACAGCATTGATTGCAATAATAGGCGGCAAAAAGATTCATGACCTGGGTTTTTTTTATGCAGTTCTTCCTGCGGGAGCAGGGGCGCTAATTCTGCTTCTTGTGGCACTTCTTGTGAATAATCTTTCAAAACACAGAAGGTATCCTGAGTATTGGTTTTAGACTGATCCATACTTCTGTAATATTGTACTTTCGCACCTTTATACCGTGGCCGGTGCAATTAACCTTGCAAATTGAAAGTCTATCCTTTAAAATACAAGCATGATAAAAAGGTTGCTTGAGAAGAGAGTCGAAAAATCCCTGATGAAATATCCTGTTGTGGGCATATTGGGCCCGCGTCAGGTCGGAAAAACAACACTTGCAAAAATGATCAAGGAAAGAATGAAAAAAAAGGTTATTTATCTTGATCTGGAACTCCCTTCCGAC
Source organism: Nitrospirota bacterium (assembly GCA_021824065.1). Classification (GTDB taxonomy): domain Bacteria; phylum Nitrospirota; class Thermodesulfovibrionia; order Thermodesulfovibrionales; family UBA1546; genus JAKALU01. Next base: position 50,086 of record JAKALU010000007.1, read on the forward strand.
CTGAATAAACTGCAAGACCCGGAATTATATCTCAGCCGGTTTACAGACACGCTCGTAATCATTGATGAGATTCAGCGTATGCCATCATTATTCCCTTTGTTACGTGCACTTATTGACAGAAAGAGAGTAGCCGGCAGATTTCTGATTCTTGGATCAGCTTCTCCAGAACTCATACGTCATTCATCAGAGAGTCTGGCAGGACGTATCATCTATCATGAATTATCTCCATTCATGTTTCAGGAGATAGACAGTAAGAAGATTCGAAAGCTTTGGCTAAGAGGTGGATATCCCAAAAGTTACTTATCTGAAAACGATGAAGAAAGTTTCACATGGCGTGAAGCATTTATAAAAACCTTCCTCGAAATGGATATTCCCCAACTTGGAATCCGTATTCCCGCGCAACAGTTAAGAAGATTCTGGACAATGATCGCACATTCTCATGCACAATTATGGAATGCGAGTAAGATAGCAGGCAGTCTTGGAGTATCCTCGCCTACTGTGAGGAGCTATCTGGATATTCTTGAGGATACATTTATTGTGAGGCAGGTACAGCCATATCATTCCAATATAAAAAAACGGCTCATAAAGTCTCCTCGGGTTTATATTCGAGATTCAGGCCTGCTGCACGCACTTCTGAATATAAGGACTGGCGATGATCTGCATAGCCACCCATCTCTGGGCAGTTCGTGGGAAGGTTTTATTGTTGAACAGATTATGGGAATACTTCCTGAAGGATGGCAGGCATATTTTTACAGAACGGGCGCAGGTGCTGAGATAGATTTGGCGTTGTTCGACAGTAAGCATAAGCCCATAGCCATTGAGATTAAATATTCTATGAGCCCGAAAATTGAAAGGGGCTTCTGGAATGCATACGAAGACCTATCCTGCAGAAAGGGATATATTGTATATCCTGGCACAGAATCTTATCCTATAAGCAGAAATGTTTATACATTGCCTGTGAAAGATTTAGCAAAGGTTATTGATTGAATGCTTTTTTACACTCGTGAGTTTTCAAGAGAGGGTGATAATGGGAGGAGTTTTGTTGTTAAGAGGAGGTTGCTGGATATAAAGTTAGGAAAAAGAGAAAGACATCGAAATGCAAGACCTGACGCTTGTTAGTTCTTATTAAATTCTGGGAAGCGTCCCTCATACCCACTGGGGGCGCAACAGCATTGATTGCAATAATAGGCGGCAAAAAGATTCATGACCTGGGTTTTTTTTATGCAGTTCTTCCTGCGGGAGCAGGGGCGCTAATTCTGCTTCTTGTGGCACTTCTTGTGAATAACCTTTCAAAACACAGAAGGTATCCTGAGTACTGGTTTTAGATTTGTCCTCTTGGGCTGTACCAAGATCG
>JAKALU010000084.1 GCA_021824065.1 Nitrospirota bacterium
AATGTTTCATACGCCTCTCTCCAATGCTGAAGATCTCAATTCTGAGGGGATATTCTTTAATCAAGTTCCATGTGTATCCCTTAAGTTTTCCTTCAACGCAGTCGATAATATTAGCGGGCCCGAATACCCTTAGCGGGGTTTCTCTCCTCAAAATGGCCCTGAGGAGGACGTCAAACCCTACAAAGTGGTCTATATGGGTATGGGTTACAAATACATCTGTTATCTTCTGGATGTCACTGGGACTTAATCTGTTTATATATCCAAGGTCAAAGAGGAAAGCGCGTTTTTCTCTCAGCACCCTTACATACACACACGGGTCTTCAAAGGGGCCATTGACAAGTCTATGATGAAAACTTGGTTTCATAGGGGATTATATCCTATTGTGATATAATATGAAAATTAAAATGTAAAGTTAAGAGCGAGAAGTTAAAAATCAATGAATTCTATAATTTTAAATTTTGCATTTTTCATTTTCCATTTATCTTGGAGGATATATGTCTGAACTCAGAAAGGATCCGATTGTTGGCCGATGGGTCATAATCTCTGTTGAAAGGGGGAAGAGACCGACTGACTTTATCTCACCTTCCCAGAAAAAAAAGGGCGGGTTCTGTCCATTCTGCCCGGGCAATGAACACACTGCACCACCAGAGATAATGGCATTCAGACCTGCTGATACCCTGCCAAATTCTCCTGGATGGACTCTGCGTGTGGTGCCGAACAAGTTCCCTGCGCTTCAGATACACGGGGAGTTGAGCAAGACAGGTGAGGGAATCTTCGACAAGATAAATGGTATCGGAGCTCACGAGGTTGTGATAGAGACACCTCAGCACAATCTTTCCCTCTCAACCATGTCGACCAAGGCAGTTGAAGATGTATTATGGGCATACTATCTGAGACTCAATGACCTTAAAAAAGACCGAAGATTCAGATATGTCCTGATATTCAAGAATGAGGGAGAGGATGCAGGCGCCTCATTGGAACATACGCACAGCCAGCTTATAGCCCTTCCTATTGTGCCTAAGCTTGTGAAGGAAGAGATTGATGCAGCAGAACAGTATTTCAGGTTTAAGGAGAGGTGCATTTTCTGTGATGTTATAAATCAGGAACTCGAAGATGGCAAGCGCGTGATCTATGAGAACAAAAATTATCTTGCCCTTGCTCCATTTGCACCGGTGGCGCCATTTGAGACGTGGATTTTACCGAAGAAACACGAATCTTCTTTCTATCCTCCAGATAAAGATTTCTCAATGCTTGCAGATATACTTCAAAGGATACTTAAACAGATAGACAGGATCCTTGATATACCTCCGTATAATTTTATCATTCACACATCACCATTTTACGACGAGACAAACGAATACTACCACTGGCACATCGAGATAATGCCGAAACTCACAAAGATAGCTGGTTTTGAATGGGGGTCAGGGTTTTATATAAATCCGACACCGCCTGAGGAGGCAGCTAAATTCATGAGAGAGGCAAAGATATAAAAGTGTAAGTGTCAGTGAACAGTGTCAGTTTTTACTTGCCTTATTAACTGACGCCGACACTAAACACTGACGCTATTAAAGGAGACTTGGATGAGAATACTTATCGCAACACCTGAGGCAGTGCCGTTTGCCAAAACAGGCGGGCTTGCAGACGTAGCAGGTGCATTACTGAATGAATACAGGAGCATGAAGAAAGACGCATATCTTATCCTGCCTCTCTATAAAAGGATAAAGGAGAACTTCAAGCTCAGCAATACAGGATTAAAGATAATAGTGCCTGTAGGAAGCAGAAAGTTAACAGGCCGGATATTCAGCGATGGGTCCTCAACCTATTTTATCGAGTGCAATGAGTTTTTTGATAGAGAAGACCTCTATGGCACACCGGCTGGAGACTATCATGATAATGCATCAAGGTTTGTGTTTTTCTCGAGGGGCATAATCGAGGCATGTAAGGCACTGAAGTTCAAACCTGATGTGATTCACTGTAATGACTGGCAGACGGGACTTCTGCCTTTATATCTTAAAACCATTTATAAGTCTGGTAATTTATTCGCAAAGACTGCAACTGTAATCACAATTCATAATCTCGGTTATCAGGGTTTGTTTCACGCATCGGAAATGCCGATAACAGGGCTTGATCTGACCCTATTCAATCCTGAAGGGATAGAATTCTACGGGAAGATAAATTTTCTGAAGGCAGGGCTGATTTCAGCAGATTCAATAACCACAGTAAGCACTAACTATTCAAAAGAGATATTGAGCAAGGAATACGGGTTCGGGCTTGACGGTGTTTTGAGGAAGAGGTCTTCAGACCTCGCAGGTATTATCAACGGGATAGATTACAATGAGTGGAATCCTGCATCAGACACCTTCATCCCTGAGAATTACAGTACTAAAAAGATTGCAGGCAAAAGAAAGTGTAAATTGCAACTCCTGAAAAACTGCTCTATAAAGTCAGATGCTGAGATCCCTGTTGTGGGTATGGTCGGCAGGCTATCCAGCCAGAAAGGGCTTGACCTCGTTTTAGAATCTATCGAGGGAATCCTTTCAACAGGTGCAAATCTTATTATCCTCGGCAAAGGGGATGAGTTGTTTCAGTCAGGATTATCCAGGGCTGCAGAAAAATATAAGGGCAGGGTATATGTAAAAATAGGTTACGAAGATGCCCTTGCACATAAGATATACGCTGGCTCTGATATATTCCTGATGCCGTCGAGATACGAGCCCTGTGGTCTTGGTCAGCTTATTGCCATGAGATACGGGACAATACCTGTGGCAAGAAAAACAGGCGGGCTTGCAGATACAGTCTCAGATTATGAACCGCTGACAGGTAATGGAACAGGTTTTCTTTTTTCAGATTATACACCCTCTGCACTTCAAGGCTGTTTGAACAGGGCGCTGTGTGTATATGTTGATAAAGGCAGATGGAAGAAACTGATTCTCAATGCAATGGAGATGGATTTTTCATGGAAGAACTCTGCAAAAGAATATATAGAACTCTATAAAAGAGTTATAAAAAAGAAAAGACAATAAAATGAGAATACCCGATAACCAGATTTCAATAACCAAACAGTTTACAGAATCTAATTATTGGAGCCTATCTGGTGATTGGTGCCTGGTTATTGGTGATTTGAGGTATTTACGGATATGAGCCTCAGGGCAAAGTTAATAATTTTTGCAATAGCCTTCCTTCTGCTGACTGCAGGGCTTGTTGCCGGCAGCTTCATCATCTTTAACCGCATGAGCAGTAACTTTGCAATTCAACGGTCAGTCACAGAAGAACATAACATTTACTTAGAATGGCAGTCATCCATAGTGGATTTCGAAATGGCTGTTGAAGGATGGGCTGTCACAGGCAACATCAAATTCAAAAAACTATACCGCGAAAGGCTTGGAAATGTGTATAAGTCTTTCAGCCGTCTCCATAGAATAGCAGAGAACAGGGAGACCATCGAGGCCATAGGAAAGGAATTTGAAGAGCTGAAGGGTTTTGCAAATACAATAATGTCTGCTGAGCAGCCGGTCGGAGACATGGATGTCCTTTCTTTACTGCGCAGGCTTGAAGAAAAGGAAGGGGGCATACGTGAAAGATTAGAAGCCCTGCACAGCAGATCAATAAATGCCATTACACTTGCGATTGCCAAAGGTGAAAAGATTGAGAAGGAGATGGCCTTTTATCTTGCTTCGCTCTTTATCCTAACTTCTCTCGCATTTCTATCCCTGACCCTTTTTATGGGGAAGGTTATTGCAGCGCCTTTCGATGACCTGCTGAAGGCAACAGAAAAGATAAGAGGAGGAGATCTGGCCTACAGGATAGGTTCTCAAAAAAGAGATGAATTTGGGGTAATCTCGAAGAGATTTGACGAAATGGTGGAAAAGCTACAGGACTCAAATGCAAAAGTACAGAATAAACTTGCAGAAACAGAACTATTGCTCGAGACAGCAAAGATAGCAGGCACTACACCAGAACTGAAGGATGCACTCAGCCTGATTGCTGAGACCGTGGCTAATAAGCTCGGGAAAGATGCATGTTTTATATATCTGTTCAGGCAAGAAAGAGATGCATTCTGTCTTGAGGCAAGTAGTGTAACAAAGGAAACAGTCGAGGATAAATGTTTACCTCTGAATCATAGCCTCACAGAAGAAGTTCTTAAAAATCTTTCCCCTGTGATGATAGATGACATGGTGAGAAAACAAGGTCTAAAGGATTTGGTTACGTTTGGCAAGTTCCGATCCCTGCTTGCTGTCCCGATTATCAGGGATAGCAATTGTTTCGGTCTGCTCATACTCACAACTTACAGAGTAAACGGTTTCAGGGAAGACGAGATAAATACAATGAATATCCTTGCACATACCATAAGCTCTGTTGTGAGAAACGCTGAACTTTACACATCAACAAAAAATCAATTGCAAAAACTTACTGTTTTATATGAACTCGCTACGACTGTAACGTCAGTGATGGATCTCGATGAACTATTAAAGATAGTTGTATTTGAGATCACAAAACTCCTTGATGCAAAGGGCTGTATTATAAGGCTGTTAGAGGACAATATTCTAAGAATAAAATCTTCTTACGGACTCTCAGAGGATTTAAAAGGGCAGATGGACCTGGCAGTCGGGAGTGGCATAGCCGGGTGGGTTGCAAAGGAGTCTAAACCACTTCTTGTTGAAGATGTATCTAAAATGCCCCCGGATATGAGGGTGCCTGTGATTGATGTCAAGTCTGTGATATGTGTGCCGCTTAAAGTTGGGGGAAAGGTCATAGGGACTCTTGGCCTCTATGATAAGGTGGGACCGGATGGCAGTGTGATGTCATTTTCTATTGATGACATGAATACAGCAACTGCATTCGCTTCTATTTCAGCAGTTGCTATAGAAAAGGCAAAGATTTATGAAAGTGAACGCCGGAGTGAAAGGCAGGCTGTTGAGGCAAAAAAGAGGATGGAGATACTCTTTGACAGTGTTCAGGGCGGGATAGTTACACTCGGGAAAAACTATGAAATAATATCAGTAAATAGATTTGTAGAGAACTGGGTAAATAAGGCCGCCGAGGAAATGATAGGCAAAAGTGCAATAGAGGTTTTTCATGAGAAAAACGGGATATGTCCTCATTGTGTTGCAAAGGTTACGTGTGAGACAGGCCAGATAAACACTATAACTCAGTCCAGAGGGGTAAACTATGCAGAGTTGACATCATATCCTATAAAAGATGAACTCGAGAATGTTATTGAATGCGTCGTGTTTATACAGGATATTACTGACAGGGTACTTTATCATGAGGAGATACTCGGTCTCTACAAAGAGGTTGCACAGACAAAAGACTATCTTGAAAGTCTTATAGACAATTCGGCAGATGCAATAGTTACATCTGACCTCGATGGAAAAATAACCTCATGGAATCAGGGTGCTGAGAAAATATTCGGCTATACGGAAACCGAAGCTGCAGGCAGGTTCCTGCCATTTGTTCCGCAGTTTCTTATAGAGACTGAAAAGGAATACATGGAAAGAATAAAAAAGGGAGAAACTCTCAAGGACATAGAGACATTGAGACAAAGGAAGGATGGCTCAATAATCGAGGTAAGCCTGACACTTTCACCCATAAAAGACACAGCAGGCGGGGTAATAGCCATAAGCGGCATATCGAGAGATATATCAGAAAGGAAACGCGTTGAAAAGGAACTAATAAGAAGAAATCAGGAACTATCGAGATTATTCTTTATAAGCTCTGCGATGAGGGGCACCCTTGAACTCGACAGGTTGCTAAGGATGGTATTAACTGCAGTAACCATGAGTGACGGCCTTGGCTTTAACAGGGCTATACTTTTTCTTGTTGATGAGAAAAGGGGCATAGCCAAAGGTGCAATGGGTGTTGGCCCTGCAAGCCCTGAAGAGGCATGGCAGATATGGGAGAGACTTTCCATTGAAAAGAGAACGCTCCCTGATATCATGCGGGATATAGAAACAGGTCCCCTCAGAAAGGACTCTTTCCTTGACAGGTTGAGTATCGGCATGGAGATTCCCCTCGAAGAAGATACGATACTAACGCGTACAGTTAAAGAGAAAATGTCCATTAGTGTGCAAGATGTTAAAAAAGAACCTTTGTCTGATGCCATTCTTATACAACAGCTTGGAACTCAGGCATATGCTACTGTTCCGCTTATATCAAGGGACAGGGTTATAGGCGTGTTATGGGTGGATAATTTTTTTACCAGGCGCATGATTACCGATGAAGACATGAAATTTCTCACCGGTTTTTCGAATCAGGTTGCAAGCGCTATAGAGAGTGCAAGGCTGTTTGAACAGATATCGCGCGCAGAAGCAGAGCTCGAAAATATCTTCAAGTCCATTTCAGATATGGTCTATATTACGGATAAGGACTACACAATAAAGAATATAAACGAAGCGGTGGTTGCTAAGATCGGGAAGCCCGCTGAGGAGATAATAGGCAGGAAATGCTACCGGATATTTCATGGCATGGATGAGCCCTGGATTGAATGTCCGCACCATAAAACTGTCAATACAATGAAGGCGTATATTGAAGAGGTTGAGGATAAACATCTCGGCGGGACATTCTTAACATCGAGTTCTCCGGTATTTGATGTAGGAGGGGATTTTTTAGGGACAGTTCACGTAGTCAGGAACATTACTGAATTGAATAATCTTAGAGAGAAATTGGCTGCTTCAGAGAGGATGGCAGCCCTCGGTGAGGTTGCTGCAAAGGTTGCACATGAAATCAGGAACCCACTTGTGTCTGTAGGAGGTTTTGCAAGAAGGCTTGAAAAGAAACTGGACGGAAATCTTAAAGAGTATGCAAGCATTATAGCAAGAGAAGTAGGCAGACTCGAGGAAATACTTAAGGAAATACTCGGATTTGTCAAAGAGGCAAGATTAGCAAAAGAGAAGGTTAACATTAACGACCTGATTAACGACATCACATTCCTGACAGAGGCTGAGATGAGAGCAAGAGGGATTTTACTCTTTAAAGAGTTTGGAGAAACGCCATCGGTCTTTATAGACCCTGACAGGATAAAGGAGGCCCTGCTTAATATATTCAATAATGCTATTCAGGCAGTGACTAACCAGGGCATAATAACACTAAAAACCTATGCGGTGGAAGGTTCTGTAGTAGTTGAGATAAGCGATACAGGCCCCGGCATAGATGAAAAAGACCTGCCTTTTATCTTCAGCCCGTTTTACACAACAAAGGCTGCGGGCACAGGGCTTGGTCTTGCAATCACCAACAGGATTATCGAAGAACATAAAGGGAGGATAGATGTGGAAAGCGTATTAGGTAAAGGGTCAACATTCAGAGTATTTTTACCTGTAAAGGAGGGAATATGAAAATATTGGTAGTTGATGACGATCTGCATATCCAGAAGCTTTACAAAGAAGAACTGGAGGAAGAGGGCTATGAAGTTGTCATAGCAGGCACCGGGGCAAAGGCAATGGAATTGTTTAATCAGGAGGATCCCGACCTTGTCACACTTGATATATTAATGCCCGACGTTGACGGCATAAAACTCCTGAGACAGATGAAAGAGAAGAAACCGAGGCTTCCAATTATTATGTCTACAGCCTATGACTACAGGGATGACTTTGCTGTCTGGGCTTCAGAGGCATACATTGTCAAATCAGCAGACCTTAATGAGCTAAAGAGCACAATAAAGAGGCTTCTGGTTAAAGAGTAATGTCTCTGGTAATAAAAACCCAGTCTGCTGTTTATGGAGGTTATGTTATTGCACGCGATAACGGAATTATCTTTATCAGGGGAGCAATCCCTGAAGAGGTTGTCGAGGTTTCTATAAGTGAGAAAAAAAGGGATTATTCTGTTGGCGCCGTCACAAATGTTATTGAGCCTTCACCTCACAGAATAGAGCCGCCCTGCCCTTTATTCGGGACATGCGGCGGTTGCCAGCTTCAATTCATCTCGTATGAAAAACAGGTTTCCATGAAGGAAGAGATATTGCTTGACTCATTACATAGAATTGGCGATATAGAAATAGCGCTATCACCGCCGCTTACAGAGAAAGATTATTACTATAGATATAGAGGCCAGTTTAAGGTCTCTCCAAAAGGTGCGATAGGTTTTTACAAAGAGGGCACACGAGAGGTTGTGCCTGTAGAAGAATGCCCTTTGATGATAGAAGAGATTAATTCCCTCCTTAAGAAACTAAAAGATATAAATTCCCCCTCGCCCCCCTTTGCTAAAAGGTGGTTAGGGGGGATTAAAGAAATCCATGTGTCATATGGCGATAGTGCAGTTGCTTTAATAAAGCCGAAGACAATTTCAGAAGATGGAGAGAAGACACTTATGGACATAGGATTTTCCGGCATCGCCTTTGAAAATGGAGAATCGGTAGGTAAAGATTATATCAAGCTCGACCTTAATGGTCTTCAGTATACGATTACCCCATGGAGTTTTTCCCAGGCACACTGGGCTCTCAATAAAAAGGTTGTTGAATTGATAGTGAATGAACTTCAGCCCTTAGAAGGCATGAGCGTGCTTGACCTTTATGCAGGCGCAGGGAATTTTTCTTTGCCTGTTTCAGGACATGCCTCTCAGGTTGTTGCTGTTGAGGAAAACCCCCATGCAATAGAAGATGGGCAGAGAAATGCTGGCTTGAACAACATTAAGAATTGTAAATTCATCAAATCATCCGCAGAAAAATATAAGTTCCATGAAAAGTTCGATATCCTGATTCTTGACCCTCCAAGGCCAGGGCTATCAAACGATGTTATGAAGAAGGTCAATGACCTCTCGCCAAAAAGAATTGTCTATGTCTCCTGCAATCCTGCAACACTTGCAAGGGATTTAAAGAAACTGAAGGAGAAATACAACATAGATTCCATCCGCATGATTGATTTCTTTCCGAATACATATCACGTTGAGGCACTGGTTTTTTTGAGTTTGAAATAAGAACTGTAAAGGTAATGCATAAATATTATGTTGACATAAAGGCAGCTATTTTGTAGACTTATTGTAGGACAATTAGTGACGATTGGAGGTGAAAAAATGAAATTTGTGACCGTAAGAGATTTCAGGTTAAGACCTGGTTCTGTATGGAGCAATCTTGATAAAAATGAAGATGTAGTAATTACTTCAAAGGGGAAACCCATAGCCCTTTTAACCGGTATAAGTGATATCACTTTTGATGAGACATTGAAGCTCCTTCGTCGGGCAAAGGCAGAGCTTGCTGTATCGAGAATGCGTAAAGCTTCCCTCAAAAAGGGTCTATCTAAACTGACAGCAAAAGAGATTGATGCAGAGATTGTAGCTGCAAGAAAGGAAAGGAAATAGTGCTGGTAGTTGTCGATACCAATGTCTTAATCTCCGCACTTATAACACCTTTCGGCAATTCAGCACGAATCCTTGATATGATCCTGGGTGGAGAACTGCACCTCTTGTATGATGACAGAATTCTTTCAGAATACCGGGACGTTCTTTTAAGACCAAAATTTAGTTTTGAAGAAAAAGATGTTGATGCGCTTTTAGCCGTAATTGAAGGCGAGGGCTTGAAGGTAATGTCTACCCCCGCTGATTATCCACATGTGGATAAAGATGATATTCCATTTATTGAAGTTGCCTTAGCCGGAAATTCTGAGGCATTAATCACCGGGAACAAGCGCCACTTCAAGGGAAAATCACTTAATATCATGTCTCCCGATGAGTTCCTCGAATTCTGGCGACGGATGAAGAGATGAATAAGATTTTCTCTGAGATTGATAAGCAGTTAAAACTCACCAAAGCAAAGTTCTGGTGGGGAAGAGGGAGAGGTTTAAGCTATGAGGGATGAAAGAAGAAATTGGGCAGAACAAGAACTAATAGTTGCTTTTAATTGCGATCAGCGATAATTATAGATTGTTAATTTCTACAACCATAAAGGAACTCTCTGATGAGGTAGCAATTCAAAGGGGGTTCCTTCCATATCAAGGAATTGAAGTAAGGCTTCCTGATAAATTTCTTCCTGAGAAAAAATTTATCGAGTATCACCGTGAAAAAATCTTCATCGAATAGTTAAAGTTACGTAAATCCAGAATGAACGACCACCTCTCTAAACTCTTCTCCCTCAAATCCGCCCTCGACAACGCAAGTTCCAAAGTGCAAAGGTCCATGGTGCCATAGCACAGAGCACGGGAGCTGTAAGCTGGTTGTTTAACTCAGACTATCTTTTTTGTGATAAAATAGCCGAAGAGGTAATAAGAGATGAATGCAATCGAGATTTTGAAAAAGCATGAAAGTACGATTAAAGGAAAATTTCATGTCCGGAAGATAGGCGTATTCGGTTCTTTCGCAAGAGGCGAAGAAAAGGAAGGCAGCGATATTGATGTTCTTGTAGATTTTGAGGAAGGCGCTAAGACCTTTGATAATTTCATGGAGCTTAAGTTCTTCCTTGAAGATGTGTTTGTAAGAAAAGTGGACCTGGTTACGGTCAGCGCATTACGCCCCCAACTCAAAGAGAATATTCTTAGAGACGTAACTTATGCGTAGAGGTTACCTGCTTTATCTTGATGACATCCTTGCTTCTACAATAAAAATCCTGAAATATGCCAAAGATACTTCATACGAAAATCTCCTTAAGGACGAGATGAGGCTTGAAGCAATAACGAGGAACTTTGAGATAATCGGCGAGGCGTCAAGCAAGGTACCACAAGAAATAAAAGACAAATACCCATTTATAGAATGGCGTAAGATATCCGATTTCAGAAATATTCTTGCCCATGAATATTTTGGAATAGATTATGAAATAATGTGGGAGATAATCAGGGACAAACTTCCTGAACTTGAAACTCAGATAAAATCGGTAATTGATCAAGAGCAAAGTAACCCTCAGGAATAAAAATGCCTGATATTTCGGATAAAAGACCTCATAGAAAAACTCTCTCCCCCCTCAAATCCGCCCTCGGCAAAATTCCCCTACGACTTTTTTGATGTCTTTGCAGTGAATGTGCTGAATTTTTTCTCCACCTTAGCGCTGTCGCAGTGAGGGCACTTTATTGTTGGCTTCATCTCAACTTCTCTCAGAGATAAAGAGACTATGAACTCATGTTTGCAATCCTTGCAGGCATATTCATAGATCGGCATAGAGCCTCCTTATGATGTAAGAGTTAATAGATATAGAAATTATATCATTTATACCATTAACAGGGCAGGCAGCATCAAAATTTTTATCCTCCTCGGCGGATTCGCTGGGGCGAATAATCGACAAGATTTTTATATGGCCTAACTTTATAGATTTAATAGCAAGGTTTTCTTTAAATCTCCTAATAGGTTTTTTTATAAGGTGTCGTATAAAAATTCTTCCTCTGCCAGCCCTGTTTTTGTTCTAATATGAGGAAGTTATTGACCAACATGCCTGAATTGTGGTAGAAATGTGACATGAATGAAAAACAGAAACTGCTTCAGGAACTCCCATCTGTAGACGAAATTCTTAAGAGTCCTGACGGGATTAGGTGGTGCAAGGCGTATCCAAGGAGATATGTCCTTAAGGCAATCAGGGAGGTAATAGATATCAGAAGAAAGGAGATTCTCGAGGTATCTTCATCTGATGTCTCTATCGAGGGGATGGCGAAGGACATAGAGGTAAAGATTCAGAGGCTTTCGGCATACAGCCTGAGACCTGTTATAAATGCAACAGGCATAGTAATACATACAAACCTCGGCAGGTCGATTCTGTCAGAAAAGATACTCGAGAATGTGAAACGGGTTGCAGAGAGCTACTCCAACCTCGAATATAATCTTGAAGAGGGCAGGCGGGGAAAAAGGTATGCGCATATCACAGGAATCCTTAAGGAGATAACAGGTGCAGAGGACGCGCTGATAGTTAACAATAATGCGGCTGCGGTCTTACTCTGTCTCAGTGCTCTGGCAAAAGGGAAAGAGGTTATTGTTTCACGCGGAGAGCTTGTTGAAATAGGAGGTTCATTCAGGCTCCCT
>JAKALU010000210.1 GCA_021824065.1 Nitrospirota bacterium
CCTGCCGAGTATTTCAACTAAATACTGTGATGCCCATTTATCAGGAGAGACCGCCGTCATCCCCCCTGCAATAATCCCTGACAGCATATATCCTGCCTCGCCTGTATCAGGGTTTTCCTTTATGTATCCGATGCCGGTCCAGTCTTTATAGCTCATAGCTGTAAGCGGTAAGCCATTAGCTGAAGGAATACGAATAATGAGATTCTGATTGATACTGTTTTGAATGTCTTCTTTTATGTTCTCATCAGCAGAAAGGGTCGGAAGTAGGGTATTTATGTTCGTTTTATCTATTGTCATAAGCTGACAGCCGAGAGCTGAGGGCTGAGAGCTATTTTGCTGATTACATATTTGAAACAGCTTCGCTGTGGATATGGATTCGACTTTGAAATCATCCTCAAATATCCTGTTTTCAAGGATAGAGCCCTGAAGCGCCGATAACTGCATGAAGGTCTTTTGTCTGTTAACAGTTTGAACGGTTGAAACTGCTGGAACGGGTTGAACGGTTCTAAGCGCAGCATCTACATATACCCCTTTCCACTGAAACCCATGAGGCATGTCAAGAAGATAAAAGTCGCATAAATTTTGAATCACCTGTAAATAGCGAAGCTGTATCAGTCTTCTTAAGATAAGAAAAGCAATGGCTCTGTATAAAAGAATTCTGTTTCTTAAAATCACTTCATCGTGCCCCTTTAGTGATCTTTACTTCACTTCTTGTATGGTTTAACGACAACATCAACGACGGCGCTGTATTGTCCATTTCTCACAGTAATCTTAGCCCTCCCTATACCCTTTGCAGTCAGCTTTCCTTCAGCACTTACAGTCACAACCTGCTCATTGCTGCTTGTGTAGGTAGTTCCAGATGAAGAAGGAGTCAGTTCACGATTGACATTATCGGAATAACGTCCGTGGACGCTGAGCTGCCGTGTTTCGTAGCGCTCTACCTCTACTGGATTGCTGTCTGGGGGCATCTTCCTTAAAGAAACAAAATCATCTCCTGCATGACTTGCAACTATCGATTGCAGAACCACATTAGGAGGGAATTTAACAAACAACGTCCTTTTCAGTTCGATCTCGTTTCCTGATTTGTCAACTGCAAGAACATCGAATGAAATATTGCCAGAGACATTCTTTGGAATCTCGATATCTTCTTTATATTGATTTGTTAGTGGATTATATGACATTGGGAAAATGACGAGAATAACTTTTTCCCACTTCTCTCCGGGAGCCGGTTTTACAATAACTTGCAATTTAGCGCCAGCATAAACCTCTGCACCTTCTTGCGGTGATGTAATACTCAATGCCCACGAGGGCTGAACAAATGCCAGGGTAAAGACTAATAGGATAATAGTTTTGAGAAGCATTTTCATTCCTTATACGGATCAACAATAACTCTAACGTCAACACTAATCTTTCCATTTCTCACAGTAATTGTTGCCTTTCCTATACCTTGAGCGGTTGCCTTTCCCTCAGAACTCACTGTTACCACCTTTTCGTTGCTGCTTGTATAGGTATTCCCAGTCAATTTCCGCTTAACTCCGTCCGAGTATACTCCTTTAACACTTATATCCCTTGTCCCAAAAACGCTCACATCGTCGGGGTCACTCCCTGCTGGAAGCTTATCAAGAAAGAGGGGATTAGGTTCAACAATTAGCGACTGCAACAATACATTAGGAGGGAGTTTGACAAAGAGAGATCTCGTTAATAAAAGCTCTTTGCCATCTCTATCATAGCCAGCGACAAAAAAACTGATAATCCCTGTCGTCCCGTCTCTTGGTATCTCTATTTCTGCTTTGTATTCCTTAGTTAGGAAGTTATAACTCATTGGCACAGCCTCTATAAGCACCTCTTTCCAATTCTCTCCAGTATCCGATTTCGCTATTACTGTTAATCTATCTCCTTGATAAACTATTTGCCCTTCTTTAGGTGTTATTATTTGCAAAGCAAAGGCTATATGAGTAAATAACATAATGAAAACAAATAATAAAATTATTATCAATTTCATTTTGTCTCCTCCTTTCATTTTGTGAATAATTCTGAGTTGCCTGTCTCATCGAGCAACACTTTTATTTGATCAACAGTGTCAATTGAATTTCTTACTGTAAAATGATCAGTGTCATAAACTTTTGTTGAGTATTTATCTAATACTCCTCCTCGTTGGCTGGACTGTTTAACAATGCGATCGTTTGAGTCAGCTTCAGGTCCAAATATATTTTCTCTTGTAAAACCACACCGTAACAAAACAAACTTCCATAAACCCCATATCTCAATGTTTATGCCAGACAAGCCAGATGGAGTTAATCCAATAATGGTATGAGCACTAAAGTTTTCTGATAATGGCAGATAGTTTGGATCAGACCACCGCGATCCTGTGGTTGAACTTTGAATAGAATCTGGAAGTCTGCCAGTGGCAAGATCATCAATAGCGCCATATTCGGGTCCAATTGGATGTGGTTCCACAGATTTTTCAAAAGGCCATACAATTTTTATTTTTCCTCCTCTTACAAAACTATCAACTGAGCGCAAGCAGTCTTCATTAGTTGAAAAAAGATTGCGTGTGTTTATATTTCTATAAACAAGTAGCAAATCCGCAAGCTCCGATCCAAAATGCGGGGTCGCAATGGTTACAAATCTTCTTATCCTCTTATTGCAATCAGTGCTGAACTGCTGGCA
>JAKALU010000085.1 GCA_021824065.1 Nitrospirota bacterium
GACCTGATAAGGCTCGGCCAGGCATATAAGGTATTATCATGTTATCAGACATACGGGCAGCATGGCCGTTCTTTTCAAAAAGAATATGAAAAGATTGTAAAACTGACAATTACACGGCATAAGGACGGGAGAGAGGAACAGATTAAGGGCAATGACATTTATGCTTACTTATTTAATACAGAACTGAAACTCCTTCACCTGCTTATCCCTGAATTCTATTTTGAGACAGATATATAAGATTGAAGAAAGGGGGAAAATGAAAAAGTCACGGATATATAACTGGGATGCACCTTTTCTGACCCAGGGCGGTGCAATGTATGAGATCAATTTCATAGCATGGCCGTTGATATACGGACTTACAGGTTACCATTTGGGTGCTATTTATGGACATCCTATTGTAGGAGTTGCGGTGGGCATCTTCTTTGGTATTGTCACTGCTGTGCCTATGGTTCGTTCCCTTTTTTATGATGTGGAGATATTCGCTCCATGGCTATTGATACCGATATACATCTTTGTTTCATCTGAAAACAGGCGCTGGTATCTTATTGCACTCTGCGCTTTACCGTGGTTAAGACTTTTACTCGGTAACATAATGAAGTTGTTAAATAAAACAGTGAAGTAAGGAGAATTAGATGCCCAATGGACACGGGGGAATACCAAAGTACGGCTCTCCTATCCTGCTTTTAATAGGGTATGTTATATTGGCCTGGCATTATCTCGCTAAAGATCATACCTGGGCAATCTATGTGGCATATCTTGTATCCATACTCTTTGGATGGAGGCTCTCCTATCATATGCATATGTACGATGCTATGGAATATGGAGGCGCATTTTCTTCAGAGGAAAAGTTGAAGGTATCAACAGTCAAATATAAGAAATACAGCATTATTTTTATTATGATAGGGATTTTTATAACAACTATGATCTGGTTTATGAATAAATAGGAGAATCCATGATCCCAGTTGTTTTAAAGACAGCGTGGTTTCTTGGATTAGCAATAACAGGTTATCTCCTTACTGTTCCAGCCTTCAACCCAGGGCTTGGCAAAGTAAATATCATAACATCAATCCTCGTAGTTATAGCCCTTGCCGGTCTGACACTGGTGGCAAATCTATTTGGCTGGCATCTCAATGGACATGGCTATAATTCAACAGTACAAAGTGCAGGCCGTCTGGCACGGCAGCTATTGAAGTTATTTTTTATTCCCGCCGGAATCGTGGCAGTGTCCGGCAATGCAATCGGTCTTCTATTATCCGGAAACAAGATATATATTTTAAACATAGGCCTTGCAGCTATATTCCTTTTTTTCGTTATAATATGCAAGGTCATTTTTATAAAGGTATTCCGTATTCCAGGGATTGATTATTTATAATTGCAGAGGTTAAAAGTGGGGCTTAAAGAGTTCTTAAGGGGTTATTTCATTGTGCCTTATTCAGGTGGCTTCAGCCCTTACAGGACAGGGGTGTTAGTCCATATTATGTTTTCCACATACACTGGATGCATTCTCTCTATAATCTTAGCAGGTCTGCTGAGGTGGAACCCCTTTATCGTCTCCGGGCTCATCTTTGCAGCTATCCTTATGCTCTGGGGATTAGGAGCAAGACTGGGCATTTTGAGCCACTACAATCCATTAATTACACTTGCCTTTTTTGCAGCGCCAGGAGCAATTGTGGTGTGGAAGAGCCACTTTTTACCATTCTTCAAACAGTTGTCTCTGGGAATAGGAGTTGGCTTTTCAGCGCATATACTCTGGAGCATTATATTGCCTAAACAGAAGTAATTCATAAATTGAAAAACGGTGAAGCAAATTATGCGCAGCCTCTCCACAGAATTTTGATTTATAGTCCATTGTTTTTGGTAATATAAACAAATGGGAATCTTTGAGTTTTTATATTATCTCGGCTATTCAACAAAAAAATATTATTCTTTCAGGAATCAGAAGAAACTTCCCCATAAGGTAATCAGCATTGGCAATATAACCACCGGAGGCACAGGGAAAACTCCTGCAACCATTGCATTGGCAGAAGAGGCGAAGAGACGCGGTTTCAGTCCGGTTATCCTTACAAGGGGATATAAGGGCACAGCAAAGGGGCCATGTTTTGTGAGCAATCAGCAATCAGCAATCAGCAATCAGCAGTTCGGTGACGAACCAGTATTAATGGCAGAGAGATTGAAAGACGTGCCAGTAGTGAAATGTGTTGACAGGTATAAAGGCGGGATGTTTGCAATTCAAAATTTTAACTCTCAACTCTCAAGTCTCAACTCTCAACTCCTTTTCCTCCTCGACGATGGCTTTCAGCACTGGAGGCTTTGCAGGGACAAAGATGTCTTGCTGATAGATGCCGAGAGTCCTTTCGATAACAGAAGGCTTTTGCCTGTTGGGCCTCTAAGAGAGCCACTCAAAGAGATAGAAAGGGCTGATATCATAGTCCTAACAAAGACATATAATATCCGCCAGGAAATAATAAATAGCCTTATCGGGGAGCTAAAACAATACAATCCAGAAGCTCCTGTCTTCCTTTCCGGGCACAGACCTTCAGGATTCATAAAACCCTCCGGCGAGACAATGCCTGTCGAATCTGCAAAGGATAAAAATTTATATGCATTCTGTGGCATAGGGAATCCTGAGTCATTCAAAAAAACTATTTTATCAACAGGCGGGTTACTAAAAGGTCTAAAGGTATATAGAGACCATTATAGATATAAACCGCATGACATTGAAGACATCCTGAATGAAGCACAAAAGAATAATGCGAACTGGATTGTTACAACAGAAAAGGATATAATGAGACTTAAAGGATTAAATATGCCTGAGAATCTCTTTGCACTTACAATCGAATTCACGATTGGCGAAAAATTCTATGATGAAGTATTTAAAGGAATTTAATAAAATATGTTACATCAATACAGCGCAGCGGAGGACTAAGTGGTCAGGTATATAAATGTAAGAAGCAAACAGAGAACTGAATTTATTGATATAACCGAAAAGATTAACGAGGTCATTAAAGAAGCCGGGGTTGCCAGCGGGATATGTTATATCTATGTGCCTCATACAACAGCAGGTGTGACAATAAATGAAGGTGCGGACCCATCTGTCCAGCGTGATGTGCAGAATACACTCAGTAGACTCATCCCTCACGAGATGAATTATTTCCATAGAGAAGGGAATGCAGACGCTCATATAAAATCATCCCTTGTGGGCACATCCCAGTTTGTCATCATTGATGAAGGCAGACTTGTTCTCGGGACTTGGCAGGCTGTTTACTTTTGCGAATTCGACGGCCCCCGCCACAGACGCGTAGCGCTGAAGTTTATTACAGATAAATAAGACAAATTTTTTTGTTGCTGCCAGTTTGGGGAAAATTATTTTACCTGCTCTCATAACTTCTTTATTGACCATACAGCATTGATAAATATAAAATGATGCCATATGTTTAGTGATTGTCATGCTGAACTCGTTTCAGCATCTATAGACCCTGAATTCCCTGAAACAAGTTCAGGGTCAGGGTGACAGATTACTGGCTATGCTGAAAACATACTTTGAACGGATATTCGATGTTGCAAAAAGGGGAGATGCGAGAGAGGAGAGTTACTATTCCTCGCTCGAAGAACTCCTCAGAAGCTATGCCGTTTCCATCGGCAAAAAACAGGTTCATGTTACCACCCTGCCTAAAAAGACAGATGCGGGCAATCCTGATTTCAGAATATGGGACGGGAAACAACAGATTATCGGTTATATCGAAGCAAAGACACCCCCCTTTACTTCCCCCCTTGATAAGGGGGGAGATAGGAGGGTTGAATATTTAGACCAGATAGAAACAACAGCCCAATTGAAACGTTATCTGAATATTTTTCCTAATTTACTATTGACCAACTTCTTTGAATTCAGGCTTTATAGAAATGGAGTCCTGATAGACAAGGTTTTTATCGGCAGACCTTATCATATCCACAAACTCAAATCTGTTCCCATTGTTGAAAATGGGGAAAAGTTTTTAAATCTACTCGAAAAGTTTTTCTCCTTCTCATTGCCAAAAGTATACGATGCCAGAAACCTTGCAATCGAGCTTGCAAAGAGAACACGCTTTTTAAAGGATGAAGTCATCTCGCAGGAATTAGAAGAAGAAGAGAAAAAAGGTAAAGGTAACATTCTTGGTTTCTACAAAGTCTTTAAAGAGCACCTCATAAGCGGGCTTACAAAAGAAGATTTTGCTGACCTTTATTCGCAGACAATCACTTATGGACTATTCGCAGCCCGAACCAGAACAGAAAACGGCTTTAACAGAAAACTTGCCTATGACAGGATTCCAAAAACAATCGGAATCTTAAGAGACGTCTTTAAATTTATTTCGCTCGGCGATCTCCCCCAGCAGATGGAATGGATTATTGACGATATCTCAGAGGTCCTGGCTACAACTGATGTCTATAAACTGCTCGATGAATATTTCAATAAGCACAAGGGCAAAGACCCTATTGTCCATTTCTATGAAACCTTTCTTGCCGAATATGACCCGAAGACAAGAGAAAAAAGAGGCGTTTATTACACGCCTGAGCCTGTTGTCTCTTACATTGTCCGCTCTCTTCATCATATCTTGAAAGAGCATTTTGATAAAAAAGATGGTTTTGCAAGCCAGTCTGTAACAGTCCTTGACCCTGCTGCAGGAACACTTACTTTTCTTGCCGAGGCCGCACATCTGGCAGTTGAAGAATTTATATCAAAATATGGCGAAGGTAAGAAAGCAGGTTTTATTAAAGAGCATATTCTTAAAAATTTCTATGCCTTTGAGCTTATGATGGCTCCGTATGCAGTGGGTCATTTGAAGATGTCTTTTCTTCTGGAAGAGCTTGGTTATAAACTTCAGGCTGATGACAGGTTCAAGCTTTATCTTACCAACACTCTTGAGATGGAAGAACTCGCACAGACAGAACTTCCGGGTATGGTTTCACTTTCAGAAGAATCACATCTGGCAGGAAAGGTAAAGAAAGAGCAGCCTATTTTGGTTATTCTCGGAAATCCGCCTTATTCGGTCAGTTCTGCCAATAAGTCTGACTTTATAGAGAAAGAAATGGACATTTACAAAGAGGCTGTTCGTGATGAAAGAAACATCCAGCCATTGTCTGATGACTACATAAAGTTTATAAGATTTGCACACTGGAAGATAGAGAGTGCTGGAAAAGGAATTATTGGAATGATTACCAATAATTCCTATCTCTCCGGATTAATTCATCGCGGGATGAGAAAGAGTTTACTTGAAAGCTTTAATGAGATTTATATTCTCAATCTTCATGGAAACAGTCGTATAGGTGAAAAATGCCCTGATGGTAGCAAGGATGAAAATGTCTTTGATATTCAGCAAGGTGTTTCAATCGCGATATTCGTAAAAAATCCCCCCTCACCCCCCTTTGCTAAAGGGGGGAAAGGATTAAGAACAAAGATCTTTTATCAGGATGTTTATGGCCTTCAAGAGAAGAAATATGCATATCTTAAGAAATACGATACTAATTCAACAAAATGGCTTAAGCTTCAGCCAACAGAACCATATTACTTCTTTGTTCAAAAAGATTTTTCAGAGCAGGCAAAATACAATAAATTTTGGTCAATCCAAGATGTATTTATTCAGTCTTCAAGTGGTGTAAAAACCCATCGTGATCATTTCTTAATTGGCTTCGCACAGGAAGAAGTTAAGCAAAAAATGAGAACTTTCACCAGTAATTTACCTGATGAATTAGCTGCGCAGAGTTTAAACTTGAAAAATACTAGAGATTGGGAAATAAAAACTGCAAGAGAAAACGTTAAGAAAGTTGATTGGAAAGAATATATCCGCCAGTATGCTTATCGTCCTTTTGATATCAGACAAATTTGTTATCTTCCAGATTTAATCGACAGAGGTTGCGATAGATGGGATTTAATGCAAAATTTCTTTAAAGAAAATTTAGGAATGTGTGTAACGAGGCAATTATCAACGTTAAATTTCTTGCATACCTTTGTGACCAATAATGTTGCTGATATGTGCTTTATTTCGATTAAAACTAAAGAAACGGGTTATGTTTTTCCACTTTACATTTACAAACAAAAAGATAAGCCTAAAAGGAAATCCTTGAGCAGCATTATGATGCTTTTTGAGCCAGAGGCGGAATATGGCGTGAAGAAACCGAATTTGTCTTCAGCATTTGTTGAAAAACTAACAAAGGAGTTTAAGAAGACACCATCTCCTGAAGAAATCTTTTATTACATGTATGCAGTTCTTTACTCAAATATCTACAGAACAAAATACGCTGAGTTTTTAAAAATAGACTTCCCGCGCGTGCCATTCACAAAAGATTACAAGCTGTTTAAGAAAACGGCTGAATATGGCGAAAAGCTCGTAGAGCTTCATCTTCTTAAATCAGCAGAGCTTGATAAACCAATTGCCAGATTTCAGGGCGAGGGGAATGACAAAGTTGAAAAGCTAAAAGTGTCATTGCGAGGCAAAGCCGAAGCAATCTCTAAAGACGAGATTCTTCGCTGCGCTCAGAATGACAAATTAGATGTCTATATCAACGATGCCCAGTATTTTGAAGGGATCACGCCTGAAGTCTGGGAATATCAGATCGGCGGTTATCAGGTCTGTGACAAATGGCTTAAGGACAGAAAAGGAAGAAAACTTTCTGTTGAGGAGACACAACATTACTGCAAAGTCGTGACTGCTCTAAGAGAAACAATTGCGATTCAGACCAAACTAAATGGAATATATTCAAATATTGAGAGAGAGATTATTGAGTTTTAACAATTTTGTCTCGATTCTTGATATCTTTTTATAACAATGAGAACAATAAGAATACCAATAGGACCTAAAGATATAGCAGCACTTAAAAGAACAACTCCTCCAGCTATAAGTAAAATTGCTTTTGAGAACTCGACCATGAAAAAAGTATAACAACAGGAAAAAACTAAATCAATAATTAGGGAATCAAATGACTGAAGACAGCGAAGAAATCCGGGCGCTGCACGATGAGATAAAGCGGCTTAGGAAGACACTTTCTGAACTCACGCCGTCGCTTGATGCACTCCTGAGGCGCAGGGGATTCAGGATATATAAAAAAGAACCATCGGAAGACCTTGTGCTGCCACCGAAAAAGTTTCTCGATAACTTCTATGAGATGTTAAAAAAATACTCTTTCAGGCTATTTCTCAGAGATGTTATAAAACATCAAGAATCTTTTACAAAGGGACAGGTCACAAAGTACGCGACAGCTGATGTAACAGAGGCATATATCAATTTCCTCCTTTCCACCAGGGTTATCGAGCCGGCAGGCAGGCAGAGCTTCAGGCTTATAAAAAGACCGATAAAGAGTTTCGGAGAAACCCTCGAGTGGTTTCTGTGCCAGATATTTAAAAGAGAATTTGCTGCTGAGGCAACGTGGGGGGTTAAATTCAAAAGGCCAAAGGTTGGGGGTGATTATGACCTTATTGCAAAGGTCGACAGTTCAATCTTATATATGGAGGTTAAGTCCTCCCCCCCAAAACAGATATATCAGAATGAGATTGTTGCATTCTTTGACAGGGTCTTTGACTTCTCACCTGAGATTGCAGTGTTTTTCATGGATACAGAATTGAGGATGAAGGATAAAATTGTCCCAATGTTCGAGGATGAGTTAAAGGTCAGGTTCTCTGACCCCCCGCAGATTTTACGAATTGAAAAAGAACTCTTTCAGATATGGAACAGAATCTTTATAATAAATGCCAAGGATAGCATAACGAATAATATAGAAAAGGTATTAAGTTGTTATTTCAGGGCGTAGGTTGACGATGAAAGCAGGATATAGCATTTTCGCTCATTCTCGCCCCGACATTCGTCGGGACTCCGAGGGCTTTTGCCTCTTGACTATTTGTATCTTCTACTGTTGGAATATCGGCAAAAGAATCCGCTCAAATACTATATCCTGCTTTATATAAATCGCAGGAGGATAAGATGGATATATGTGCAGTCTGTGCATGGCGTGCAACCTGTCAGAAAAAGTTTTCTATATCAGGAAAAGACGTGCGATGTCCCGAGTTTGTTAAAGATGTAACCATTAAAGAAAAAGAGGAAGAGAAGAAGGGAAAGGAGCAGGAAAAGGGTTGATATACGATAAGTTTTTCGGATTCAGAGAAGAGCCATTTGGTGTGACACCTGACCCTAAGTTTCTGTATATGAGCAAGAAACATGAGGACGCACTTGCTAATCTGAATTTCGGCATATCAGAGAATAGGGGTTTTGTGATGCTCACAGGAGAGGTTGGGTCAGGCAAGACAACGCTGGTAAGGTATCTCCTTGACAATCTGAGCTCTGATACACACACTTCTCTGATAATCAATCCAATGATTGACCCGTTTGAATTACTCAAGCTTATAAATCATGACTTTGGTGTTACCTGTGCAGGCAATACACAGAAAGACCATCTCGATGCCCTGAATAATTTTCTATTAGAGTCTTTTTCAAAAAATGAGAAGGCTGTTCTTGTAATAGATGAGGCGCAGGAATTAAGTTTGGAAAGCCTTGAGTTTATAAGGCTCCTTTCAAATCTTGAAACCAATACAAAAAAACTGCTTCAGGTGATCCTCGTTGGACAGCCTGAATTGAAGAAGATTGTGTCGAGTGAACCCTTAAAACAGCTCGACCAGAGAATTGCTGTAAGGCACCATCTTGAGCCACTTGACCTTAATGATGCGATCATATACGTAAATCACAGGCTGAAGATTGCAGGGGGTGGAATGGTAACCTTCCCTGTAAGAGGAGTAAAGCTCATTCATAAATACAGCCACGGGATTCCACGGCTTATTAACCTTGCATGTGACAGAACTCTCTTGCTCGCATATTCAGATGGTAAAATGAAAATTGACCCCAACATAGTAAAAAATGCTATCAGAGACTTGGGCCTGACCGCATATACAGCTAAAATAGGTTTTCTTAATCCTGCAATTATTGGAGCAGTAATATTTCTTCTTATGCTCATCCTTACTTACAGTAATGTCTCCCATGAAGAAAACTATCTTGCCAAGATTAGCAACCTGTTGAAGGGAGTTAAGGCAGAAGGCGAGTTTTTTATAAATGATGGAATATATATGGTTTCAAAAGAGGAGCTTTCCGAGGCTGCGTGCCTTTTAAATCTCATGAGCATATGGGGAGAAAAGGGATTGCGGGGCGATTCAGATATAAACAAAGAGATCGAAAAAAAAGGCTATTCTATCTATAGATTCGGAAATAATATTGATAGAGCAATAAGAATTAATATCCCCTGCAGCCTTTATACAAAAAAGGGCAAAACAAGCAGATGCGCTGTTCTTAGGTGGGTTGTTGGAGGCGATGCAATGCTCATAGATCCCATGGATGGGAAAAATATTCTTCCGCTGAAGACTTTTAAAAATAATGTCACAGAGGTTAGCGTATTTTATAAAAACAGATATAATAGTAACAATAGTATTTTATTGTTACAGCGCGAGCTTAAGGCGCGCGGCCTGTACAATTATCCGATAACAGGGAAATTAGGACCCCAGACTAAAAAGGCGCTGATGAAGTTTCAGGAGATGGAAGGGCTTGCAAAGACAGGAAGTCTCGATGATGCGACAGCAATTATGCTTTCAAGCCTTGAAGGCATGCCGAGATTATTGCCTGAATGAATATAGATACCGAGGTTGAGAAAGGGATGCTCTTAACCTCAGCCTTAACCTAAATAAAGGAGGAGTCAAGATGGATCTTAAAAAATTAAGCAAAATTCTGTCTGTTAAAAATGGCGCTTTGGAACTGAAGGACAAGGCAGGGCTGAAGGCAATTATGGACGAGTTGATTTACGAGGCAGTATTTACAGAGGACAAGGATAAACAAATCGCTCTCTTCACTCTAATAAAAGAGGCAGCAAAGGCATCAAACGCTGTGCCAGCATCAATTCAGGAACTATATGAAGAGATGGGCAGGAATTATCCCGGCTTTACCGTGCCTGCAATCAATATCAGAGGGCTTACTTATGATACTGCAAAGGCTATTTTCAGGAAAGCAAATGAGATGAATGTAGGAGCGCTTATATTTGAGATTGCCCGTTCAGAGATAGGTTATACAAAGCAGAGACCGCTTGAATATTCCACTGTTGTGCTTGCCGCTGCGGTTAAAGAAGGATTCAGCGGGCCGGTGTTTATACAGGGCGATCATTTCCAGCTTGTGAGGAAAAATTATCTCGCAGACCCGAAGCCTGAAACCGATTACGTAAGAGGCCTTATTAAAGAGGCAATTGAAGCAGAGTTTTATAACATTGATATTGATTCCTCGACACTTGTAGACCTCGACAAACCGACAATCAAAGAGCAGCAGAGGCCTAATTTTGAGAAGGCAGCAGAGCTTGGGGCATATATCAGAGAGATTCAACCGAAAGGGATTGATGTGTCTATCGGCGGAGAGATTGGTGAGATTGGAGGCAAGAACAGCACTCCTGATGAGCTAAGGGGATACCTTGATGGATTCAAAGAGATATTTAAGGCTGGGAAAGGATTAAGCAAACTCAGTGTCCAGACAGGAACCTCTCATGGCGGTGTTGTCCTTCCTGACGGCACCCTGGCAAAGGTTAAAATAGATTTTGATACCTTACGCATATTATCAAACATGGCGAGGAAAGAATACGGCCTTTCCGGCTGTGTCCAGCACGGCGCATCAACATTGCCAGAAGAGGCATTCCACATGTTCCCTGAAACAGGCACGTCAGAAGTCCATCTTGCAACAGGATTTCAGAACATAATGTATGACAGCAAGGCAACGCCAGCAGAATTCAGAGATGAGGTTTACTCTTTTATAAAGAAAGAGTATGCAAAAGAGTGGAAGGAAGGTCAGACAGAGGAGCAGTTTATTTACAGCACAAGAAAAAAAGGATTCGGGCCTTTGAAGAAAAATTGGTGGGATCTGCCGTCAAATGTTAAAAAGCCGGTAATGAAAGAACTTGAAGACAGATTTGGATTGCTCTTTGATAAATTAAAGGTTAGAAATACAAAGGATATCGTCAACAGGACAGTAAAGTCTGTTATTGTTAAGAAAGAGATCCCTGTGTCGTTGAGGAAAGAGCTATGAGGGATATAAAAATGAAGGGCATGGTATTTTCGCTCATTCTCGCCCCGATCCCGAATGCTTTCGGGACGGGGCTGCGAGGTTTTGCCTCACCCCCCCTCATGTCCCCCCTTGGTAAGGGGGGATGTAAGGGGGGTTACTGTTGGAATATCGGCAAAAAAATCCGCTCAAATACCATGCCCCTTCCTTTAGTTATTTTGTGAAAATTAGAATAATATGAAAGAAACAATTGCAATAATTGTCGGCGGCGGTCCTGCTCCTGGGATAAACGGGGTTATAAGCGCAGCCACTATTGAGGCAGTAGAGAAAGGTAAAAAAGTCATCGGTATTGTCAGTGGATTTAAAAGCCTTTTTGCAGGGGACAGGAAAAAGGCTATTGAGCTTACAATACGCGATGTCAGCCAGATTCACATCACAGGAGGCTCAATCCTTAGAACCTCAAGAGAATTTCCTGCCAAAGTGAAAGAAGGATTTAGAACCCTTATGACAACCCTG
>JAKALU010000086.1 GCA_021824065.1 Nitrospirota bacterium
TTGGCTTAACAGCGACTGTATATCTGAGCGAATACGCCCCGCATAAGGTGAGAGAGGTGATAAAGCCCATTCTTGAACTTCTTGCGGCAGTTCCCACGGTTGTTTATGGTTATTTCGCACTTCTTTTTTTGACTCCGATACTCCAGAAATTCATACCCGACCTTTCGGGATTCAATGCATTAAGCCCGGGTATAATCATGGGGATAATGATAATTCCTTATGTAAGCTCAGTAAGCGAAGACGCTATGAAGGCTGTCCCCATGCATATAAGAGAGGGCTCTTACGCAATGGGCGCAACAAAGCTTCAGACTGCATTCAAGGTTGTAATTCCGTCAGCGTTCTCAGGCATAGCAGCAGCATTCATTATAGGCATATCACGGGCAGTTGGCGAGACAATGGTGGTTGCCATAGCAGCAGGAATGCTTCCTACTTTCACTGTTAATCCGCTGGAACCGGTTCAGACACTTACAGGCTACATAGTTCAGGTGAGCCTTGGAGATGTGCCTCACGGCACGCTTGAATATAAGACGATATTTGCGGCAGGAATAACTCTTTTTCTTATAACGCTTGTTTTTAATATCATAGGATTTTGGCTGAGGAAGAGAATAAGAGAGGCGTATTAATGAATAAGTCAAAAGTCAAAAGTCAAAAGTCAAATCCCCCCTTACCCCCTTTTACTAAAGGGGGGCGTGGGGGGGGTACTAACTCTGAACGCCAAACTGACATAAAAAAGCTGATAAAATGCAACAAATTTCGGAACAACGTGTTCCTGATTGTTGGTCTCCTTTCCACTCTTATCGGGCTCGTCCTCCTTTTCGCACTTATGGTTGATCTTTTCATTGATGGATTCCCGAGATTGAGCTATAAATTTTTCACATCGTTCCCGTCGAGGTTTCCTGACGAGGCAGGCATACTTTCTGCCTGGGTGGGAAGCTTCCTTGTTTTGCTTGTAACTGCATTTGCAGCAATACCTCTTGGTGTAGCAGCAGGCATTTATCTTGAGGAATACGCAAGGAAAAACTGGCTTACTGATATCATAGAGATAAATATTGCAAACCTTGCAGGAGTGCCTTCTATAGTTTACGGGCTTCTTGCCCTCGGACTATTTGTATATCTGTTCAAGTTTGGCGAAAGTATACTCACAGGAGGCCTTGCGCTCGCCCTTCTCATACTCCCTATGGTCATAATGGCAACAAGGGAATCAATAAGGGCAATCCCTAATTCAATCAGAGAGGCATCTTATGCCCTTGGTGCAACAAAGTGGCAGACAGTGCAGTCTCATATAATCCCATATTCAACCGGCGGGATACTCACAGGAGTAATCATCGGGCTTTCAAGGGCAATCGGAGAAACAGCTCCCATAATCACAGTGGGTGCCCTAACTTTCATCGCCTTTCTTCCTTCTTCCCCTATATCCTCCGTGTTCCCCTTTATAAATTTTAAATGGCTCTTTGACCCTTTTACGGTTATGCCGATACAGATGTTTAACTGGGTATCAAGACCCCAGCATGAGTTCCAGTTAAATGCAGCAGCAGCAGGGATAGTTCTTATGATAATGACACTGCTTATGAACGGCCTTGCAATATATATAAGATACAGATTCAGGAAGAAAATAAAATGGTGAAAGAACTAAAAGCAGAAGCAAAAAACCTTAATTTCTACTATGGAGATGTCCATGCCCTTAAAAATATTAGTCTGACTGTTGCGCGCAGAGAAGTCACTGCATTGATAGGCCCTTCAGGCTGCGGAAAGACAACATTCCTCAGATGCTTTAACAGGATGCATGACCTCTATCCGAATAACAAATATGAAGGCGAGATTATACTCTACCCCGACAATATCAATGTCATTTCGCCTGAGATAGACCCGATAGAGATAAGGATGCAGATAAGCATGGTCTTTCAGAAACCTAATCCATTCCCGAAATCAATATACGAAAATGTCGCATACGGGCTGAGGGTAAGAGGAATCAGCAAGAGAACAGTGCTCGACGAGAAAGTTGAGAAATCACTAAAGGGTGCTGCATTGTGGAATGAGGTGAAGGACAGGCTTCACAAACCGGCATTTGATCTTTCAGGAGGGCAGCAGCAGAGGCTCTGCATAGCAAGGGCACTGGCAACAGATCCAAGGATACTCCTTTTTGACGAACCAACTTCAGCCCTTGACCCTACGGCAACTTCAAAAATCGAAGAACTTATAATAGAATTGAAGCATGAGGTAACCATAATAATTGTCACACATAATATGCAGCAGGCAGCGAGGGTTTCTGATTACACAGCGTTTATGTATCTTGGCGAGATTATAGAATTTGACAGGACAGACAGGATATTTACTGCGCCGTCAAACAAGCTGACTGAGGAGTATATCACAGGGAGATTTGGATAGAAAATAATAGCTGACAGGACATTGTATTTGAGCGGGTTCTTTTGCCGATATTCCGACAGACCCCCCCCTTAGTCCCCCCTTAGTAAGGGGGGCTTTGAGGGGGGTGTAAGAGGCAAAAGCCCTCGGAGGCCGAAGGCCGAGAATGAGCGAAAATATGATGTCCTGTCTGATCAAGATGGAGGTATAATGGCAACTGTATTCGAAAAAGAACTTACTGATTTAAAAGAGAAAGTATTAAAACTTGGCTCTCTGGTAGAAAAGGCTATCAGCGATTCCATTAAGTCATTGGTTGAGAGAAACTCTGCTCTCGCAGCAGAGACCATTGACAGGGACCCGATTGTTAACGCCCTTGACGTTGAAATAGACGAGGAATGTATAAGATTGATTGCATTAAGGCAGCCACGCGCAGGAGACCTGAGGCTGATAACAACTGCGATGAAGATTACAACAGACCTCGAAAGAATAGGAGACCTTGCAGTTGATACCGCTGAAAGGGCATTGGAACTTAATGAAGAACCGCAGCTTAAACCGTATATTGACATTCCAAGGATGGCTGAGATAGCCCAGGGCATGGTAAGGGATGCCCTCGATGCATTTGTAAAAAGGGATTCAGCTTTAGCAAGGGATGTGCTCACGCGGGATGATATGGTTGATAATCTTAACTGGCAGGTATTTAATGAACTCCTCTTTTTTATGATTCAGGATCCAAGAACAGTGTCCCGCGCTGTTAAGATAACATATGTATCAAAGTATCTTGAGCGTATTGCAGACCATGCAACAAACATTGCAGAGATGGTTGTCTATCTGGTTGAAGGAAAGATTATAAGGCATATGGCTGTTTCGGAGGAGAAAAAGATTTGATAGAATTTTTAACAAGCTATATAATGCAGACATTGTTCAAAAATTTATTTAACTCGATAAGTTATTGAAATTATCTTGTTTTGTTATATTCAATAAGAGCATTTCAGAAACCATCTGTGAAAGGTAGGCTGAGGTATCGTCCGCCGAGGCGGATCGCAACATCTGCATTATTTAAATGTCAAATTTAGATTTATGGGAATTCTTGACGAAAATAAGCATCTCGAAGATTTAGACAAGAGATATATCTGGCATCCTTTCACACAGATGAAGGACTGGCTTGATGAAAAGCCAATTATCATTTCGGAGGGAAGGGATTGTTTTATAAAGGAGATTTATGGCAGATGGTATTTAGACGGCGTTTCATCAATGTGGGTCAATATACATGGCCACAGGAAAAAAGAGATTGATGACGCCATCAAAGAGCAGATAGATAAGATTTCCCATTCGACAATGCTTGGTCTAAGCAATGTGCCTGCAATTAAATTAGCGGAGAAGCTGGTCAAAATAATTCAGGGGTCAAGTAAAACAAAACCCTCGAACCCTCAAACCCTTGAACCCTTGAACCCTTTGTTGCTTAGCAAGGTCTTCTATTCTGACAACGGCTCGACATCTGTCGAGGTTGCACTGAAGATGGCATTTCAATACTGGATTCACCGGAGAGTGGATGGGAAAGTCACATTTCTTTCTTTAAATAATGCATATCATGGCGATACACTCGGCGCTGTGAGCGTTGGAGGCATTGATACGTTTCATAAGGTATTCAGCCCATTGCTATTCAGGACATACGATGCCCCATCACCATACTGCTACAGGTGCGAACTTGAACTCTCTTATCCTGATTGCAAGACTGCCTGTCTCGAAAGGATGGGGGATGCACTCAGGGAAAACTCATCTGAGATTGCAGCAGTAATAATCGAACCTATTGTCCAGGCAGCAGGGGGCATGATTGTTTCACCTCCTGGGTATCTTAAAGGCGTGAGGGATCTATGCACAAAATATAATGTCCTTATGATCGCTGATGAGGTTGCAACAGGATTTGGAAGAACAGGCAGGATGTTTGCCTGCGAGCATGAGGATGTAGTCCCTGACATAATATGCCTTTCAAAAGGAATCACAGGCGGGTATCTGCCTCTTGCAGCAACAATTACAACAGATGAGATTTATAATGTATTTTTAGGAAAATTCAAGGAATTAAAGACATTCTTTCATGGACATTCATACACAGGAAATCCACTTGCAAGTGCTGCAGCGCTTGCATGTCTTGATATATTCGAAAAAGAAGAAACATTAAAAAACCTCCAGCCCAAGATTGAAATCCTTGAAAACTGGCTCAAGGAGATATCAGACGTGCCTCATGTAGGTGATGTTAGAAACAAAGGACTCATGGCAGGGATTGAACTGGTAAAGGACAAGAATACAAAAAAACCTTATCCATTAGAAGAAAAAATCGGATGGAAGGTTGCATACCATGCAAGAGAAAATGGAGTCTTTATCAGGCCCCTCGGTAATGTTGTTGTTATAATGCCGCCTCTAAGCATAAGCATCGAAAACCTTCAGCAGTTGCTCAAGGTAATTAAGGATGCAATTATTGCGGTAATGTGAGACTCAATGACACCACTCTTTCCTGAAGAGGGGTTTATATATCTTTTAATTTAAATATGCGCACTATGTTGTGTTATTTCTTATTAATGTCAGGGTCTGTCCGGTCTGCCTGACCCTCGAGATCGAAGATCTCGATATCCCCTGAATAAGTTTTTGTTTTGTATTTAGTGATATTCAACATCCTTTTTATTATCCCGTCCATCTTGTAGCACTGCTGAACGATTATATCAAGCTCTTGCTTTGCAAGTTCTCCCTTTGAAACCTTCTCTTTGAGGAGTTCTGAAAATCCTATTATTGCTGTCATGGGCTGTCTGAGTTCATGAGCTGCTGCACCAGCGAGCTGGATAGCGGTCTTCAATCGTTCATTTTCCATCTCTTTCTCAATAGTCTGGATAACTCTTTTTGAAAGTAAGCAAGTTGTACCGACCATAAAAAACAGAGAGATTATCCCGATTATACCAAAAGCGATAATACTTCGTTTCGCCAGCGCCGCATGAGTGCTTCTTTGCACTTCTATAGGGATATTAACGGTTATGCCGCCTCTTACATCCCCTATCTTATAATCTTGTTTTTGGTGGCACTTAAGGCATGATGTCTCGACAAGAAGTGGCGCCATGTATCTGAATCTCTCTCCCTGATCATCTCTGACCACTTCATATACTTCTTGTTTTTTGCCTTCTTCAAATAAACGCAACTGACGGGCTTCCCACTCATCGGCCTGATTCCGGGGATTTACAGGCTTCAGGCTTATTATGTGAAATTTATATCTACCCTTCTGATATGCTAATTCTGAAAGTTGCCTCGTCATATATGCTGGGTTTATCTTTGTATATTTCCTGCCGTCAATAGTAACTATATCCCTTTCAGGGTCATCTTTAAGATATGGATTGGGCTGCGTCTTATTTGTAACCTCCACATAAACACCACCATGCTGTGCATTCCAGAGCCTCGTGATTAATATCTGTTCAAAATAAGCCCTTGCTGTTTCTCTTAATTCAGTTATAAGATCATTCTCATGGCTTTTCTTCTCCCACACCATGATTGCTACAAGAAGCGCTATGAATATCACTGTAAATGGCAGGGAAAACATTGTCGCAAGCCTCAGGGGGCTTTGTGGAAAAGTAAAAAAGCTCCACCCCTTTTTCACCCTCTTCCCTCTTAAACCTCCTTAGTTTTACTGACTATTCTATCATATAGTATTGTCAGGCCTTTTTCTATAAATTCTTCAAAAATTCAGAGCGGGATAGGCAGGACATAGTATTTGTTTGCTTAAATGTTTCTCGCTGACTTTTTCCGGCTCTTTTGATAAACTTTTTATGATTATAATCCTTGTTCTCATATTTTAGGGAGTTTACACTGATTGAGACATTATGAGCAAAAAATCAATCATAATTCTTTTCCTTTTAATCATCTCTCCAGTAATCATCTATTTTCTCTGGCCTTCTGACGAGAGCAGGATTAAAAAACTCATTAAACAGGGCGCAGGAGCAATAGAAAAGGGAGAAATTGATAATGTTATGTCAAAGGTTTCATTTAATTATCAGGATGATTACGGATTCACGTACCTGCTCATAAAAAGGGTTCTCGAGGAGCAATTCAAGACAATGTCAGACATAAAGATTGAATATGAAAATTTAAAGATTGCAGTGAAGGAGAATTCAGCAACTGCTGAGCTGGATGTGCGGGTTATTGCAACTATTGGCAATCAAACGGGTTATGTCATAGGAGAAATTAAAAGACCCGAGCACCTGAAATTCACCCTCGAAAAAGAACATGCAAAATGGCTTGTGATAAAAACAGAAGGTCTTCCGTTTCAGCCTTAATTATGAAAGATAATATCAATTACGGTTAAGATTAAGGTAAAGATTTGAACTTTAAATAAAGATAAAATAATCCCCCTTTCCTAAAGGGGGATTGAGGGGGATTACTGATAATTAATGAAGATTTGTAATCTCCCCTAACCCCTCTTTAGAAAAGAGGGGTATTTTCTTCCTACATTTCTGAGCCTTGCTGCCATTTTTATTGCCTCAAGCATGCTTGATGGATTTGCAATGCCTTTCCATGCAATGTCATAAGCTGTGCCGTGGTCAGGAGATGTCCTGACAAAAGGCAGTCCTACAGTCACATTAACACCTTCTTCAAAAGCAATCATCTTTAGAGGGATCAGTCCCTGGTCATGATACATACAGACAATAATATCAATTTCACCTTTGTATGCCTTATAAAAGATTGTATCAGGAGGGAACGGCCCTGTTACTGGAATCCCATGTTTTTTTGCATCTTCAACAGCAGGGATAATCTCCTTTATCTCTTCATCTCCAAATATTCCTGACTCTCCTGCATGAGGATTCAGTCCAGCAACTGCAATCTTTGGATTATTTATGCCCATCATGTCACATGCCAATTTTGCGAGGCGTATGGTCTTTAAAACATTTTCTTTAGTTATAAGGTCTGGTACGCTTCTTAGCGATGTATGTATTGTAGCAAGTATAACCTTTAAAGGTCCTCCGACGAGCATCATCGCATAATCCCTTGTGCCTGTAAGTTCAGCAAGCATCTCTGTGTGGCCGGGCCATTTCATGCCTGCCATCTTCAATGCCTCTTTTGAAATCGGAGCTGTGACAATTCCGTCAACCTCTTTATTCAGTGCGAGCTCAACAGCTTTTTTGATATAACTTATACAAGCCTTACCATTCTCAGCAGTCTGTTTGCATTTTTCAATCTTTTTAACTATTCCCATATCAATAAGCTCTATCGAGCCTAAACCTGAGGTGGTTTCTTTAGGGGAACTAATTATCCTTAGTTTTACAGGCAGTTTAAGCAGGCTTATTGCTTCTTCCATAACAACTCTGTCACCGATGACCATCGGGGTACAGAACTCTCTTATCTCAGCACAATAAAGTGCCTTTACGATTATCTCAGGCCCGACCCCTCCCGGATCTCCCATTGTTATAGCAATTTTTTTCATTTTCCGATAATCTTAACCAGCACTCTTTTTTTCCGCCTGCCGTCGAACTCACCGTAGAAAATCTGCTCCCATGGACCGAAGTCGAGTTTGCCATCAGTGATAGCAACCACAACCTCTCTTCCCATAATCTGGCGTTTAAGGTGTGCATCTGCGTTATCCTCCCCGACATTATGACGGTACTGTGAAACAGGCTCATGAGGCGCGAGTTTTTCAAGCCATTTGTCAAAATCAGAATGAAGCCCTTGTTCATCATCATTGATAAAGACAGATGCGGTTATATGCATTGCATTAACAAGCACAAGACCTTCTTTTACCCCGCTTTCTCGAAGACATTCCTCAACCTGCGGGGTGATATTTATAAAAGCCCTGCGAGTTGGGACATTAAACCACAGTTCCCTGCGATAGCTTTTCATGGGTTAAATGATAACAACTCTTATCGTTTACTACAAGAGCAGAACCTCTTAAGAAAATGACTATTTATCTCTTAAATTGACTATATCTGCCTTAAGCAGTTATCATAATTTCCATGCTTGCACCAGAGAGACAGCTTGAGATAATCAAAAGAGGCGCTGTTGAGGTTATATCTGAAAAAGAGCTATTGCAGAAGCTCGAAAAATCCTACAAAGAAAAAAGACCTCTGAAAGTAAAGGCAGGATTTGATCCGACTGCGCCTGATATACATGTCGGACACACAGTCCTTCTTGAAAAGATGCGCCAGTTTCAGGATTTGGGGCATGAGATAATATTTTTAATCGGTGACTTCACAGGCATGATAGGAGACCCATCAGGAAGGTCTGAGACAAGAAAACCTTTAACAAAGGAAGAAGTCATAAAAAATGCAGAGACCTACAAGGAACAGATTTTCAAGATACTTGATCCTCAAAAGACAAAGGTCATGTTCAACAGTGAATGGCTCTCAAAGATGAGCGTGATGGACATTGTAAGGCTCGGTTCAATGCAGACAGTTGCAAGGATGCTCGAAAGAGAGGACTTCAAGAAGCGGTATGAAAACCAGCAGGACATAACTATACTCGAATTCTATTACCCTTTGTTTCAGGCATATGATTCTGTACATCTTAAGGCAGATGTTGAGCTTGGAGGAACGGACCAGAAATTTAATATCCTGATGGGAAGAACTCTCCAGAGAAAGATGGGCGTTGAGGAGCAGGTTGTTGTTTTAATGCCCCTGCTTGAAGGATTGGACGGAGTGAACAAAATGTCAAAGAGTCTTGGAAATTACATTGGCATTACAGAACCACCAAAGGAGATGTTTGGCAAGATCATGTCTATAAGCGATACCCTTATGCTTAGGTATTACGAACTCCTTAGCCATATATCCATAGAAGAACTCAGAGGGCTTAAGAAGGGAACAGAGAGCGGCGAGATTCATCCAAAGACTGCAAAAGAGAATCTTGCACTCGAGATTGTCGAAAGATACTGGGGCAAAGATGCTGCTCTGAAGGCGAAGGAAGAATTTGAGCATATCTTTGGAAAGGATAAAGGGCTTCCCGATGAAATATCTCTATTTGAGCTTAAATGGGAAGAGGATGAGATGTGGATTCCAAAGATAATGAAGCTTTCAGGTCTCGTTTCGAGCACTGGAGAGGCAATGAGGCTTATCAAACAAGGCGGGCTTAAGATCGACGACAAAAAGATCGACGACCCTGATGCAAAACTCAAAAAGGGGAGTTATCTTTTCAAGGCTGGGAAGAGGAAGTTTTTGAAGGTTGTGGTAAAGCGGCAATGAAATCGTATACTAAAATATTCATAAGCCTTTTCTGCCTTGTCATATTATTCTGCCAGCAGGCATCTTCAGAGACCCTGCTTTCAAAGAAGGCAGAAGAATGGCCTGATGCCTGCAATGCCCTAAAAAAACAATATCTCACCGCATCTCAGCTCTATGTCACTTTTTCAGAGAAACCCCGGCCAAAAATCTCAGGACAGATATGGGTGCTGAAAATGAAAGGTATAGACATCCCTATCCCTGCAGTTTCCTACGAGCACATCTATATTGGAAGAGAGATAGAGTTTGGGATGGAAGAATATTCGATTATGCTTATAAGCCCATCTCAAAAAATGTATATCAATTTTTTTGTTTCAAAAAATGAACCCATAAAAGATATGTTTGCATTCTGGAACATGGATAAGTCTAAAGGGGAAGAGACACCCGAAGGCATCGAGGCAACCAATGTGATATTCGGCGGACCGGTTTTTGCTTCAGACCTATATCTCCTCGGGAATGAGAAGACACCAGATGACCTGACATGCAAAAAAGAGGAATGGATCAGAGAGTCCCGTATAGCTGTTGCCTTGATACTCAAAACGATAGGTACAACCGGGCTGGAAGCGGTATACAGAGGCGTTGGCAGGTATCATGGCATGACAGCTAAATTAAAAGGGGACAACAAGGTACGGTATTCGTCGCCTCTATTTTTCCATGAAACTCCTGGACGCATTTATGAAGTACAGTACGCAGTGCCACAGGACAATCAATACCAGGATATCGGCCTGCTCTTTGGTGATTCATTGACGGAAAATATTGGCAATCCTCCAGCGTGGCTTAATGCCTTAAATTCAGCATTGGCATCAGGTGATAAAGGAACATGGAATTCGTTTCTGGCTGAAGCTGAAAAAGCAGGATTCAGCACAAGGAGCATTCAAAGAAGCAGAAAATCTCTGGAACTTGCAAAATAGGAGACGCTCACTGCCTTTCTATTTTCATCCGCCTCCTCTTATATCCTACTAAAATAAAATCGTCTTTCTCCTTCTCTTCTATTTTTTTTAACCCAAGGTCAAGGAGAATTTTTCTTTCTTCCGGGTCTCTTTTAGCCGTCTTTCTGTACCGCTTGAGGCCGAGCTTTTCCCTTAAGACAAGAAACTCCACTGGCGATATATCCTCATATTTCTTTGTTCTTATCTTCATTGTTCAGCCTTTTTCTTTAATTCTAAAAGCTCTGCCTTTGTGTTATTTTCAGGCATAGCTGCCTTTTTTTCAAGATAGCCCCAGTCTAATTCTTTTGCATATCTTTTAAGAAGAAGTTCTACCATCTCACCGTCTATTTCTGATTTCCAGTACTTACATGCATTCAAACGGTCTATTATCAAATCTTCGATTCCTATGATTCTGCAATAGAGATTATCTTCAATCTCAACATTCTCAACAGGAGAATCTTCCCCAGCCAGAACTGATGCCGGCACTTCTATTGCAATCTTCAGTTCTTCATTGGTCCAATACCGACCCTGTTTCTTAAATCCGATTTCCTTCAAAACAGCATCTAAGGCTTCTCTGTCAGCATAGGCCAGATCAATATCTGCTGTAAAATAAACTTCTCTTGTGTAATATGACAGTGCGCACCCGCCAATGACAATCGGCGCACCTTTGCCCTTCTGCTCAAGAAGGTTCGTAATCAATGCAACCATCAAAAGCTGCCTCTTTAAAGGAGATTCTGTCCTCTTTATTTTTCCAAGAATTTCTGTTGTATTCATGGCATAATAATAACAACTCTTTTGGGTTACTACAAGAGTAATTGAATTGATCAAAAGCGGTAAATGTTTTTAAAAATTTTCCCAATCTATTTTTTCAGAATGATATCAACTTGCTATCTCACCATTAACAGACCTGATGTCTTTGCCGTAGACCTCACGAAAAACTCTTTATAATCAATCCCCTATAAGAAATTATTAAAAAAGACTTGACAGGCTTATTCAAATTCATTA
>JAKALU010000087.1 GCA_021824065.1 Nitrospirota bacterium
CAGGAAGCCAAGTGACGTCCCCCTGCACCGATTCTTTCTTCATATCAAAACTTTTATCCTAACAGACAGGGTATTTTCCCTTGCTCAATTCCATGCAGAACTTACTTATCCCTGAAAATTCTCTCTCAAATATCTCTTCAGCCTTTTTTGCTATCTCGTTAATCTTTCTTCCCCTTTCAAGCAGAACCTGTGCAGTTGCTGTCTGCGGAGTGTCTATTGGCGTACCAATCCTGCTTAAAAGAAGAACATATACCTCTTTTATCCCGTCTATCTTTTCATAAATCTCTTTTGCAATCTTATGGGAAAGGACATTATATATCTTACCCACATGGCTTACAGGGTTTTTCCCTGCTGCTGCCTCTGTTCCCATTGGCCTGTTCATGGAGATAAGCCCGTTCACACGGTTGCCGCGGCCAACCTGTCCTGAATCAGCATCCTCTGCAGATGTGCCCAAAAGACTAAGATAGATTCCGCCAAGCCCCCTGCCTTCCTCATCGAGCGTGTTAAAATGAACCTCTACCTTTTTAAACCACTCAACCTTTTTAAGAAATCTGTTCATCTCTTTATGTATAATCTGCTTCCCATCAAAATAATCTCTTTCAGATTTAATGTAATTTGCAAGCAGAGGCATCGCAACTGTTAAATCAAGCACACTTCCACTTCTAAGTCCCATGACCTTTATATCTTCACCTGTTTCAGGATATTTGTCCTTAAACCTTTTCGAATTCAGAAACTTCTCTAAATCAAGGACTACTCTTTCAGTCGGGCTCAATGGATAATATCCAACAGCAGCAGATGTATCATTTGCTGCCCTGACCCTTCCCCGCCTGAAAAATATATCGGTAAGTTCTTCAGAACCTGGTGCAAGGACAACACGGTATTTCAAATGTTTTTCAGGGTCAACAAATCTCAGATTTTCTTTAATCCATTTTTTTGCTGCATCCATTGCAATATCAGCAACGGGTATCTCCCTGCCGGCAACCCTGAATGTTGCCCTGTCACCTATTGTGAGTTCCATCGGCTGCAAAACCCTTCCTCCACCGAATATCTTCTCAACCCTCCCTGCTGCCAATAGCCCTTTGTCTATATTGTGGTGGAGGATGGTTCCAGCCTCTTTTATATATTCCTTTGACAGGGCAACAGAAATGGCATCCATAATGGAATCACACATATAATCTGGATGCCCCGTGCCTTTTCTTTCAACAATCTCCACACGGTGCTCTGTAATTGACTTTCCCTTATATGTTTCGATAACGATCATAACTAAACCTTCATACTGACTTCCTTACCGTATTCAAAGTTTATCATACTTCCTCGCACTTCCCTTTATCTTTTCAACAGGATATTTATTTTCATCCCTTTCTCGTATCAAAGCTCACCATACACTTTTAGAATACGCTGAACTTAAAATACTTCTTTGGATTCTCCTTAATGTCTTTAGTCAACTCCTTAAGTTCTGATACAGTATCTTTCAATTCCCTGGCAAGTTCTTTGTCTCTGATAAGACTTCCGGCTACCCCTTCGCCCCTGTCTATCCTCTCTAAAATTGAAGAGAGCCGTATAGATGCCTTATTGAGGTTTTCATACAATTCAGCATCTTCAGCAAGCCTTTTAATTGTCCCGGAACCCTCATTTATTTTCCTGGTAAATTCTTCCATCGATGAGGTAGCAGCTAACATTTTATTATAGAGAGAAGGGTCTTCTATAAGCATCTTCATAGTCCCCCGTGAATTTTTTATATCCTCCAATATCGAGGACAGAGTTTTTGTAGTCCTCTTTAAATCGTCATAAATTGCAGGGTCAGTGAAAAGTTTGTTAAGCGTCCCGTCTCCCTTTTCGACCTTCGTAACGAGGGTTTCCAATTTTTTTATGAAATCAGCCATCTTCCCAATAGAAATTGTAGCGGTCTCCATTACATCCTTAAACTCAATCTGTGCAGTCCCTTTTATCATATCTTCCGGGTTGATGGTACCAGCCTGAGGTGAGCCGGCAGTCAGTTCAATGTATTTATCGCCCAGAAGGCCCATTGTGAGGACACTTGCCTGAGAGTCTTTCTTGACATATTTCAAAGCGCCCTTGTTAATCGAGAGGGTAACTATCGTCCCGAGTTCGGGATGCAGATCTATGCTATCTACCGAACCTACTTCCACCCCTGATATCCATATTGGTGCACCCTTTCTTAATCCTTTAACATCCTGTATCTGGGCTTTCAGTTCAACTTTAGGTGAAAATATATCCTCGATGTTTCCCGCAAAAAACACGGTCATAAACATAGTTAAAAAGGCAAGAGTTATAACGAGGCCAACCCTGAGTTTTGACCACATAAGCTGTTTTCTTCTGTCAAACATTTCTGCCTCCTTTAATAAATAATCAATAGGCCATCTCAACCAGGATTTAAACTTAATTCTTTTATGAATATCTGTATATCAGGAATAGCTGCATGTACAAGTTCATCTCTGTCACCATCGAATATTGTCATGCCATCCTTTAAAAATATGAATCTATTCGCCACCTTTATTGCGTCATAAATCTTGTGCGTAACAACAATAAAGCCCTTCCCGTTCTTAGATAAGTCGAGGATAAGTCTGCATATATTTTCTGCATTCACAGGGTCAAGCCCGGAGGTGGGTTCATCGTATAGAAACATCTTCGGCTCACAGGCTGCCAGAGACCTTGCAATAGCAACCCTCCTGTGCATCCCGCCGCTCAGTTCCTCCGGCATAAGCTCCATCGCATTCTCAATACCCACAATCCTGAGTAATTCTCTCACCCTCTGGTCAATCTCTTCTTCTGACATCTTTGAATATTCCCTCAAGCAAAATGCTACATTTTCCTTCACATTAAGAGAGTCAAAAAGTGCCCCCTCCTGAAAAACAATACTGAATTTCATCCTTGCTTCCCTGAGTTCATGCTCTGTTTTATTAATTATATCTTCTCCGTCAATGATTATCTTTCCGGCATCGGGTCTTATAAGCCCCAGTATTAGTTTGAGGATAGTAGTCTTGCCCTCTCCGCTTTCTCCGAGGATTACTACTCTTTCATCTGGGTTAATAGAAAAACTTATATCTTTGAGGATTTCCCGTGTTCCATATGAAAACCAGACCTTATCAAATACAATCATACTGAAAATCCCAGGATATAAAGTAATACCCTTGTGAGTATAAAATCAGAAACTATAATCATTATAATTGATGTTACAACGGCCTTTGTGGTTGCCCGCCTGAGTCCTATGGCTCCGCCCTTTGTGGAAAGCCCCGTATAACAGCTTATGCATGCTATCAGATAACCAAAGATAAAGGGCTTAACAGAACCGGCAAAAACATTCTCAAATATTAAGGCGTCCCGGATCGAATTCCAGTAAATAGCACTACTTTGATGGCTTACAAACACAGCTATGTAATAGCCGCCGGAAAGAGAAGCCACATAACCTATGCCCGTTAAGGCGGGTAGCATTACTACAGAGCTTAGTATCCTCGGTGTAACAAGCTTTTTAACAGGATCCACACCAAAGACCCTTAGAGTGTCCACCTGATGCCCAAGAACCATAGATCCCAATTCTGATGCCATTCCAGCGCCAACCCTCCCAGCAAAGACAAGCGCAGCAACAACAGACCCTATCTCCCTGATAATGGAAATGCCTACAATCTTTCCTGTATACATCTTAAGGCCAAGTATTGAAAGTTCAGCAGATATTTGAAGCGAAAGAGCCATTCCTACAAAAAGGGAAACAAGCAGAATTATAAAAAAGGAACCCGCTCCAGCGTAGTCCATCTGCTCAACTGCATCCATAAAATAAAAGGGCCTCCTAACCACGCCGAAAAGCCCGCGGATGGAAAGCAAGTAGAAATTCTGAAGATCATTTATACGTTCTTTGAATTTTATAATTTCTATTCTGGCCATTCCACTCTTTACTATTCAAAGAGTTTTACCATGTCAGATGGTAATCAAAATTAAAGTAACGAAGATGTTGCGAAAAAATTTATTTTTCGATACCTTTACCACCTTTGACCGATGGTATTTGCAATTATATTTATCCATATAACAATCCAGGATAATCCCAATATCTATCGAGTTAAATAAATTTTTGAGCAATGTCTTCGCTATGTAGACCTACACCCTCCAGCACATCTTCTTTTCCCGTGCCTTCTCTACCTCTTGTCTCTTTGCTTCGTATCCCTTCCTTCCCATCATGCCGTATGTGAAATTCTTGCCCTCTTCAACACCCGGCTGGTTAAATGGGTTCACACCATATAAAAATCCTGTAAATGCCGTTGCCATTTCAAAAAAATGAAACAATTGTCCCATATGATAGGCATCTATTTTCGGAATGCTTATTGTCATGTTTGGCCTTTTTATCTTTGCCAGGGCAAGTTCTGTTGATTCCTGCTCTGCCTTAATCAACTCCGATAATGTATGCCCACCAAGATAATTCAGGCCATCCATATCCTGAAATACCTTTGGAATCTCTGCATCAACAGTGTAATCATCAACCTTGATAAATATGACGACCTTGTCCTCTGGCCCTTCCATCCAGAGCTGGAGTTGTGAATGCTGGTCTGTCGTGCCGAGGGACGGATATGGAGTAAGACCCATACCGAGTTTGCCGAGGCTTTCTGCCCATAACTGGCAGAACCATTCTGCTGTGGGTTTTAGCCCATCTGCATAAGGCACCATTACATTTATCGGTCTCTTTTCTTCCCTCTCCATGATATAAAGTAAAACTCCAAAAAGATATGCAGGGTTTCTCCATATCTCTGGATCAGTGCATCTCTTATGAATGTCCCTTGCGCCTTGAAGCATCTCATCTGCGTTAATGCCTATTACCTCGGTCAGCAAGAGACCTACAGGACTTAAAACAGAATACCTGCCGCCGACGCCGGGGGGGATTGAGAGCGTTTTGAATCCTTTTTCATCTGCGATTTTCCTCAGATTGCCTTTTTCAGGATCTGTTGTTGCAATGAATCTCTTCGAGGCATCAGGAACAGTTTTATTGAATTTATCCCAGAGTATCATAAAAGAAGACATGGTCTCTGCAGTGCTTCCTGATTTTGTGATGACATTGACTGCTGTTTTCTTTATATCTGCAAGGGATAAGATCCTGTCGAATGTTCTCGGGTCGACATTATCATAGATAAAAACCTTAGGTTTCTTATCAAGGTTATGCAGAGGGCTCAGTGCTTCTATTATTGCCCTTGGACCGAGTGCAGAGCCGCCGATCCCAAGAATAATAAAAC
Source organism: Nitrospirota bacterium (assembly GCA_021824065.1). Lineage (GTDB taxonomy): Bacteria > Nitrospirota > Thermodesulfovibrionia > Thermodesulfovibrionales > UBA1546 > JAKALU01. The sequence goes on from JAKALU010000087.1 coordinate 5,235, forward strand.
TCTCAAATTCCCCTCTGACAGCAGATGCTATTTTTTTAATCTCTGATATGTCCTGTTCAAGGAGGTCTATAAAGGCAAGCTCCGGGCGTTCTTTTGCTTTTATACGCTTATCAATATCATATACTGTAGTCTTTATGCCCTCTATCTCCCTCTCAGGTATGCCGCTCTGCCCTACTACCTCTCCCATCATATTCGAGAAATTAAGCTCAAGCATAAGATGCCTCCAGTTTTATGTATCAAAAATCGTCTTTAATGCCTTCTGTGCCTGCGATAAGATATCTTTTGAAATCCAGAGCGAAGTTTTGGAAAGGCTATCAAGTGCATTTATTGATTCAGTATAGCTAAAATGACCAATCGCTGCAGACCATAACACTATACCTAATGAACCATGCACTTCCATACCTAATGATTTGGCAAGTATTCTTGCTTCTGTGTCATCGGTTAAAAACCATTCAGGTTTAAGTCTTTTTGCAAGAATGATTGCTTCTGCTTCACCAAAATCTAACAATCCTGAAAGATATAAAGACTCTGCCTGCATAGTTTCATTCGGTGATAGGGTCTCGACATTCAGCCAGTCTGGTTTTTGTTTTTCCCATGCAGAAGATATTTCGTTTATTTCAATATCAACCATGCTGGGGATATAAATCGTACCTGCTTTTTTAAGCAGATTTAAAAGCTTTGCTTCTTTTAGATGCAGAATGGGTCCAGTATCGCAGACAATAAGCCTCATTTAGTGCCTGTTTTCACTTTCAATGCCCATTCAATATCTTCCTTCATAAACTGTTCCATCAACTTAAGCCTGTTATGGCGTATGAATTCCTGTAAGGCAGTTCGCATCAGCTCTGCTTCGTTAGTAAACCATCCGCTCTTTACATAATTTTCAACTTCTTTCCCCAGTTTTTCTGGGAGGGGGACCTTAATCGTCTTCATATAAATCACCTCCTGCACCTATTTTATCACACTGCTTATACTCATCATATTCGAGAAATTAAGCTCAAGCATAAAATTCCTCCATATTTACCCTTCATTCTTTGCTGATCTAAATCCCTCTTTCAAAAACAGGGTAAGGACTATTGTAAAACCTATGAAAATTCCGAATACATTTACAATCTTAAGCCAGAATAGAATAATAAGAATTGCAAAGACAATAAAAAGCCTGATAAGGCTGAAGAATACGAGCGCTGCTCTCGCACCTTTAGCGCCTATTAATCCTTCAACACCCCATGCAAGTCCCTTGAGATTCGCGAGGCCAATTACGCCACCGATTATAATGCTGACAGGCAGTTTCTTCCAATCAATGAGTGCTGAAATTAGAGCAAGCGGTACCAATACAAAGACAGCCTGCTTATATATCCTTTCTATCATTTTCATTAGATGATTTCCTTGCAATTCTTATGAGCTCACGAAAACCAGCAACTATGCCTAATAGCAGGAAAATAATTGTCAGCCAGGGTGAGGTGTGAACACCGAACCACTTGTCCATAGCATAATCAAGTCCATATCCCATTGCAAGTCCAACAAATGTTGCAAGGACAAGATTAAGCCCCACAGTGCTTGCCTCAAGGAGTTGTCTGAATAATGGTTTTTCTGCCATGCTGTCACCTTTTTCTCAGGTTACCACTTGAAAAACAAAAAGTCCATGATTATCAATAATAAGACAGGCAGATGAAAAATTTTTATACGACACATTAGAAAAAAACCCACTTTGGAGATTTGAGGGAAAACCATTCTATCAAATAGATAAAGGCACGCCATATAAAAATCATGTCGATTATAAAAATTTTGAGGCTGACTGTCTTATTTATTACTTCTCAGCCTCTTTTAAAGACTCGTATGCTGCCTTTACAGTATCCTCAATATCTTTTTCTGTGTGAGCAAGTGACATAAAACCTGCCTCAAACTGTGAAGGCGCTATATTCACACCTCTTCTAAGCATACCTGAAAAGAAACGTGAGAATTTCGAAGTGTCGGATGTCTTTGCAGTAGCATAGTCAAAGACCTCTTTATCTGTAAAATATGTGCAGAACATTGTGCCAGCCCTGTAAAATTTTGTAGCAACTCCTGCCCTTTTTGATGCATCTATGAGCCCTTTTCCCAGCATAGCTGAGAGGCGTTCAAGTTTTTTATATGTGCCTCTCACAGAAAGTATCTTAAGGGTTTCGATTCCTGCTGTCATCGCCAAAGGATTTCCTGACAAAGTTCCTGCCTGATATACCGGGCCTTCAGGAGACACCATTGACATTATCTCTTTTTTCCCGCCGTATGCGCCAACAGGAAGCCCACCGCCAATTACCTTTCCGAGGCATGTCATGTCAGGCTTTATCCTGTAATATTCCTGAGCGCCGCCATAAGAAACCCTGAAGCCTGTCATGACCTCATCAAATATAAGCACTATCCCGTATTTAATAGTTAATTTTCTAAGGGTTTCTAAAAAACCGAGCTTCGGAAGCACGCAGCCGATATTGCCGACAACGGGTTCGAGTATTACACAAGCGATAGATTTCCACTCTTTATTAATTGTTGCCTTTAATGCATTTAAATCATTAAAGGGGAGTGTGATTGTATTCTTTGCGTAAGATTTCGGTACCCCGGGACTGTCAGGCACTCCAAAGGTTGTTGCGCCTGAACCTGCCTTTACAAGCAAGCCGTCTGCATGCCCGTGATAACAGCCCTCAAATTTTATTATCGAGTCTCTCTTAGTGAATCCCCTTGCCACCCTTATGGCACTCATTGTTGCTTCTGTGCCGGAATTTACCATCCTTACCTTGTCCATTGATGGATATGCCTTTAATACAAGGGTTGCAAGTTCTACCTCCAATGCTGTTGGTGCACCGAAACTTGTGCCTTTTTCAGTTGCGGACTTTAGCGCCTTAACAACTTTTGGATGTGCATGTCCAAGTATCAGGGGACCCCATGAGAGAACATAGTCAATATAAGAATTGCCGTCTACATCAAATATTCTTGAGCCTTTTGCCCTCTCTACAAAAATTGGATTCCCGCCAACAGCCTTAAAAGCCCTTACAGGACTGTTAACGCCGCCAGGAATTACAGCCTCTGCCTGTTTAAAGAGTTTCTGTGATTTCCGATAGGTTTTCATTCGTCTGTTTCCTTTTCCGTAAAAGTGTTCAAAGTCTATCATGAAAATATTTTGCATGTCAAACAAAACAGAAAAAAGCCTGCATTTTATGCCCCTTCGTTCATTCCCGGTTCCAGCCAGACTCAGTCTCTGTCGGACAAAGCTGTTCGGGCTAACCCTATGCCACAGTCCAACCTCAGGGCCCTTGAAAAAGCAACGTCTTTATGTTATTCTTTCACTCTGTAAAAACACACGCCACCAACTTTCCCTTACGTGGTCCTTAAAGGGTGTAGGGGAAAAGGCGGAGGAAAAACCACAGGAGGATAAAAATGGTAGCAACAATGAAAGAGCTTCTTGAAGCCGGTGTTCATTTTGGACATCAGGTAAAACGCTGGAATCCAAAGATGAGGAAATATATCTTTGGTGAGAGAAACGGCATCTACATTATCGACCTTCAGAAGACAATGAGGGGACTTGAAGATGCATATAATTTTGTAAAAGAGACCGCTGCTAAAAACGGGACAGTCCTTTTTATCGGCACAAAAAAACAAGCCCAGGATGCTATATACGAAGAGGCACGGAGGGCAGGGGCATTCTTTGTAAATCAGAGATGGCTCGGCGGTATGCTTACTAATTTCTCAACGATAAAGAAGAGCATAGAAAGGCTTAAACAGATAGAGACCATGAAGACTGACGGCACATATGATGTCCTTCCCAAAAAGGAGGTCTCGGCTCTTGAAAAAGAACGGGGAAAACTCGAAAAAATACTTAGCGGTATAAAAGATATGAACAGTCTGCCTGCAACGGTATTCATCATAGATCCTAAAAAGGAGAGAATTGCTGTAGCAGAGGCGAGAAAACTCTCCGTACCGATAGTCGCTGTTGTTGATACAAACTGTGACCCTGATGAGATTGACCACGTTATCCCGGGCAATGATGATGCCATAAGGGCAATAAAACTCCTGGCATCAAAGATGGCAGATGCAATACTTGAAGGCAAGGAGACATTGTCAAAAACTGTGGCTGAAGAGGCGGAAAAAGTACAGGTAGAGGAAAAGATACAGCAGGAAGAATCTGAGGAGGTAAAAGGATGACAACTATTTCAGCTGACAGAGTTAAAGAACTCAGGGAAAAAACAGGCGCAGGCATGATGGACTGTAAAAAGGCATTGGCTGAAAGTAATGGTGATTTTGAAAAAGCAATAGACTGCCTCAGGCAGAAAGGCCTTGCCAGCGCTGCAAAAAAATCCAGCAGAACAACGTCAGAAGGGCTTATAAGCTCCTATATACACTTAGACAAGATAGGGGTATTGGTTGAGGTAAATTGTGAGACAGACTTTGTCGCAAAGACAGACGATTTCAGAGGGCTTGTTAAAGACATCTCTTTGCATATAGCTGCTGCAAATCCTTCTTATCTTTCGCGGGAGGACGTGCCTCAGGATGTGATAGAAAGAGAAAAGGATATTTACAGGGCACAGGTGACGAACAAACCTCCGCAGGTCGTTGAAAAGATAGTCGAGGGTAAACTCGATAAATTCTTCAGTGAGAATTGTCTGCTCGAACAGGTCTTCATAAAAGACCCTGAACAGAAGTTAAAGATAAAAGACCTTGTTACAGGAAAGATAGCCAAACTTGGTGAAAACATTGTAATCAGGCGTTTTGTTAGATTCCAGCTCGGAGAAAAATAACAAATCAGAGTGAAATCCTCATTAAAATATAAAAGGATACTCTTAAAGCTCAGCGGCGAAGCCCTTATGGGAGATAAGGGATTCGGCATAGATTCTGCTACAGTGGATTCTATAGCAAAAGAGGTCAAAAAAGTTGTTGGTATGGGCGCTGAGATTGCCATAGTCATAGGCGGGGGGAATATATTCAGAGGTGCAAGTCTTAAAGGGATGGAGCGTGCATCTGCTGATTATATGGGAATGCTTGCCACAGTTATAAATGCACTTGCTCTGCAAAACTCACTCGAAAAAAACAATGTGCCTACAAGGGTTCAGTCAGCCATAGAAATGCGAGAACTGGCAGAATCTTATATAAGACGAAAGGCTATACGGCACCTTGAAAAAGGACGCATTGTTATATTTGCAGCAGGTACAGGCAATCCTTATTTCACTACAGATACTGCTGCTGCTCTCAGGGCAATGGAGATAGGGGCAGAGGTGATACTAAAAGCAACAAAGGTTGACGGGGTCTACTCATCTGACCCGATAAAAGACCCAAGGGCAAAAAAGTACGATGCCATAAGTTACATTGATGTGCTTAAGAAAGGTCTTGGAGTTATGGATTCAACCTCAATCTCATTATGCAGGGACAACAACCTCCCGATTGTGGTGTTTAACATCAAAGGGAAAAATAATATCAAAAAAGTTGCACAAGGCAAAAAAATTGGTACCATTGTAGGAGGAGACGATGGACAAAGAACTAAAAAGAAAAGCCACTGAGAGAATGGACAGCGCCTTAGAAACACTCAAAAAGGAATTTGCCTCGATAAGGACAGGCCGAGCGTCCCTTGCACTTCTTGATGGCATAAAGGTTGATTATTATGGGACACTAACTCCTCTGCAGCAGCTTGCATCATTAAGTATTCCTGACAGCCGCCAGATAGCAATCCAACCGTGGGAACAAAAGATAATCTCTGATATAGAAAAAGCGATAATGAAATCAGACCTTGGTCTCACACCCACAAACGACGGGAAAGTTATAAGGATAAACATACCGGCATTAACAGAAGAGCGGCGCAAACAGCTTGTGAAGGTTGTAAAAAAAAATGCTGAAGATTCAAAGGTTGTTATAAGGAATATAAGAAGAGATACAAATGAAGATATTAAAAAACTCGAAAAAGAAAAACACTTAAGCGAAGATGACACAAAGAAATCCCTTGATGAGATACAGAAGCTGACAGATTCTTATATCAAAAAAATAGATGAGATGTTGCTGCATAAAGAAAAAGAGATAATGGAGGTGTAGGATGGCCACTAACGGTAATTTCATGTTAAAGGTAACAGACGCAAAGCTGCCTGACATCCAGAAGGCATTGCAACAGGCAGGGATAAAGGTAAGAAGCATCATTGAGGTCTTTAAGGAAGAAGGAAAAGAAGAAAAAACCGAAGAGGTAAAATAATGGCTAAAAAGAAACTTTCAAAAAACATAACTAAAAA
>JAKALU010000088.1 GCA_021824065.1 Nitrospirota bacterium
TTTTTTCTCTCAGGCGCAATGTATCCTGTGAAGCTTCTCCCTGATATCCTGAAATTTATAGCAAAAATTAATCCGCTAACTTATGGGGTAGATGCGCTAAAACATGTAATCTCCCCATTGACACAAGGCCCTATGAGCCCGGATTTTAATATTATTACTGATATGGCAGTTATCATTGCGACATCAATAGCCTTTGTTCTTATCGGAGGAAAGGCATTTGAGAGAAAGGGATAAATGGTAGAAAGACAGGGCGTAGTATTTTCGCTCATTCTCGCTGCGCTCCGAGGGTTTTTGCCTCTTGACTACTTGTATATAGACTGTCGGAATATCGGCAAAAAAATCCGCTTAAGTACCACGCCCTGCCTTTTGAATTGATTGAGGGGAAAGTTTGACAGAATATCAGTTTTTTGTTGTATAATAAATTCTTCCAAAAGTTGGATTCCCGGGTAGCTCAGTCGGCAGAGCAGGTGGCTGTTAACCACCCTGTCGGGGGTTCGAATCCCTCCCCGGGAGCCATCCTTCGACAAGCTCAGGATTAGTTGATAATGCAGCTTTGATATCCATGAGAAATCAATAAATCTAACCAGTATGAGTATTGACTTCTCTTAAATAATTTTATTATATAATAAAATTATTGGCACTCCCGTTATGAGAGCGCCAATGTTGTGGAAAGAACTCTCAGTTAGAGAAATATGCCCATATCAGGAGGAAATTTATGGTGTTTAAAAAAAGAGCACTCGTTTTTGCAACAATCTTCATGCTTATAGGCATGATTATCGGCCTTGGCATCTCATCGAATTTCAACTTGCACACAAATGCATACACTGAAGAGCCAACCATATCTAAGGAAGCAGTTGACATCCTCTCGAAGACAGGCCAGGCAATGGCAGAGGTTGCGGCAGCAGTTAAACCTGCAGTAGTAAATGTATCAACAACGCAGACTATAAAGACACAGGGTATGCCATCCCCGTTTTTTAATGACCCATTCTTCAGGAGATTCTTTGGAGATGAGTTTGGACAGATAGAGAAGCCGAGGGAACGCAAACAGGTAAGCCTTGGTTCAGGTGTCATTGTGGACAGGGATGGTTACATACTCACCAATAATCATGTCATACAGAATGCCGAAGAGATAAAAGTAAAATTATCTGACAAAAGGGAATTTAAAGGAAAGGTCATCGGGACAGATCCCAAAACTGACATCGCTGTAATCAAGATAGATTCCAACCATCTCCCAGTGATTAAGCTGGGAGACTCCGATAAATTAAAGGTTGGAGAAACAGTAATAGCTATCGGGAACCCATTTGGGTTGAACCAGACAGTTACATCAGGGATTGTAAGCGCAACAGGTCGGGCTAATGTAGGGATATCAGACTATGAAGACTTTATCCAGACCGATGCGGCAATTAATCCCGGCAATTCCGGAGGGGCGCTGGTGAATGCAGGCGGAGAACTTATAGGAATAAACACAGCCATATTCAGCACATCAGGGGGATATCAGGGGATTGGTTTTGCTATACCGAGCAATATGGCAAAAGTTGTAATGGAAAATCTTATTAAAAGAGGAAAGGTGATCAGAGGGTGGTTGGGTGTATCGGTACAACCGATAACTCCTGAACTTGCAAAACAATTCAATCTCAAGGAAGAAAAGGGTGCGCTTGTTGGAGATGTTGTCGAAGACAGCCCTGCGGAAAGGGCAGGCATCAAGAGGGGAGATGTTATTGTCGAGTACAATGGCAAAGAGGTAGGTGAACCGTCAAGCCTCAGGAATATGGTGGCGAATACCCCGCCAAATAACGAAGCAATGCTTAAAATACTGCGTGATGGAAAGCCAGATACAGTAAGGGTTACAATTGCCGAGTTACCTGTTGAAATGCAAAAAACATCAGGAAAATTTGATAATTACCTTAAGGGAGTCCATATTCAGGACATCACGCCTGAATTAAAGAAAAGCCTTGATATTCCGAAACGGATAACCGGAGTCATAATAACCGATATAGAGGATGGCAGCCCATCTGAAGGTGTATTAGCAAAAAATGATGTAATATTGGAAATCAACAGGCAAAGGATTAGCGGCATGAAAGATTATGAGGCTGTGGTTTCCAGGATTAAGCCAGAGCAGAACATCCTGCTGTTGATATACAGAAACGGGTCAACAATCTATATAACGCTGTCAGCTCAATAACTCACCGAGACAATACAGACTCGATGTGAGGCAGGATATTTTCCAGGGGGTAAATATGTTAGAGGTAATCAGACAGAGAAGGAGTATCAGGACATTTCTAAAGAAAGGTATCGAAAAAGAAAAAGTGGATGAGATTTTGAAAGCTGCTATGTTTTCACCAACAGCAAAGGGCTTGAGGCCATGGGAGTTTATAATAGTTACAAAAGAAGAAACAAAGACAAAGCTTTCTAAGTCAACCCCTTATTCCTCATTTTCCAAAGACGCTCCTGTAGTAATCGTAATCTTATATGATACAGACAGAGGGAACAGGTTTAAGGAAGATTGTTCTATCTGCGCTGAGAACATATATCTTGAGGCAACCAATCAGGGACTTGGCACATGCTTTATACAGATAGCAGAAGGCACAGAGGCTGGCGAAGGCAGACCAGAAGATTTTGTGAAGAAAGTACTTAATATTCCGGAGAACTATCGTGTCCAGTGTCTAATGCCCATAGGTTATCCTGCAAAACAGCCTGAACCTCACAAGGATGAGGAATTCGGGACAGGAAAGATTCACTATGAGAAGTTCTGAATGAAACTCAGAATAGGGCATCTTTCGACCTTTTATCATACTGCAGTTCTATTAATGGCCCGGGGAAACCTGAATAAGCATACCGGCACTGATGTGGAATGGAGACTTTTCGGGACCGGCCCTGCCATTGTAAATGCCTTTGAAAAAAACGAACTCGACATAGCATACATCGGTTTGCCTCCCGCCATTATAGGTATTGAACATGGAGTTGCGATAAAATGCATAGCAGGCGGACATATGGAAGGGACTGTTATATGCGGGAAAAATCAATTCAGAGGGTTCCCAGAAATTGAGAGACTTGAAGATGTTCTGAGACAGTTTTGCGGTGTTAAAATTGGAGTACCCGGCAAAGGTTCTATTCACGATGTAATCTTAAAAGAATGCCTTGATAGATTTAATCTGACAAAAAAGGTTGAGATTATAAATTTTCAATGGGCTGACCAGATTACAGAAGCAATGGTAAAAGATAAGATTGCTGCTGCTGTTGGTACACCAGCATTAGCTGTTGCAGTTAAGCGCTATGCTGATGGCAGGATCCTTTACCCCCCGTCAAAACTCTGGCCCAATAATCCGAGTTATGGAATTTTTGTTAACACTAATTTTTTGCATAAGGAGAGAGAAGTCGTTGAGAAGTTTCTAATAGCACATGAAGATGCAACTTCGTTTATCAGAAACAGACCCATGCAGACCTCGAGGATAATTTCTGATTACGTCGGATTTATAGACAAAGAATTCGTTATGGAGATATTGGAGATATCTCCGAAGTACTGCGCCCAGATTACGGATGAGTATATATCTTCTACAACGGAATTTGTAAAGACATTGAAGAAACTTGGATACATTAACCGCGAGATTTCATCAGTTGAGATATTTGATATTTCATTGGTTAAAAAAATCCATCCCGAAAAAGACCACTATGGAAATGGCATCTCTTATTAGTCTGTAAGCTGATAATCCTGTGCATACATGGTATATTAGAAATAAAGTGAGGTTGTATAATGTCCAAGAAAGAAAAACCTTTGCCAAAACCGCCAACAACCCCCTTTGGACGGAAAAAACGTTTTGAAGAGAGCGAAGAAGACGTACCTCTGTTGGCTGATCAGATAGCAAAGGCAATGGCAGAGGGCAAACTGGGGGAGTTCCTGCAGCAAGAGATACCCGACAATGAACATGCAAGGAAATTAGTCTCGATGATGATGAGTATGACAGGCATGTTGCCTCCCGAAGGCATTTCCATAGAGTCAAAAGAAGATGAAGAAAAACCTTCTTCCGAACAACCGCCTGAGGATGTGCTTAAAGCAGTTCAGACCGGTGATGTTCAGGGTCTTATGGAACTTCTTAAAAGGGAGCATGAAAAAAGGATGTCAGAGGCTTCACAAGCAATTAGCAAAGAAAGCAGAGTTAGCTTTACAGAACAGCCTTCTGTAGAAAAAGAAATTATCGGCCAGCTAATCAAAATCGCAGATGATAATAATGTAACTCTTGACTGGATAATTTTAAGGGCGCTTAAATTGTATGCAGAGGAATACGGGAAAACAGGCCGCTTGTAAAGGCAACTATAGTAACGTTCAACTAAATTTACATCATTATTGCGAGCGACTTGCAGGAGAGTGGCAATCTTACTCTATAAATATAGGATTTCTTCGTCGTTTAACTCCTCGCAATGACACGCTGCCTGGAGCGTTTGTGTTTATTTTTAATAAATTCCTGAACCTGTTTTTTATTCTCAAGATGGTGTAAGGTTATGTTTGGCACATCTCTGTTCCCAGGAATGGCTAAAGCATGAACAAACCTTAATCCTTTACCTTTATTCTTCATCACATCAACCAGCTGCTTTTCTGTTGCTGCTTTAAAAGTATTTTTTATCCCGAATCCCTTAGCCACAACCTCAAGGTCAACACATGAACCTGTCAGCGTGGGCTGGTCTCCTGTTGAGCCATACGTGCCATTATCTATTGCGAGGATAGTGAGATCTTGTGGTGCAAAATAGGCTACTGTTGCAAGGCTGCCGGGATTCATCAGCAGGCTTCCGTCTCCATCTATCACAATGACCTCTTTGTCTGTTGTGAGGCTGATGCCTAAACCGATTGGAGTAGCCATGCCCATGCTCCCGAGCATATAAAAATTCGAGGGCTGGTGTTTTATGTGGAAAAGCTCTTTTGCAGGGAATCCGAGGTTGCATACAACGATTTTTTTATCAAGATAAGGTGCGATGATATTTAAAATCTCAAAGCGGGTGAATTTAGGAGAATACGTCTGATGAATACCTTCCAATTCGGGATTAGTTTTATTTTTCTGTGTTCTGAGTTCTGTGCTCTGTGCTCTGGCTCCTGACACTTCCCATATTGCCGGACTAAGAAGGAATGCATGTATTTTATTTTTCTTATAAACATCTGCAAGCTTTTTACCAATAACCTTAAAATTGTCTCTGGTACTGATAATAGAGTATGGTATTCCCGCACCTTTTAAAATTCCATGCAGTTTCTTTCCCATGGGGATCTGGGCTTTTATCTGTTCTTTGTAAACACCTCTCCTGCTCACAAAGACAGCAAGAGGGAGTTCATAAAACCCGGTAAGGGAAAGCAGGGCATTTATCATGTTACCTATCCCGGAACTCTGGACAAGCATCGCAGGCTTTTTTCCTGACAGAGCAGCACCTGCGCATATACCAACGCCTTCCTCTTCCCTTGTTAATGGCACATGGAAGAAGACCCCACCTATCATCTCAAGTAGAATTTTAACCTTTTCACAAGGGAGTGAAGAGGTAAAATCCACTCTGTTCTTTTTAAGTATTGTTATTAACTCTTTTTCAGGGTATTGCACATCAATTCCTCTATCTCTTTTTCAGAAATATTTTTTGATATAAAGAACGGCTCAGCAATAAGTGTTGGTTTTTCCATTGTAAGCCTTTTTTCTCCACCGCCGGTAATATTCAGTAATATTGTTTCATGCTTTTTGACATAGTCTTTTTTTACAGCATCTATGAGCGCAGCAACTGAAACCCCTGCTGCAGGAACAATATCTATCCCTTCTTCTTTTTCAAAAGTATCCATTGCGGAATAGACCTCTTTATTAACAACTCCAGTCATTCTCCCATTTGTTGCTTTAAGTGCATCATAAACACCGCCTTTAATGGAATAGGCCGGATAGCGGTTAGAGAGCACTCTTGTCGTTATCTCACTTATCAACTCCGGCCTCAGATCCTCTGGGAAAAGTTCTCTGCTGTCTTTCTCCCATGCTTTAAACATGGGCGCAAAGGGTAAATTCTGTGCGAGATGTATCACAGGCAGTTTAGTGCCGAATCTTCCATCCTTTACAAATCTCTCTGCCATTTCCCATACTCCTATTGCACCTGTGCCACTGCCTACAGCCTGAAGATAATGGTCAGGGAGTTTTCCTATCTTTGACACTGCCTCGAGCAAAACAACTCCAAGCCCGTCCCTTTTTGCTATGTTTTTAACTCCGCCTTCAAAGGGCATTCCGATGGTTAAAGATATTCTCCTTGCAACATCAATCGAGTCTGAATAATCTCCATCCCTCACAGCAAGCGTTGGTACTTTAAGAGAAGTCTCAAGATACCACATTTCTATTAGACACATCCTCGGCACTACGATTATTACAGGAAATCCGGACATGGCAGATAAGTGGGCAAATGCCCTAGCGGTATTTCCTGCTGATGCCACTATCAGGCCGTTCACCCCATTTTCTTTTGCATTCTGAAGCACAACTGCCGCCTCAAACTCCTTAAAAGTGCAGGTCTGTAAGGATGCGCCAATCTCCGGCCAGTAACCATTAAAGGCTATGTAAAGGTTTTTAAGGCCGAGATGCTCTGAAAGTCCTTCTGACTTATAGACAACAGTTCCTGTTTGATAAAATTCAGGTTGATGAACAGGCAGCCAGTTGAATCTCCAGATACCTTTTCCAACGTCATCTCTGAAATTTCTCTCCTTATATTCTGTTACAAGGAGTGAATTTTTACAGTGCTCGCAAAAGGCACAGTAGACCTCTTTTAGCTCCTTTCCGCAATTTCTGCATTTAATTGTGAAATGGCTCAACGTATTCTCCATGGAAAATCAGGCAGCAGACAGGTAATGTCCACAGATTGTCATTCCTGCTTGTCAGGAATCTTTCTTTTCCGTAAGGATTGCGGACAAGCCGCAATGACAAGACTGAGGTGTTGCCTATAAACTCATGAATATCTGTCATCCGAGCAACTCCGAAACCAACTCCATTATATCCGTAATCCTGATCTGTTTCTCATACCCCTGCATCGCCTCATTTACTTTTGAATAACATGCAGGGCAGCTTAAAATCAGCCTGTCTGCTTTTTTCTCAACAGCCTCGTCAATGGTCAACTTTCCCATTGCAATGGCGTTTTCATGAAAGACCTTTCTTGCAGCGCCTCCAGCTCCGCAGCACTGCGAGTAAAGGCCGTGTCTGTCAAACTCAATGAGCTCAATACCTGGTATACTTCCGAGAACGATTCTCGGCTCCTCAATCACACCAACACCTCTGCTTAAATAACAGGGGTCGTGATAAATTATCCTCTCTTTCATTTCTTTCTTAATGCTCAATCTTTTATCTTTTATTGCGTCTGCAACAAACTGAGTGATATGTCTTATCTTAAACGGGAGTTTATCGCCATAAAATAATGGCCAGTCCCGTGCCATGATATTCACACAGCATGGGCAAGAGCATAAAAGCATCTTAACTCCCTTTGCCTTATATGCACTAACAAGCCTTTTAGTTAAGTCTTCAAGCATGTCATGTTGACCGGTTATAAATAGCGGGAAACCGCAGCATACCTCTTCTTCAGGAGAAAGCATTGTGAATGGTTCACCTATAGCACCAAGGACAAGCACATCGCCTTTGACCATAGGCTGAGCCTCGTAGGCACCCGAACAACCGGCATAATATCCTATCTCTGCCTTTTCTGAAACCTTCGCATTCTCCGGGAACCATGGCTTGAATCTATCTTCAGCTGGCTTATTATAAGGGTTTCCTGTGTTACGGATTACCTCCGGCATTTTGGCCTGAACGCCGATTGGGCCAAGTCCCATATCTACCATTTTCTTTCTTAAAAAAGGCCAGAGTCTCTGGCTGAATATCCCGACCTCGCAGTACTCTCCGCAGGCCCCGCATGTTGTGCATTCAAAGACAGCCTTTGTGAACTCCTCAAGCATCTTCTTGCTTATCTCCTCGGGACCAAAAAGTCTTGCCTTGAGGCCTTCGGTTTTTTTAATAAACTCTCTATACATTTTTATCTTTTCAGGCGGTGATATCTTCCGATTGTTCGTGACTTCTTGAACAGGACACCACTTAAGACACTCGCTGCACCTTACGCAGGCATCGAGTTCTATAAGATGGCGCTTAGTTAATCCTTCTGTGAAAGATGTTTCTTTACTCATGCACAATCCCGGTGAGGGCTGATTCCCTCATTGCTGCCTCTGATGTAGTAATCTGGGCAGCAAACATATGAAACTGCTTCGAAAAAGGGATATATGCAATAAACGAAAGGGCAGATAGGGCGTGAGCTACCCATAAAATCCTATAAAAAGATTCAAGAGAAGACTGATCTGAAATTAAGTTTTTGAAAACCGAAGAAAATATTGCACCTACCGGTGACAGGTCCATAAGATGAGGTTTAAATCTTGCAAGACGGATCCCTTCAACAGAGAATCCGGTAAGTACAATAATTAGCATAAAAATAAGGACGACAATATCTTCCCATCCTGAAATTACTGCATCCCTGGAAGGAAGGAATCTCCTCAAGATGAAAAACAGGAGCCCTGTTAAGAGCAACCCGCCTGCGATATCGAGTATCAGAGAGAAATATAGATAAAACCAACCTTTGAGTATATTTAAATTGAGATCATAGTCAGCAGCAACGATTAATGTCCCGATAAAAAGGACAATGAATCCCCAGTAGACAAATATAAGCATTATAGCCCTGAGTCTGCTCCTTCCCATCACCCTTTTAGCAAGCAAACAATCCTTAGAAAAAATATAGGATAAACTCATTTTTATAAGCCCTAAAGCAGATTTTTTAGAAATAATATCATGGGGGTCATCCTTTCCTTTAAGCCATGTAGAAATTTTCAACCATGAACCAATAAGAAATATAGCAACAGCTATTGCAGAAAAGATATAGAAGATCATCCTTAATGATGTTGAAATATTCCAGAAAACCTCTCTCGATGGCTCTAACATATTCCTTCTCCTAAATGTTCGCTCGACTTTTCATTATCCGACAAAGTGCTTTAATAATTCATCTTACAGATTTTATTCCTTTATAAAGACTATACTCACATTTTTTGGAAGACATACACCTGACTCAACCTCTATTGCCTTTAGAATTCCGGCAGGCACGGGACAGGCAACGTGCTTTATATGCTTTGCAGCAGACCTGTAAACCTGGTTATTGAGATGACCTGTAAATGCAGCCCTCGCATCGAGCGTTGATATGTCTTCAAGCATCTTCTTCACCATTTCACATTCGGTATCAATGAAAATATATATTTTTTTGTTGTTGTCTTTATCTTTTTCAGCCATAATTAATGCAGAAAAGCCGCATATGCCTGAATCCACTTTAACCTTTGTCATTTATACTTTTATCTCTACCCTGCTCTTGGACTTTTCCAGCAACGCCTGTAAATTCGGGAATTTATCCTTCATGTGAGGAATATGCATGGCCTGCATAAACTCTTTTTCAAAATTAGAGTCGGTTGCAATCTCGATAAATTCTACCCACCGTGCCCTCTCATTGGCCTCGATCCGTTTCCCTTTATTAATCAGCGCCATCCTTGCACCATCGCCTGCTGCATTGCCCACAGCATACACCTTATCAATTGGACAATCAGGAAACATACCGAGGGTAAGGGCAGCTTCTTTGTCAATATAACTGCCAAATGCGCCGGCAAGCACAACCCTGTCAAGTTGTGTAGTGCCCAGTCTCTTCATCATTAATTTTGCACCTGTATATAATGCGCCTTTTGCGAGTTGAAGCGCACGTACATCAGCCTGTGTTATGGTTATATCAGTGTTTATGGATGTCTCTTCAGCCCATGCGAGCACATACTCCGGCTTACCGTCAACGTCTCTTCTTACCCTTGGAGTATTGAGGCCCATAACAAACCTGCCTGATTTGTCTATTATCCCTGCCTTAAACATCTCGGCGACAACTTCTATAATCCCGGAACCGCATATCCCTTTGGCATTAACCTTCTCAAGATGTGTATGCCAATCTGCCTTTCCAATAACTTTATACAAAGGCTCTTTTGTAAAAGGGTCTATCTGGACTTTTTCTATGGCACCTGGTGCAGCCCTCATGCCGAATTTTATCTGGGCGCCTTCAAAAGCAGGCCCTGTTGCGCATGAAGTTGAACAGACCTTGTTCCGGTTGCCGAGCAGAAGCTCGCCGTTTGTCCCTATGTCAATAACAAGCACCATTTCGTCCTGATTGTACGGTTCTTCAGCAATAAGAACACCTACGTTGTCAGCACCGACAAAACCGGCTTCGATAGGCAAAACATGAATATAGGATGCCGGATTGATTTTTAAGCCCACGTCCCGCGCCTTTATATTTAGTGAATTTTGTACAGCAGGGATAAAAGGTGAACGGCCAATATACTCAGGATTTAAACCCAAGAAGATATGATGCATGGCAGTATTAAAAACAATAGTCAGGTCGTCTATTGCCCTGCTGCCGGCAGCGCCATTTTCTTTGATATCTGCGGTTACCCTCTCTATTATCTCATTCAACCCGTTTATTATTGCCTTTTGCATTGTTTCAAGCCCTGTTGGATTAGTCATTGCATAGGTTATCCTTGACATCACATCTTCGCCATAAGACACCTGAGGATTCATCATCGACTCTGTATTTACAGTCTTTCCTGTATTCAGATCAGTTAGATAACCTACACATGTTGTAGTGCCGATGTCCACTGCCAGCCCATAGCATGTTTCCACAAAACCCGGTTCCACTTTTATTATTTCCCTGTCCATCCATACAGTAACTGTTGCCTTCCATCCCCCTTTTCTCAAAGTATCCTGAAGTACTTTCAAGACTTCGTAATCAAAGGTAAGGTTTTTAAGACCATAGTCGTCCTCCAGAAACTTTAAGACACGTTCGCAGTCGCCTGTTGTCATGTCGTGGAGTGTAGGGGGAACGAGGTCTATATTGTATTTTTTCACTGCTGGGTCGAGAACTATTGAGAGCTCCTTTGCTGCCTTGCGGACAACCTGCTTGCCAGCCCGTGACCTTTCAGGGACAAATACCTTTACATCACCATATACCTCTGCGGTGCACGAAAGGCGGATCCCGGGCCCGTCTTCAGGTTTTATATGTTTCTTTTCAGCCTCTGTAACAGGGGAGAGATGTGACATCCCTGACTCCATACCGTCTTTTTCAAAATAGCCTTCTTCTATTCTTACCTTACATTTTCCACAGACTTTCTTGTTTCCGCAGAGAGCCTCGATATCAACTCCCAGAGACTGGGCAGCTTCGAGGAGAGTTTTACCCTCGTCTACCTCGCCCCTCCTGCCTGACGGCTGAAATATCACCCTGTATTTTCTCATCTACTTCCTCCGAAATTAATAACAGCTTAAACCGTTTGAACTGTTTGAACCGGTTTCCTTCCGTACGGGCATATATTTATGCACAATCCACAGTTCGGCT
>JAKALU010000089.1 GCA_021824065.1 Nitrospirota bacterium
GATCTTAAAATGGTCTATATCTATAAGCAGGCAGGTAATAGGTGTCTTGTATCTCGTTACCCTCTTGAATTCTTTCTCCATAATAGTTACAAGCCGCCTTCTGTTATAAACCCCTGTCAGATGATCAGTAATCGCCATAATTTCAACCTGTTTTAATAAATCTTCTAACTGACGATTTTTTTGTCTCAATTCGTCCTGCAATGCCTTTGTCCTTAAGGCAGCGTATATTCTTGCATTGAGCTCAATCTCGTTGTAGGGCTTTGGAAGGTAATCATCAGCGCCTGCCTCTAAACCAGCTACCTTATCAGTTACAGCCCCCTTGACTGTGAGCATGATAATAGGAATCCCTTTGGTGTCTTCATTGAGTTTTAGCCAGCGGCATACCTCGTTACCGCTTATATCCGGCAGGACAAGGTCAAGCAATATGATGTCAACGCGCTGGATTTTAGCTGTTTTTATTGCAGATTTTCCGTCCTCAACCCAGACAACCTCATATCCGTTCCTTTCCAGAAAGTCCCTTACAATTCCTGCCTGGGTCTTGCTGTCTTCAACAAGGAGAATCTTTGCCTTTGCCATATTCAGTGATATTTTAACATTTCTTAGATGATAATTAGTTTATTTAAAGCTTTGCTCTTCTGAAGGGAAAGAGCCTTTTTCTATCTCTTCTTTGTAAGACTTAATTGCCTTCAATGCCTCTGCTTTTAAATCTGCGTACCGTTTCACGAATTTTGGTACGAACCTTTCAAAGAGCCCGAGCACATCATGCAGCACAAGCACCTGCCCGTCGCAGGACTGTCCAGCCCCAATGCCGATAGTCGGGATTGAGAGTTCCTCTGTAATCTTCTTTGCAAGCTCCATTGGTATTGCCTCAAGCAACAATGAGAATGCACCTGCATCCTCTGCAATATGCGCCTCTTCAATTAGCCTCTTCTGTGCCTCTTCAGTTTTCCCCTGAACCTTATATCCGCCCATCCTGTGGATTGACTGGGGTGTAAGACCAATATGTGCCATTATAGGGATATCTGATTTTGTCATTGCCCTTATATGTCCTGCTACCTCAGCGCCACCCTCTATCTTTACCGCTGATGCCCCTGCCTCTTTCAGAAACCTTCCCGCATTTCTTACAGCATCCTCTATGCTTGCCTGATAAGACATAAAAGGCATGTCTCCAATAACCATTGCATTTTTAACTGCTCTTGATACCATCTTTGTGTGATAGATCATTTCATCCATTGTAACAGGCAAAGTATTTTCAAGCCCCTGAACTACCATGCCCAGGGAGTCGCCGACGAGTATTGCATCGAGCCCTGCCTCATCAACTATCTGCGCGAATGGGTAGTCGTATGCAGTCAGCATCGTAATCTTTTTCTTTTCTGTTTTTTTCTTTAAGAAATCCTGAATGGTTATCTTTGGCATATCTTGCCTCTCCTTAATTCTTTCATGCCTTGCATGTTAGCCTATAGTTTGTATGGATATATAACTAAAAATCAACTGCAACTTCCTTTGAAGGTTCGCTCTCTTTTGACGGCCCCACCGCAGTTACTCTGTATGTATGTTTTGTGCCTGTTTTTTCTCTGTCAGTGAATGCAGGGGTCGCTGATTCTCCTATGGGTTTAAATCCCTCGCTCTCAGAGAGCTTCCTATAAACCCTGTATTTTATCACCCATGTCTCTGGATTTTCTTTCCATATAAGAACAACCTTATCATCTGCTAAAACTGTATTGAGACCTTCAGGCCTCGAAGGTGTAAAATTCGCAGGACCGACCTCTATCTCATCGGATGCATGGCCTTCATCTCTCGCTTCGTTATAAAGCACACATCTTACAGTGTAATAGACAGGCCTGCTCAGGTCAAAATTATCAGAAAATGACGTTGCCTTTACAGGCTCATTGTTTATAGGGGCTATGTTATATTTCCCCTTCTCATAACTTTTATAAATGTTATAAAAAATGCCTTCGCCGCTACTCTCCCATGATATTGATAGGGCGTTATACCCGATACGGTATGAGATATTTTTAGGTGCGGAAGGAACAGGTCTTGGTTTTATGACAATCACATTTGAGTCATTGCTGAGTATGTTTTTCATACTCCGGGCAACCACTTTATACTTATAAATGACACCTGTTTTAAAATCAGCATCGGTATACGAGGTTTCATCCTTTGTAACAGAACCTATTTTCTGGAAATTGGTATCTTCTGCTCTGAAGATGTGGAATTTTTTAAGATTTTCTTTTTTATGATATGACCATGATAAAATAATCATATCCTCTCTGTGTATTGCTTTAAGACCTGTTGGTGCATCTGGTTTTTCATAGGATTTCAGGGTGGGCGGGCCCTTTTTCCCGCAGGACAAGGACAGAACACAAAATACAGAACACAGGATACAGAATACAAGTAGAGAAAAATCTGTGCTCTGTGCTCTGTGTTCTGTCATCTGGTCAATTGTTTGAGTCTCTTTATCTGCTTTCTGACCTCTGACGGGGCTGTCCCGCCTCTTGACGTCTTTGCCTTTACAGAATCTTCGGCAGTGATATGAGGGTAAATATCTTTTGCAATTGATGGTGAGAATTTTTTGAATTCATTTATAGAAAGCTCTTTTAGTTCTTTTTTGTTCCTGATGCAGTAAAGAACGATTTTTCCTGTTATCTCGTGTGCCTCTCTGAATGGAGCACCCTTTCTCACAAGATACTCAGCGATGTCTGTTGCAGTAGAATATGCCTTTCCCGCAGCTTCATGCATTCTCTCTTTCATAAACCTTATCGCCGGCAGCATATGTGCAAGGGCTGTCAGACAGGACTTAACAGTGTCTACAGTGTCAAATACGGGTGTTTTATCTTCCTGCATATCTCTGTTATATGACAACGGCAGTCCCTTCATCATTGTCAATATAGAGAGCATATTCCCGTAGACCCTTCCTGTTTTTCCTCTTATCAACTCTGCGACATCTGGATTTTTTTTCTGAGGCATTATGCTTGAGCCTGTTGTGAATGCATCGGGCAATTCAATAAAATGGAATTCCTCAGTTGACCATAAAATTAGCTCTTCTGCAAGCCGTGACAGATGCATTACGAGTATGCTCGAATCTGCTAAAAACTCTATTGCAAAATCCCTGTCAGATACTGCGTCAATGCTGTTTTCAGCAATACCTTCGAATCCGAGTACTTTTGCAACAAAAGCCCTGTCAATCGGAAGTGTTGTCCCTGCAAGAGCGCATGAACCGAGCGGGAGTATATTTATCCTTTTTAGTGAGTCCTTAAAGCGGTTTCTGTCTCTCCTGAGCATCTCGATGTACGCAAGAAGGTGGTGTGAAATAAGTACAGGTTGGGCCCGCTGCAGGTGCGTATAACCCGGCATGATAATATCAATGTTCTTTTCTGCTATATTGAGGATTATCCTTTGCAAAGCTTTAATGAGCGATATTATCTCTCTTGACTCATCTCTTAAATAGAGTCTTAAATCAAGTGCAACCTGATCATTTCTTGAACGAGCCGTATGTAATTTTTTGCCTGCAGGCCCTATCTTTTTTATAAGGGCCGCCTCTATGTTCATGTGGATATCTTCAAGTTCTTCACTGAATGTAAATCTGCCTGCCTCTATCTCCTTTGCGATTGTCTTGAGTCCGTTAATTATTGTCTCTGAATCTTTACGGGGGATGATTCCCTGCCTGCCGAGCATCTTTGCATGGGCAATGCTTCCTTCAATATCATATCTCCACAGTCTCTGGTCAAAAGAGATCGATTCTGTAAAATACTCTACAAGCCTTGATGTTTTTTCAGTAAATCTTCCTGTCCAGGGTTTTTTCATATTTGGTAAGGATAAAATTTTAATCCAGATGTGTCAAGAGTTTTCTGGGAGCTTTAATGAAACTTAATGACAAGAGGCAATTCGAAATATTGACAACTTCTAAGTTTTTTTATTAATATATCAAATTATTTCCGCTCAGACGGATTTATTTTATTAGAAAAACCGTAAGGGAAGGTGAATGGATGAGAACCCAGTTTGCTAAAAAAGGTGATATTGAACATAAGTGGTATGTTGTAGATGCCAGGGATGTGGTACTCGGAAGGCTTGCCGTAAAGATTGCTACATATCTGCGTGGTAAAAATAAACCTATATTCACTCCGAATGTTGATACAGGTGATTTTGTTGTTGTTGTGAATGCTGAAAAGGTTAAGACTACAGGTAAAAAAATTGATGATAAGATTTATTATCATCATTCAGGCTATCCAGGTGGGATAAAGGCTGAACCTCTCAGGGAACGCCTTAGTAAAGAACCAGAAAAAGTTATAACAGACGCTGTATGGGGAATGCTTCCCAAAAACAGACTCGGCAGGGCGATGCTGAAAAAACTTAAGGTATACCGGGGCAGCGAGCACCCGCACACAGCTCAGAAACCAGAAATCTTACAATAAAGGAGTTTTAAATGGCTGAAATCAGATATAGTGCCACAGGCCGTAGGAAGGCATCTATCGCGAGGGTGAGTATGTCTCCAGGCAATGGTCAAATAACCGTTAATAGAATACCGCTCGACTCGTATTTCCCGCGGGAAACACTGCGGATGATAATAAGACAGCCCCTTGAACTAACAGGGATGATAGGGAAGTACGATGTGGCTGCAAGGGTCGAGGGTGGTGGCTTAACGGGTCAGGCAGGTGCGCTCAGACATGGGATCTCAAGGGCACTCATTTCCATAGATAATGATCTCAGACTAAGGCTTAAAAAAGAAGGTTTTTTAACGAGAGACCCGAGAGAAAAAGAAAGAAAGAAGTACGGCCAGAAGGGCGCAAGAAAGAGATTCCAGTTCTCAAAGAGATAATGTCCAGAACCCAGAACTCAGAACCCGTAACTCAGAATAAAATAAATCTGAAAATCTGTGCTCTGGCATCTGTGCTCTTTAATCTGTCATGTTAAAAGTTGCCATCTGCGGTGGCAGTGGATACGCAGGGGGCGAGCTCATTCGCCTCCTTTCAAGCCATCCTTTTGTTAAAATAACTGCTGTAACTTCAGAAAAATCAGCGGGCAAAACCGTCAGCAATCTATTCCCCCATCTAATTAACCATACAAACCTTGTATATGAGCCGTTAAATAAACACAGGCTATTGACCAAGGCAGACCTTTTTTTTATGGCCCTGCCCCATGCAGAATCTCAAGAGGCAGTGGATTTTTTCCTCAGGAACAGGAAAAAGATTATAGACCTCTCTGCAGATTACAGGCTCAGATCTCCTGAAATATATGAGGAATGGTATAAGACGCCTCACAAATTTCGGGCAACTTTAAGAAAGGCTGTCTATGGACTACCCGAGCTATACAGAAAAAAAATCGCAAAGGCAAGTCTTATAGCAAATCCAGGCTGCTATCCGACAGGCGCAATACTCGGACTTTATCCCGCTGTGAAAGCAAAAATCATAGACACCGATTCTATTGTTATAGATTCGACTTCGGGTACTACAGGTGCAGGGAGGAAGTCTGAGACTGCATTTTCTTATTGCGAGGTAAACGAGGGATTCAAGGCATATTCAGTTGCCGCGCACAGGCATACTCCTGAAATTGAGCAGGAGCTTTCCGCTGTCAACGGCAAAGATATCAAAGTTAATTTCACTCCTCATCTTGCACCTTATGACAGGGGAATACTTACGACTATTTATGCAAGGCTTAAAAAAAATGCAGAGGCAGGAAAGATTCTTGATATCTATAAAAATACTTATGCAAAAGAACCATTTGTAAGGGTGCTTGCTGAAGGGAAATTCCCAAATGTAAAAAATGTGCGCGGCACAAATCTATGTGATATCGGACTTGCTGTAAATAAGAGGACTGAAACACTCGTAGTAGTTACTGCCATTGACAACCTTATGAAAGGCGCATCAGGCCAGGCTGTGCATAATATGAATATCATGATGGGATTCAAAGAGACAACAGGCCTCGAAGCAATAGCGCTTTTCCCTTAAACCGTTACCTCACTACCTTCATGCTGATATCTGCTGCAATGGCTGAATGTGTCAGAGCGCCTATTGATATTAAATCCACCCCAGTTTCTGCAATCTCCCTGACGTTGTTCAGGGTTACATTCCCTGATGCCTCAAGGATTATTTTCCTTTCTGCGTTGCGGACAACCCTTACAGCCTCTTTCATATCCTGAACAGACATGTTATCAAGCATCACAATGTCAGCGCCTGCCTCTACAGCCTCTTTCAAGTCATTGAGGTTTTCTACCTCTACCTCTACCTTTGCAAGACGATGACCTCCTCTTGCCAGCCTCGCTGCCTCTGTTATGCTTCCGACAGCTTCTATGTGATTATCTTTTATTAATATCCCGTCAAAAAGGCCGAACCTGTGATTGCTTCCCCCGCCGATTCTCACAGCATATTTTTCCATAAACCTCAGACCTGGCGTAGTCTTCCTCGTGTCTACAATTTTCACACCGAGGTTATTTACCTTTTCTACAAACATGTTTGTCAGCGTTGCAATACCGGATAGACGCTGAAGGATATTAAGACTAACTCTTTCTCCTGAAAGTAAACACCTGGTTTTGCCGTTGACCTCGGCGATAACATCTCCTTTTGCTACTTTTGACCCATCGTTGATGAAAACACTGAATCTTATTCCTGTATCGAGGATAGATAGGACTTCTTTTACAAATGGGATACCCGCAACAACAAAATTTCCTTTAGCTATTATTAATGCCCTTGATTCGTGATCTTCTGGTATAAGAAGCGAGGTTGTGATGTCACCAATGCCTATGTCTTCCTCAAGCGCTATACTAATTATTTCTCTTACGCTCCGGGGTATCTTCATGCCTCACCCAATTATTGAAAGCTGCATAATAAATTGTTCCCTCTTTCGTCATTCCCGCCTGTCGGTCCCGAAAGCTTTCGGGATTAAAGAAAGATGCCGGACAAGTTAGAATGACAGAAATACCATAACCTATAAATATAGAACTTTAATATTGCAGGCATCGATAGCGCAATTTCTGCATTACTAAAGTTTATCTTCTTCTAAAAATGGAAAGAAGTCCCCACACACCTCCAAAAACAGCACCTAATGCAAGGGCCCCGCGCCAGTCAAAAAGCGTTGTCACATTGCCTTCAACCTTATTTGCAATCATCAGAACTGATGCGCTGTTCTCAGTCTTAATGTTCATAGCTGCCATAACGCCTACGGCACTCTTGTTTGCAACTGCTTCTCCCTTTGATATGACCATTGGTGAAAATGAGAAATTGAGCGCTGTATTGTTACCAACGGTTACAGCACTTATACCCTGATTCAGACTCACATCATTGCCTCTGAGAATACCAGCGGCGCCCTGTGTGACCTCAACCCTCTCACCGTCAATGCTAAGGGCACCTACCTGCTGCATCTCGATATGTCCGCCTTCAACAGCCCTGACAGAACTCTGTTTTATATTCGCAAACTCAGCCTCGATAACCCCAATATCTTTTTCTCCGATTATGTCCATACTGTTTTTTGTTGTCATATTACCCCCTTATTTCTCTCATTTTTTTAATGTTCTCTTCTATCCTCTCCTTTTTTGCTGCAAGTTCCCCATATTTAGACTTTTCCTTTCTTACAACATCATCAGGTGCCCTTTTCAAGAAATCTTCATTAAGAAGTTTTCTGTCAAGAAAAGTCATGGCCTCTCCAACCTTGCTTCTCTCTTTAGTAAGTCTATCAATTTCTGCATCAATATTCAAAAGCCCTTTAAGCGGAACATACATTTCCATGGAATCCCTTATACATGCTGCAGAGTCCATCGGCTTGCTTATATCTTGCCCTATCTCAATATCCACTGCCCTTGAGAGCCTTTTTACATAATGCAGATTAGCTTTCAGCACAGCGGCTATTTCATCAGAAAAGGTTTTTATTGCAGCCTTCACTTCAGCAGATGGCGGGATATTCAACTCTCCCCTGATAGTGCGAATACCTGTTATTGCTTCTATCACATAAGACATATCTTTCTCTGCCCGCTGGTCTTCCGGCAAAGATTTTGGATAATCAGAGATAACAATGCTTTCCATGACTCCTGGTCTCTGGTTACTGGCTACTGGCCTCTGGCCTCTGATACGCGGTATATTCTGCCATATCTCCTCTGTCACATAGGGCATAAATGGATGCAGGAGTCTCAGAGATGTCTCAAGCGTGTGAAGCAGACACCATATAACACCTGCTTCGGATTTAGGGTTGCTGGTTTCAGATTTTGACATTTCAATATACCAATCACAGAACTCATGCCATACAAACTGATAAATACTATTTGCTGCATCATTGAACCTGTAATCTTCAAGTGCAGCATTGACCTCATCAACAGTTGCACTTAGCCTGCTTAGTATCCATCTGCTTGCTAAATCAGATGGAGGGCGATGCTCAATTGTCTCGGTTTTTATATTCATCATTATGAATCTTGCCGCATTCCAGAGCTTGTTCACAAAATGTCTGTACCCTTCAACTCTTTCTTCTGAGAATTTTATGTCCCTGCCCTGCGCAGCAAATGCACATAGGGTGAACCTGAATGCATCTGTGCCATATTTATCAATCATTATCACCGGGTCTATCACATTGCCTTTTGACTTTGACATCTTTTGACCTGTTGCATCCCTTATAATCGCGTGGATATATACGTCTCTGAAAGGCACATTGCCCATAAACTTGAGCCCCATCATTATCATTCTCGCAACCCAGAAGAACAGGATGTCAAATGCGGTAACGAGAACACTTGTAGGATAAAATGTCTTCAGGTCATCTGTGCTCTCAGGCCAACCGAGAGTAGAAAACGGCCAGAGCGCAGATGAAAACCACGTGTCGAGCACATCCTCATCCTGGACCAGATCTTTAGAGCCGCAAAAAGGACATTCTTTTGGTGTTTTGCGGGATACGATAAGCCCGTCTCTTATTTTGCATTTTTCGTTCCTTATCTCCTGGCAGTACCATGCGGGTATCCTGTGCCCCCACCATATCTGCCTGGAGATGCACCAGTCCTTTATGTTTTCCATCCATCCGAAATATGCATTTTCCCACGATACAGGGGCTATCTTTATCTTCCCTTCCCTCACAATATCTATTGCATTCTTTGCTAATGACTGGACATTCACATACCACTGGAGCGTGGGTAAAGGCTCTATTATTGTCTTGCACCTGTAACAGTGTCCGATTGCATGCCGATGTCTTTCTTCTTTTTCTATTAATTGCAGGTCTTTTAAGTCCCTGACAACGCTCTTTCTGCATTCATACCTGTCAAGCCCTGCGTACTTAGCTCCTGCATCAGAGGTCATTTTTCCATCCTTGCCTATGACAATAATAAAAGGCAAAGAAGGGGTCTGCCTTTTTGCAATTGCCTCATCATTGAAATCATGGGCAGGGGTTACCTTGACAGCACCTGTACCAAAGGTCATATCAACAGCACTGTCAGAAATAACGGGTATCTTTCTGTCTGTCAGTGGAAGAGCAATGGTTTTCCCAACTAAATCCCTATACCGCTCATCTGATGGGTTTACAGCAACTGCTGCATCTCCGAGCATGGTCTCAGGTCTTGTTGTAGCAACTATCAGAAAGCCGCTGCTGTCTGCAAATGGATACCTGATATGAGTTAATGTGCCGTCAAACTCCTCGTGCTCTACTTCAAGATCTGATAAAGCTGTGTGACAGCGTGGACACCAGTTTATCAATCTGTTATCACGGTATATCAGCCCCTCTTCGTAAAGTCTTACAAAGACCTCCCTGACAGCCTTTGAAAGGCCTTCATCGAGTGTAAATCTCTCTCTTGACCAATCACATGACGCTCCGAGCCTTTTGAGCTGATGTATTATCCTTCCGCCGTATTCAGCCTTCCATTTCCATACCTTCTCTATAAACGCATCTCTTCCAAGCTGCTGACGGGTAAGTTTCTCTGATGCGAGCTGCCGTTCAACCACATTCTGTGTTGCAATGCCTGCATGGTCAGTGCCGGGAAGCCAGAGCACTTTAAAACCACACATCCTTTTCCAGCGTGCAAGAACATCCTGAAGTGTTGCGTTAAGGGCATGTCCCATGTGAAGCGAGCCGGTTACATTCGGAGGAGGGATCACAATTGAGTATGGTTCTCCAGAGGCATTTATCTCAGGTCTGAAATAGCCTTTGCTAACCCATACCTCATACCACTTCTCTTCTATACCCTTAGGGATATAACTTTTATTTAATTCTGTCATAAAATTAGTCTGGGGGTTTGGGGTTGGGATTAGGGGTTAGTTTTTGGAGTTTTGCCAATTCCCGATCCCTAACCCCTAATATCTATCTTTACATCTCGGACCTTATCTTCTCTATCTCCCTTGCAATCATTGTCTCTGCAACCTCGGGGACTGTCTCCCATATTACCTTTTCTACTTCCTTGCTCAATGAGGCAAGCGAACTCTGCAGCATTTCCTTAATAAGCTTTTCAGTAAGCTCAGGTGTGACCTCCCATAAAATTTTCTCAATGGAATCCTTTAATGAGGGTGCAATGGATGAAAGCAGGGCGTTTTTAATATCTATTGTCGAGAGGAATGATGCAATTCTTTCATCTACTGCCTTTTTAAACATGGAAGATAACTCTTCTTTGGATGGGAGCGATATCTCCGGCATCTTAACAACCTTTTCTGGTGGAGCTGGTGCGGTTATCTTTTCTATGCGCCCCATTTCCACAACAGGGGCTGCAATTTCCCGCTCAATAATTGCCTCTGCCTTTAACTCTGCCTCTTCTGCAGCCTCGAGAGCCTCAGCAATGCTTATCTCTTCCGATTCCGCAGTTTCGAATGCCTCGGGAAGGGCAAACTCCTCTGCCACAGCTTCTGACGGTACTTCTTCTATAGCAGCAGCCTCTGTCGGAACCTCTTCCATTGCCCAGAGGTCTTCCTCGGCAATGGCAGCCTCTGCAACTACAGCCTCTTCGGCTTCCACTGCTAAAGCCTCTCCTTCTATCGCTGCAGGCGATATCAGAGATGCATTTATTTTACTTATTAACTCCTGAGATTCGAATGGTTTGATAACAAAACTGTCTGCCTTTACCTGTCTTGCAAGTTCTTCATCGAGCGGCTCAAATGCCCCTGACAGAAGGATAACAGGCACGTCTTTGGTTGCTGGATTGGTTTTCAGCTTTTCACATAGCTGATAGCCGTTCATCTTGGGCATTTCTATGTCAGCAAGGACTATATCAGGCTTGAAAGTTGCGAGAGCGGCAAGTGCCTCTTCACCGTTGCTAACAGCCTTGATCTGAAATCCTTCTTCGGCAAGGACAAGTTCTACGACCTTTTGTATAGTAATACTGTCATCGGCAAGAAGCAGCTTATATGCCATAATTTACTCCTTCTATATGTTTTCCAAATTTTATTGCCAAGCCGTAAAAGATC
>JAKALU010000090.1 GCA_021824065.1 Nitrospirota bacterium
TTTATCCGTTTTTTAACTAATTCTGGACTTCTTTTTCCGTGTATCACGGCAAGAACGATTATTTTATTCCCCTCGACAAGATAAATGATTTTGTATGGAAATCTTTTGATAAGATGTTTCCTCGTTCCTTTGTATTCTGTTGGATGAATTTCAGGATTTCTATTGATGAAGTTGATTCCTGCATCAACCTGCAAAAGGAAGTCATAACCTAAACCTGTCCTCTTATCTTCATACCATGAAAAGGCTTCCTTCAAGTCATCTTCGGCTTCAGGCCTGACAATGACCTTATATTTCATTGCCTGCTCAATATCCTTTTATAAACATCCTCCCATGGAGAGCCTAAAGCAGGGTTTCTATGATAAGCCTCCAATCGTTCATCAATTATCTTTTTCTCATCTTCTGTTAATTCAATAGCCTCAGCCTCTGTGGCTATAGTATCCCAAATATCTTCTACGAGTTGGATTCTCTCAGGTATCGACAATTCAATAGTATCTGTTGCAGTTATTTTCTTCACGGTTATATCCCCCTTCCTTTATTTGTTTTGCATCTGCTATATATTTTAGCTAAAATTCATAAATCTTTCATATACAATGTTGTCGAAATGTCCTACCCGGTCGGCTTGAGTGATCCGTTAGAAGTTGATTTCATTATTCAGTCCCTTCTTAGTCTGCTCAAAACACGCAACAGTCCCTGAGTACCTAAGAATAACCAAGAACCTATTCCAAGCTTCAATAATGTAACCACAATAAGAAAATTCCTCTGCCTCAATGTCTCTTTTTCATACGTATCGAACGCTATCGTAGAAAGATAAGAAAGATGGTTTTTGTTAAATCAGGAATTGTTTCTACGAGCAACAAAAGGCCAATTGCTGAGAAGACAAGTGATTTTATATCAGTCAGTGTCACAGTTGAGCTTTCAATTATTTCTGAAGTGGCAAACATCCTGCGTGCCAAAATCGGCGATATAAACCATAAAATAAGAGCACATACTAAATAGTAGTAGGGGAGGTGCAAATATTTGAGCGTAGACAATTCCCAATAATTCTGTTTCAGTCTCATCTGGCCAGAAGCGGAAAACTCTCTCTGCCTGTTCCACCGCAAGGATTCCAGCATACACTGCAAGAGCCCTGAATGTGAGTAATCCGGCATCACGATTTGTCATTTTTTATTTTATCTCCGCTTCTAACGATGAATTTAACCAGCGCGGAGATAGACGCATGAAAACCAGACCGAGTAAAACCCGCGTCTGGTTGAAAGATTTGTTGGCACTGTCTTTCATTTTGCATTTTTTAACTGCGAGGCAGCCATCCTTTTGCGTTCATTGGTGGAATTGGGATGCCGTTTTCTTTCAGGTGGTTAATGATTTTGGTGGCACGCTCACCTGGCCAGCCGTCCCAATTACTTTTCCAGCACGGCATACAAACTTTGATATCGTATTTAGCTATCCATTTACCGTCATATTTGTGTTCTTAGTATTGAAATTTGTTTCCGCAAATAAAACACTGATGAGTCTTTTTGTCGTCAGCCATTTTGATAACCTCCAAGAAAGGGGAATAATATGTGTTTATTAAGCGTCATCGATGAAGCACGAAGACATTTTGAGAAAGAACACGGATGCCGCCCTGATATTCTTTTTTTGACTGAAGTTGGAATTGATTCTCTTTGGCATGATATTTGGGGTGGTGATCCGCATCGCATGGCGGAATCAGAGCCGCTAAGAGATGGGGATTCAGTCATGGGGTACACGATTCGCCTTGATCCGAAATTACCGTATGGTTTTTATTTATCATCATCTTGTGCCAACATATAATATACGAAGTTCGTTTTTCCCTGAAATTTGATACAATATAGCATAAAACAAAGCATTAGGAAAGCTAAAAAACTCAATAAAATCAACAGACTAATCTTTGTGGTATTTCGTCTTTTGTGGTAATATGGGCTAAAAGCGAGGTTCGTATTTTATGGCAAAATCGTCCGGCACTAACAAAGAGACCCTTCCTGAGCCATCTTGCACTCAAACAGAAAGTCTCTTCTTCTACGCAAAATCAGACATTTAATGCTATTTTGTTTCTTTTCCGGCATGTGCTCGGCAAAGAGGCCGACGATCTTGGCAATACGATGAGAGATAAAGAACAATGAAAATAGCATGGTCAAATTTCTCCTTAGACTTTTCTAAAAAGACTTACATAATGGGCATTCTGAATGTCACCCCTGATTCATTTTCAGGCGATGGGCTTTCTGACAAATCTCTATCTATCAAAAAAGCATTTAAAATGATAGAGGATGGAGCAGATATCATTGATATCGGAGGAGAATCAACAAGACCTGGTTCTGAACCTGTTTCATCAGAAGAAGAAATAAGGCGCGCAATCCCAGTGATAGAGGCTCTGGCAAAGGATATTAAGGCGCCTATATCAATAGACACATATAAGGCAGAGGTTGCAAGAAGGGCTCTCGATGCTGGCGCTTCCATTGTTAATGATATAAGCGGACTAAGGTTTGACCCTGAAATGCCGAAGGTTGTCTCGGAATATAAAGTTCCGGTTGTTTTAATGCATATCAAAGGCAATCCGAAGACTATGCAGAAAGAGCCTGTTTATGAAGCGCTAATCCCTGAGATTATGGATTACCTGAGGATTAGTATCAGGCTCGCCTTAAAATTCGGAATCGCTGAAGATAAGATTATAATAGACCCCGGAATTGGCTTTGGGAAAACATTTGACCACAACCTTGAGATAATAAGCAGGCTTCATGAATTTACGCTTCTTGAAAAGCCGATACTCATAGGCCCATCGAGAAAGGCATTCATAGGAAAGATTCTCAATGGTGCCCCTGCATCAGAGAGGCTTGAAGGCACTGCTGCTGCTGTTGCAATCTCGATATTTAACGGCGCAAACATCATCAGGGTTCATGATGTGAAGGAAATGAGAAAGGTCGCCAAAGTGGCTGATGCGATAAAGCGAGAGAGCATAAACTGATAAAAATAGACATGTAATTGACTTTCCAGTAAAAAACCTATTATATTTATATCTACCTTGAAAAATGATCGGGTTCTAATTTTAACCATTAGTCCTTTTTCAAGAAAAACATCCATGAAAAATTAGGAGACGTCAAAATGGCGAGTAAACATAAGATACCGGGTTCCTCTTGGAGAGCTTACATCGAGAGCGCTTTCTTTGCTAATTCCGTGAGAAAGACGACGATGGCTGAGCTTTACAGCCTTGCAGTTAAGCAGTCTGAGGTTGTTGTCACATCTCATCCAATGTATAAACCAGAACAGTTCGGGCTTCCAAAAGATGCAAAGATACTCGTCTCCAATGACGGCGGGATTGTTGGCCGTACAGCGAGGGCAAGACGACTTGTTCGCGAGATGGGCAAAGACAGAGATAAATATCTCGGCTTACTTGGCGAAGCCATCTACCATTTCAACCGTAGACCCGGATTATGGCTTGAAGGAATTGCCGGGCTTCATCCTGATTTTATGGTCAAGGCGCATCTTCTAAGCCCTGAAACCGATGCAAAGAATATGCTTGACTGGGGGATTAACTTTTCGCCGTGGATGAAGCCTTGGATTGATTTATACAAGAAGTCGAGGGCGTTAGATGAACCTGATATCCTTGTTTTTGCAGACCCTGAATGGTCGCATACTGATTTCCCAAATGGGCTCGTTATTATTGACGAAGCCCAGAATTGTATTGCGATACTTGGACTGAGATACTTTGGCGAAAGAAAAAAGGGCACGCTGACTATTGCCTGGACCATAGGTGTTCGCCAGAATATGGTCGCATGTCATGGGGGAATTAAGAAGATCGGGAATAAGCCACCTGTTGCAGTATTCGGCTTATCAGGTTCGGGAAAGTCTTCTATTACAAACAGTCATGACCATGCAGGGACATTAAAGAAGAATGAAAAGGTTAATGTTATCCATGATGATGCATTTTTGATTGACCTTGAACACAACTTTACTATTGCCCTTGAACCGACTCTTTTTGATAAAACAGACGCCGTCACATTTGATGACCCTGATATTAAATATTTCTATTCAGCGCAGAATGTAGGCACTACACTGCTCCCCGATGGCAAAAGGAAAATGGTTTGCGAGGACATAAGAAATGATAATGGCCGCTGTCTGAAATCAAGAGACATGTTTAATCATGAAGATTTTTGTGAGAGACCTGGTATGGTGATATGGCTTCAGAAAGACACAAGCCTGCCTCCGATATGCAAGGTCAATTCAGTAGGACTTGCAGTTGCCATGGGAGCGTCTTTAAGCACACTCCGCGCAAAAGGCGTTGAGAATGTTCCCAAAGAAGAGCTCGCAAAACTTGTCATTGAACCTTTTGCCAATCCATTCAGAGTGCATCCTCTGATGGTGGACTGCCAGCAGTTTAAAAAACTTTTTAAGCTCGGGACAGAATGCTATATCATGAACACGCATGCCTTTGGTCTTCCTGAAGGCCTGTTTGATATTCCGAAGGAACTCTCCCTTAAGATCGTGACGGAACTGGTAAGGGGAAATATCGAATGGAGAGAATGGAAGGCATTTGAAGGGCTTCTTCTTCCCAGGAACGGCAATGAACTATTCAGCGCTGATTATGATAAGAAATACAAACCAACAAGGGCACCGGAATACCTCAGTTACCTTCGCGACAGGATGCAGGACCGCATCACATATCTCTCCAATAAAAGAGATATCGAGCATGACATGGAGAGCGCCTTTATTGACCCATTGGTTGTGGCAAGAACCGTGATAGATAAGATACTGCATCCAATTTAAACGGGTAAATAAGATTGGACTTTTCATCCATTCTCAGACAATTAGCCATATATGCACTCCCTGTGCTGATAGCCATAACCTTTCATGAGCTTTCCCATGGTTTTATTGCAAATAAACTCGGTGACCCGACTGCAAAGATGATGGGGCGGCTTACTATAAACCCGCTTGCCCATATCGATCCCGTAGGCACAATCCTGATGCCCATGTTGTTGCTGATTTTTACAAATGGTCAGTTTGTTTTTGGTTATGCAAAACCTGTCCCGATAAATCCGATGAACTTTAAAAACCCCAAAAGGGATATGGCAATCTCGGCAGCAGGCGGGCCTATGACCAATGTGCTGCTTGCTGTTGTAAGTCTCTTGATCCTTAAGTTTGTAGTCTTCCCACTTTCAGCTTTTGTTCCTGAAGGCGTAGGAGCTAAGGTTTTGGAGCCATTGGCTATGATGCTCAGGTCAAGCATAATAATAAATGTTGTGCTGGCGTCATTTAACCTGATTCCGATTCCCCCGCTTGACGGGGGAAGGGTACTGGTGGGATTTCTTCCATACAAGCAGGCTATTTCTTTCAGCAGGATAGAGCCATTTGGCATGATAATAGTCATTATCCTTATTGCCACAGGAATAGCTAACTATTTTGTAATCCCGATGGTAAACCTTTTCCTTAAACTCCTGCAGTTGTTTTAATATTATCCTGCGACATCCCGATTTCTTGACAACCCAGAAAGCCTGTGAGATAGTCTTTTTAAGGAGGGGAAAATAGTTTTTACAGAGGTTATTTGCTTTTTCATAGGACCTCTCATTTTTTCGACCGGATAAGAAAGGATAAAGGTTTAAGTTTCTTTGAACAGTGTTGAAGGAGGAAAAGTTTTATGGGTATTGAGATTAAATCAAACGTTCCTCTTGATCGCGACATATTCTTAAGGAGTCTGGTAAGGGAACTGGCAGGTGTACTCGAAGATGTTGTGGGATATTCAGATGCCTCAGGATATATAGGTGTAGTAGGACAGAATATCGGCGAATGGATAAATGAGCTTTACAAGAAAGAAATTGGTGTATCCACACTCGATTCCTTTCAAGTGGCTTGGGTTCTCGTTGATTTAAAGAGAAAAATTCAGGGAGATTTTCGCCTTATCGAGCAAGATAGCGAAAAAATTGTATTAAGCTGCAATGCGTGCCCGTTTGGTGAGAAAGTGCTCGATCGGCCGTCAATGTGCATGATGACCTCAAATGTTTTTGGTGTAATAACAGCAGAAAATCTGGGTTATGCCAAGGTGGTATTGAAGAAAACCATAGCAAGGGGAGATGGCAAATGCGAGGTAATAGTATATTTAACTCCTTCCCTTGAAGCAGAAAAAGCTGAAGGGAGGGAATATTTCAGGAGCATGTAAGATTTGATTGAATGTTTTAATTTGCTTATAAAAAACTGGCCGCAGGCAGTATTTCTCATTTCAGAGGGCGGGGAGATTATTGCTGCAAACATCTCCTGTGAAAAAACTCTTGGGCTCAGCGCCCGGGAATTTAAGGGGAAAGGGATAAACGACCTCGTATGCGATTCAAGGGAGAAAGTTTCGAGATATCTGCGGAATTGTTTAAGAAGTTCAGAACCTGTTCCCGGCTCGCTCTCCTTGCGCAGGAGTGACGGTCAGATAATAAAACCCCGCTGCAGTGGATTTTTAATTCAAAGAAGGACAATAGATTCGGATGCGCTCTTATTTTTGGTATTAGAACCCGAAAGGCTCCCGTCCGATAAATTCATAACACTTAACAATGCTCTGGAAAACCTGAGGTCATCGTATCATAAGCTTTATGCCCAGACCGAGCTTTTAAAAGGTGAAATAGATGAGCGAAAGAAGGCAGTAGCTGCACTGGAAATATCGAACCAGAGGTTTAACACAGTTCTGGACAGTCAGGATGTGCTTGTTTATGTCATTGACATGAATACGTACGAGATTTTGTATATAAATCAGTATACCAGGAATTTATTCGGCGATGTAACAGGGAAGACCTGCTGGCAGACCCTTCAGGCAAACCAGACCGGGCCTTGCAAGTTTTGCACAAACAAGTATCTGCTTGACGAAAAAGGGAATCCCACAGGGGTGCATACATGGGAGATGAAGAATACGGTTAATGGCAGATGGTATGAATTAAGGGATAGGGCAATTCAGTGGATAGACGGACGTGTCGTCAGATTTGAGGTGGGCGCCGATGTAACCGCACGCAAGGAGGACGAGGAGGAATTGAGGAAATACAGGGAACATCTTGAGGGAATAGTGAAAGAAAGAACAGCGGACCTCGAAGAGAAAACCCATCAGCTTCAGGAAAATGAGCGGGCCCTCCTAAATGTTGTGGAAGATCTGAGGGGTGTAACCGATGAACTGAAACAGGCGAATGAGAAATTAAAGGAACTTGACCGCATGAAGTCGGTGTTCATAGCCTCAATGAGCCATGAACTGAGAACGCCGCTCAACTCCATAATAGGTTTTTCAAGTATCGTCATGGAAGAATGGTTCGGTCCTCTGAATGAAGAACAAAAGAAGAACCTCTCGACAGTGCTCAGGTCGGCCAGACATTTGCTTGCACTCATCAACGATGTAATAGACGTATCAAAGATCGAGGCCGGGAAGCTCGAAACCGTTTGTGAGGACTTCGATGCTCATGATGTCCTCTCAGAGGCAGTGGAATTGTTTAGGAAGGAGATAAGTGAAAAGGGTCTGGAGTTGCAGAGTGAATTGATCCACCATGACATGCATACGGATCGGCGAAGGCTGTTTCAATGTCTGACAAATTTGATAAGTAATGCCTTAAAGTTTACCGAGAGTGGGAAGATTAAAATAGTTGCGCGGTTAATCAGGGATTCCCTCGAAGTCTCTGTCGCTGATACAGGCGTGGGGATAAAAGAAGAAGACATGCCGAAACTGTTTTCACCTTTTGTCCGCATTCCTTCCCCGCTAAGTTCAAAGGTAAAGGGTACTGGACTCGGTCTTTATCTGACAAAGAAAATCGCTACAGATCTTCTAACCGGAGAAATCAGGGCCGAAAGCAGATACGGAGAGGGCAGTTGTTTTATCTTAAGAATCCCTGCAAGGTTATCAGCGGAGGCTTCACGATGAAGAATGTCCTTGTGGTAGAGGACAACAAGGATAATCTGGTGCTCATAAAATATGCGCTTGAGCGGAGAGGATACAAGGTCATAGCTGCTGCGACAGGAGAAGAAGGTGTGGAGCTTGCAATAAGGGAGAGGCCATTTTTTGTTATTATGGACATCCAGCTCCCCGGGATTGACGGCCTCGAGGCTACGAGACGGATCAGGGCCTCAAAATCCGACCACGATATCCCGATAGTTGCAATAACATCCTATGCAATGCGCGGCGATATGGAAAGGATACTTGAGGCAGGATGCAGCGGGTATTTCGAAAAGCCGATAGACCCGCTTACAATCGTGGACAGGATACACAAACTGTTAGGGATTGAGGGAAAATGAGGATACTGATAGTTGAAGATATAAGTGAAGAAAGAAGACTGTTAAGGTATATAGCGGAAAAGCACGGCCATGAGGTTATAGAGGCCGCAAACGGGCTGGAAGGAATCGAGATGGCCTCTGTGCATAAACCTGATCTGATAATCTCGGATGCACTGATGCCTGTGATGGACGGATTCCATTTTTTAAGGGAAGTGAAGGCAGATGAGACCCTGAAATCAATCCCCTTTATTTTTTACTCAGCAATTTACAGAGGTGACAGGGACGTGAACCTTGCAATCTCTCTTGGCGCTGATGGGTATATCATAAAGCCGAAAGAGCCGAAGGAACTCTGGGAAGAAGTCGAAATAATACTGAAAAATAGGAAAAAGGAAAAAGCGATTACCGCTGAGCTAATTGAAGAGGAAGAAGAGTACCTAAAGAAATACAGCGAAGTGGTAGCTACTAAACTTGAAGAAAAGATAAGGGAACTCGATAAGGCAAAAGCGAAGATTGAGGAACAATCAAGAATCATGGAGGCATTCTTCAGGCATACAGTTACTCCTTTGGCATTCCTTGATAGAGAGTTCAACTTTATCCGTGTAAATGAAGCGTATGCCAGAGTAGACGAGCGTGATGTGTCGGAATTCCCCGGACATAACCATTTCGAATTTTACCCCTCTGATGCAATAGAGATATTTAAACAAGTGGTTGAGACAAAAAAGTCTTTTCAGGCAGTTGCAAGACCCTTTGTCTATGCCAAACACCCTGAGCGGGGGATTACCTACTGGGACTGGACCCTGGTGCCTATTTTAGATGATAAAGGTGAAGTGGAATTTTTAGTTTTTTCTCTTAATAATGTGACCCAACGCAAGTTGGCAGAGGAAAAAATTATTCACCTCAACCGCTTGTATGCGGTGCTGAGTCGTGTTAACGAGGCAATAGTGCGGGTTCGTGAAAGGGACAGGCTTTTCCAGGAGGTGTGCAGTATTGCTGTTAAATATGGCTTATTCAGAATGGCATGGGTTGGATTGGTTGATACGGATACCATGTTAGTAAACCCTGTAGCTCACAGCGGAGTAGAGGAAGGATATCTTAAAAGAATTAGAATCTCTGTCGGTGATAAGGCTGAAGACAGAGGGCCGGTTGGAAATGCCATGCGAGAGGACAGATATTTTCTCTGCAATGATATACAGAATGACTTATGCATTTTGCCCTGGCGGGAAGAAGCATTGAAACGAGGCTACCGTTCTTCCGTTGTATTTCCGATAAAGGTAAACGAGAGAGTAGCAGGGGCATTAAATATTTATGCATCGGAACCAAACTTTTTTGATGAAGAGGAAGTTGAATTGGTCAAGGAAATTGCAGCAGACATTTCTTATGCCCTTGAAAGCATGGAGCATGAAGAAGAGCGCAAAAAGGCAGAGGGAGAGATTAAAAAGAGGGTAAAAGAGCTTGAAGAGTTTTATGAGATGGCTGTTGGCAGGGAACTTAAGATGAAGGAGTTGAAAGAGAAGATTGCTAAATTAGAGGCTGAACTTTCAAAACATAAAAAAGGCAATGATGCAGGATAAGGATATTGTCCATAAAATGGTTGGCGAATATATAAAGACATGGCAGGTGCTGATTGAAGGACTTCCTTATGCTGTTTCAGCCCACGATACTGATTTTAATATCGTGCTTGCTAATAAAGCGTTCATTGAAATCTGCGGAAGGACTAACGATGTCAGGGGGATGAAGTGTTATCAGATAGTCCACGGTACAGACCAGCCTGTTGAAAACTGCCCGATGGTAAAAACTATGAGAAGCGGAATGCCTGAAACGTCTGAGCTTTATGAACCATCGCTAAAAAAACATCTGGTTGTTCACACATCCCCGCTTACCGGCAGTCTGATAGGTGTAGTCCATTCAATGATTGATGCAACGGTGATGAAAAAAAGGGAGGAAACCCTCATAAATAGCAGGGACGCATTCTTGAATATGCTTCAGGACATTACCGAATCGTATAAAGAGCTGGAAGAACTCTTTATGGGAATTGTATCTGCAATGGTCGGCGCTCTTGATGCAAAGAGCCCATGGACAAAGGGGCATTCCGAAAGAGTAGCTGCATACGCTGAAGAAATCGCAAGAGAAATGGGTTTAAATGCGGATGAAATAAAAAATTTAAGACTTGCCGGGCTGCTTCACGATGTCGGGAAGGTGGGTACTTATGATTACCTCCTTGATAAGCCAGCAAAACTTACAGACCAAGAGTTTGAAATTGTGAAAAAACATCCTGCTCAAGGAGCGGAGATTCTTAAATCAATAAAACAGTTAAAAGACATAATCCCTTTAATCCGGCATCACCACGAGAGGATTGATGGAAAGGGATATCCTGATGGACTTGAGGGTGAAGAGATTCCCCTCGGTGCAATGATACTCCATGTGGCTGATTCATTCGACTCGATGACATCGGACAGACCCTACAGACCCTCTCCAGGAATTGAATATGCTGTGTCAGAACTCAAAAAATATTCAGGCTCACAATTCGACACCGAGGTGGTCGGCGCTTTTCTGAGGATTCTCGGCAAAAGGGGAAATACCGGCATTCCTTGACAGCCTGCCGTAGATACATTAATAATAGTACAACATTGTTAAGAGTTGAGAGTTGAAAGTTAGAATTATGAATTAAATAAGCAGATTAGAAAATTTCACTTTTAACTTTTCACTCTTAACTTTCAAGTTCTAAATATGGAGGTTAATTTGGACAGGGTTCTTAGCGGCATGCAGGCAAGCGGTAAGCTTCATCTCGGAAATCTTGTTGGAGCTTTACAGAACTGGGTGAAATTGCAGGATAAATATGATTGTTTTTATTTTATCGCTGACTGGCACGCTCTTACAACAGGATATGCAGATCCCTCTGCAATAAAGGACTCGACAAATGATATTCTTATGAATTTCCTTGCTGCTGGGCTTGACCCTGACAAATGCACAATATTTATTCAGTCAAAAATCCTCCAGCATGCGGAGTTACATCTTCTGCTTTCGATGATTACGCCTCTGGGATGGCTTGAAAGGGTTCCAACGTATAAAGAGAAACAGCAGGAACTCA